>DASTAC010000055.1:0-26575 GCA_035713045.1 Steroidobacteraceae bacterium
ACCGTCGCGTATTCGGGCGCCGCAGTCGAGGGTCATGGTGGGATCTGCGCCGCCCGCGCGGGGAGGATGTGATGGGTAAGAGGTCGACTTCGCGAAGTGTCATCGCCGCGGCGTGTCTCGCGCTCGGCTGCGGGAGCGCGCTTGCCGCGCCGCCGCAGCGGCCGTACCGGAATTTCAGCGTCGCGGTGTACATCCCGGTGGAGTCCACCCGGCAGCTGGCGGACCCCAAGGTGCTGCGCCGGCAGTTCGAGCGCATCTGGAGCCAGGTGCACTTCAACAAGGTGTATCTCGAGGACTACCGCGGCGGCGTTTTCGCCGATCCCGCCTCGCTCGATCGCATCGCGGCCTTCTTCAGGAAGCGGGGCATCACGGTCGATGGGGGGATCTGCCTCACGGCCCCGGACGTGCACGGGCTCTTCGAGAGCTTCGATTACGCCAAGCCCGAGGACGTCGCGATGGCCAGGCGCGCCGTGCGGATGGCGGCGAGCCACTTCAACACCGTCATCCTCGATGACTTCACCTTCTACAACACGCGAAGCCGCGCCGACATCCGCGACAAGGGCTCCCTCACCTGGACGCAATACCGGCTGCGCAAGATGGACTGGGTCGCGAAGCACGTGATCCTCGGGCCCGCGCGCAAGGCGAACCCGCACGTCAGGGTGATCATCAAGTACCCGAACTGGTACGAGCACTTCCAGGGGCTCGGCTTCGACCTCGATCAGGGACCGAAGCTCTTCGATGCCATCTACACCGGCACCGAGACGCGCGATCCGGTCGCGACCTATCAGCTGCTGCAGCAGTACGAGAGCTACGAGATCTTCCGCTACTACAGCAACATCCGCCCGCACGGGGGCAACCGCGGCGGCTGGGTCGACACCTTCGGCACGCGCTATGCCGACCGCTACGCCGAGCAGCTCTGGGACACGATATTCGCCAAGGCGCCCGAGATCACGCTCTTCAGCTGGACGCAGCTCGCATCGCCCGCGCCGGCCATCGAGGGTGACCGGCCCTGGGCGGGAGAGCACACGAGCTTTCGCTGGAGCGCCATGCTGAAGTCGTTCCACGCCCCGGCGGGGAGCGAGGCGGTGCCCGGCTGGGCGCGCGTGGCCGGCTACGCGCTCTCCGAGGTCGATGCCTTCGTGGGCAGGCTCGGGACGCCGGTCGGCATCGAGAGCTACAAGCCCTACCAGTCCTCCTCGGAAGAGGACTTCCTGCAGAACTACCTCGGCAACATCGGCATCCCCATCGACATGACGCCGCGCTTCCCCAAGGACGCGCCGGTGACGCTCCTCACCGAGGAGGCCGCGCAGGATCCGCACATCGTGAAGGAGATCGAGGGCAATCTTGAGGCGGGCGGCGATGTCATCATCACCTCGGGCCTGCTGCATGCCCTGAAGCACCGGGGTATCGGGAAGGTGGCCGAGATCAGCTACGGCGGCCTGCCCATCCTCGCGCGCCACTACTACGGGACCTTCGGGCCCCACGGGGGCGGGGATCTCGACGTGCCGGGTGTCAGGAACCGCCCGGTGATCTTCCCGCAGATCCACTTCTACACCAACGACAGCTGGCCGCTCATCCGCGGCGAGGCCGCGGCGAATGCGGTGCCGATCCTGCTCGGCACCCAGTACGGGCCCGGGGAGCTCTACGTCCTCGACGTGCCGGCCAACATGGGCGATCTCTACGAGCTGCCCGAGCCGGTGCTCAACCAGCTGCGCGGCTATCTGCTCGCGAGGTTTCCGCTGCGCATCGACGCGCCGGCGCGCGTGAGCCTCTTCGCGTACGACAACCGCACCCTCATCGTGGAGTCCTACCGGGCGAGCCCGGCGACGGTGCGCATCTTCGTGAAGGCGGGCGCCTCGAGGCTGGTGGATCTCGTCTCCGGTGAGGCCGTGCTGCCCGCACCGGACATCACGCCGGGGCCGGCGCCCGGGGAGGCGGGGGAGAGGAGCTTCGTGGTGCGGCTGGCGCCGCATTCGTATCGTGCGTTCGCGATCCAGTGAGGACGCCGCCGCGCAAGTCGCGGCGGCCGCAGCGCGGCGCCGGGGAGGAGAGTCTGCACCGGCTGATCCCCCACGCCCTGATCGCGCGCCAGTCGGCGGCTGCGCCGGGCGCCGCGCGGCCCTTGACAGCGAAGCGGCGGTGACGGATGGTAACGCTACCAGTACGAGCGCCCCGGGAGGCGCGTCCATGCTCGATTTCCTGCCCCGAGACTGGCGCCAGGCGGTGCTCCTCGGCCGGCTGCTGACCGAAGAAGGCCCCACTCCCATCCTCGTGCGCCGCGGACGGGTGCTGGATGTTTCCGCCTTCGCGCCGACGAGCTCCGAGTTCATCGCCCGCTGGCGGGGGGAGCCTGACGTGCCGGGCAGGGACCTCGGCGATCTCGAGGCGATGCCGCTCCTGCCGGCCTGGGAGCGCGCGGACGAGCGGCAGGTGCCGACGCTGCTCTCGCCCGTCGATTTGCAGTGCCTCAAGGCATGCGGCGTGACCTTCGCGACATCCGCTCTGGAGCGCCTCATCGAGGAGCGTGCGCGGGGCGATGCGGCGGCAGCGCAGAGTGTCCGCGATTCCCTGGAGCAGCGGATCGGTACGCAGATCGGCGCGGTGCGTCCCGGCTCGCCGGAGGCGGTGCGCCTGAAGAAGGCGCTGCTCGCGGCGGGATGGTGGTCGCAATACCTCGAGGTCGCGATCGGGCCCGATGCGGAGGTCTTCACCAAGGCGCCGGTGCTGTCGGCCGTCGGCTGGGGCGAGTGGATCGGCGTGCGCTCGGATTCCCGATGGAACAACCCGGAGCCCGAGGTGGTGCTGATCTGCGATCCGGCGGGCCGCGCGGTCGGCGCCGCGCTCGGCAACGACGTCAATCTGCGGGACCTCGAGGGCCGCAGCGCGCTGCTCCTCGGCAAGGCGAAGGACAACAACGCCTCGTGCGCCATCGGCCCCTTCATCCGCCTCTTCGATGGCGGGTTCACCCTGGATCAGGTGCGCACGGCGGAAGTGACGCTCGAGGTTCAGGGCGAGGAGGGCTTCCGGCTTCAGGGCGCGAGCTCCATGCGGCTCATCAGCCGCGATCCGCTCGAGCTCATCGGCCAGACGACCGGGCGCCATCATCAGTATCCGGACGGGTTCGCGCTCTTTCTCGGCACGATGTTCGCCCCGGTCGCGGACCGCGACACGCCGGGTCTCGGCTTCACGCACCGGCGCGGCGACCGGGTGCGCATCTCGAGCGGGCATCTGGGCGCGCTCGAGAACCGGGTCACGCATTGCGAGCACGCGCCGCCCTGGACGCTCGGGATCGGGGCGCTCATGCGCAATCTCGCCGCCCGCGGCCTGCTGCAGCCGGGGTGACGGGTGGGGCCTCGCACCGATGGGCGGTGTGCGAGAATGGGTGGCGGATCATTCAATTCGAGATCGAGGGGGTTTCAATGAGCAAGGGCAATCCGGGACTCGTGGCGGCGCTCACGGTCGCGGCAACATTGGGCGGGCTGCTGTTCGGCTACGACACGGCGGTGATCTCGGGCGCGACGGATGCGATCACCCACAATTTCATCCTGCCGCTGCACCTGTCCCCGAGCGTGTCGGACTTCCTCTCGGGGTTTGCGATCTCGATCGCGCTCCTCGGGTGTGCGGTCGGCGCCGGCATCGCGGGCCCGGTCTCCACCCGGCTCGGGCGCAAGGCGGGACTGCTCATCGCCGGGGTGCTCTTCTTCCTCTCCTCCCTCGGCGCGGGCTATCCCGAGTTCTTCTGGAGCATCTTCGGCGCCGTCGGCTACCACGCGCTGCCGGCCTTCCTCTTCTACCGCGTGATGGCGGGCGCCGCCATCGGCATGGCGTCCATGCTGGCGCCGATGTACATCGCGGAGGTCTCCCCGCCTGCCTCGCGCGGCATGCTGGTCACCTTCCAGCAGATCGCGATCGTGGTGGGCATCATGGTCGTGTACTTCGTCAACTACGCGATCCAGCGGGGCCATGACCGCGCCTACCTCATGACGACCGCCTGGCGGCACATGCTGGCCTCGGCGGCGATCCCCGCCATGCTCCTCATCATCGTCATGATGCTGGTGCCGGAGACGCCGCGCTTTCTCGTGCTCAAGGACCGCGATGAGGAGGCGCTCGGGCTGCTGAAGCGCCTGGTCGGCGACGGCGCGGCGCAGTCGACGCTGCAGGAGATCAAGGCGACCCTCATCGAGCATACCCGGCCGCTCCTGAGCTTCGGGATGCTCGTGATCGTCGTCGGGGTGATGCTCTCGATCTTCCAGCAGGTGGTCGGCATCAACGCCGTGCTCTATTACGCGCCGCACATGTTCGAGAACATGGGCGCCTCGACCAACGGCGCTCTGCTCGACACCGCCATCTTCGACGGCGTGACCATGACGGTGTTCACGCTGATCGCGACCTTCACCGTGGACAAGCTCGGGCGCCGCCCGCTGCTGATCGCCGGCGCCCTGATCATGGCGGCGGCCATGGTCTTCCTCGGGTTCCTCTTCGACCGGCACCTGGTCGCCTTGACGGCCACGGCAACGCACGGCGGGGCGTCCTACCTCGCTCTCGCGGCGGTCGTCGTGTACATCCTCGGGTTCTCCTTCTCCTGGGGACCCTGCGTCTGGGTGATGCTGTCGGAGATCTTTCCCAACTCCATCCGCGGCAAGGCCATGTCGGTGGCCGTCGCCGCGCAGTGGCTCATGAACTTCGTCGTCTCGATGACCTTTCCGATGATGGACGGCAGCGCCACTTTGAACGAGCACTTCAATCACGGCTTCGCCTACTGGGTGTACGGCGCCTGCTCGGTGCTCGCGGCGCTGTTCGTCATCCGCTACGTGCCCGAGACCAAGGGGCGCACGCTCGAGTCCATCCAGGAGCTGTGGCATCGCCATCACCCCCACGCCGACCTCGCCGCGACCAAGGCGGCGCAGCAGTAGGGGATGGGGCGCGACCCGATCTCCCTCGCCGATGGGGAGCTGACCCTCGAGCTGCTGCCCGACCTCGGCGCCGCGGTGGCGACGCTGCGCTATCAGGGGCGCGATGTGCTGCGGCCGACCCCGGCCGGCGCCAGTGACCCTTTCGAGACTGCGGCCTTCGCGCTCGTGCCATTCGCCAACCGCATCGCCGGCGGGCGCTTTCGAGTGGGCGGGCGGGAGCTGCGGCTCGAGCGCAATGCGCCCGGCCAGGCGCATCCGCTCCATGGCCATGCCTGGCGGCGCCCCTGGCGGGTGGAGTCGGCGGCGGGAAACTGCGCGCGGCTCTCCTTCGAGCATCCCGCCGACAGCTGGCCCTGGCACTACGCCGCCACGCAGTCGCTGACCCTGCAGGCGGACAGCCTGGAGGTCGTCCTCACGCTCGAGAACCGCGATAACACACCGATGCCCGCGGGCCTCGGCTGGCACCCGTACTTCCACAAGGGGCGCGGGGCGCTGCTCAAGGCGCAGCTCGAGGGCGTGTGGCTCACGGACGAGGAGCTGCTGCCGTTACGGCTCGCGCACGGCACGCGCTTCGGGCAGTGGGGCCGCGGGGATGAGCTCGCGCGGCCGGAGCTCATCGATCACTGCCACACCGGCTGGCCCGGCGTCGCGGAGATTCTGCTGCCCGAGGAGCGCCTGCGCCTCGTGCTCGCGGCGAGCCGCCCGCTGCACTGGCTGCACATCTACAGTCCCCCGGACAAGGACTTCTTCTGCGTCGAGCCGGTGAGCCAGATGCCGAATGCGGTCAACCGCTCCGCCCCCGCGGCCATCACCGGCAACCGGCTGCTCGCGCCCGGGGAGCGCCTCGAGGCGCGCGTGACGCTCGGGGTGGTCAACTCGGACAATTGAGCCGGATGCGGGTATGCTTCGCCGCCTGAAACGAAGGTCCTGTTGCAGGAGGTCGTGATCATGGATGCGACGCACGTATGCGAGGTCGCCGCCGAGCTCGGCGAGGGACCGGTGTGGGTGGAGCGCGAGGCGGCGCTCTGGTTCGTCGACATCAAGGGCCGGCGCGCGCACCGCTGGCATCCGGGCAGCCGCGAGCACCAGGTCTGGACGGCGCCGGAGCAGCCTGGGTTTCTCGCGCCGCTGCGCGGCGGCGGCTTCGTCGCGGGCCTGAAGACGGGGCTGCACCGGTTCGATCCCCAGGCCCGAGTATTCGTGCACCTGGCTCACGTCGAGCCTCATCTTCCCGCCAACCGGCTGAATGATGCGTGCGTGAGTCCAGAGGGCACGCTGTGGTTCGGCTCGATGCACGATCCGGAGAGCGCCCCGAGCGGCGCCTTGTACCGTCTGGATGCGGACGGGCGGTGCGTCATGCTCGATCAGGGTTATGTCATTACGAACGGTCCGGCGTTCAGTCCCGACGGCAGGGTGTTCTATCACACCGACACCGCCAACCGGACCGTCTACGCGTTCGACCGGCCGGAGCCGAACCGCCTCACGGGCAAGCGTGTCTTCGTGCGCATCGAGGACGGCGCCGGCTGGCCGGACGGCACCACGGTGGATGAGGAAGGCTGTGTCTGGATCGCTCTCTGGGGCGGCTGGGGCGTGCGCCGCTACTCGCCCGCGGGCAAGCTGCTCGCGACGGTGCGCCTGCCGTGCGCCCAGGTCACGAAGATCGCCTTCGGTGGCCCGGATCGCCGCACGGCCTACGTCACCACCGCCTGGAAGGGCATGACTGCCGGGGAGCGCGCGGCGCAGCCCCTGGCGGGGGACCTCTTCAGCTTCGAGGCGCCGGCGGCGGGGCAGCGGCCGGTGGAAGTGAACACCGTTTCGACACACGAGCAATCGGAGAGAGCGAAGGCAGATGGCGGCGATTTATCCTGACTTGAAGGGACAGGTGGTGCTGGTCACGGGCGGCGGCTCGGGGATCGGCGAGGCGATCGTGCGGCGGTTCGCGGCGCAGCAGGCGAAGGTCGCCTTCGTCGACATCGCCGTGGAGCCCTCGCGTGCGCTGGTGCGGGAGCTTCAGGCCGCGGGAACACCCGTGCACTTCGAGCCCTGCGACCTCACCGACATTGCGGCGCTGCAGCGATCCGTGGCGGCGATAGCCAAGCTCCTCGGACCAATCCAGGTGCTGGTCAACAACGCCGCGCACGATGAGCGCCATCCCACGGAGGAGGTCACCGAGGCCGTGTGGGACAGCCGGATCGCGGTGAACCTCAAGCACCAGTTCTTCTGTGCGCAGGCCGTCCTGCCTGGAATGAAGGCGGCCGGGCGCGGCTCGATCATCAACCTCGGCTCGATCTCCTGGATCATCGGTCAGGGCGGAATGGCGGGATACACCGCGTCGAAGTCGGCTGTGTTGGGTCTGACGCGCTCCCTCGCACGCGATTTCGGCGCCTACGGCATACGCGTGAACGCCGTCGCGCCCGGCTGGATCATGACTCAGCGTCAGCTCGATAAATGGGTCACTCCGCAGGCGGAGGCCGAGATCATGGCGCGGCAGTGCCTGAAGCGAAAGCTCACGCCGGCCGAGGTGGCGAGCTTCGTGGTCTTCCTGGCCTCGGAGGAGGCGAGCGCCTGCACCAACCAGCACTACATCGTCGACGGCGGGTGGGTCTAGAGCAGCGGCAGTGTGCGAAGCACGGATGCCGGCTGATGGCTTTTCGCTGCGCGTTGCACGGGAAATGCGCCGAGCACGTGACTTTATTCCGGACGGTGGGGCATACTCGACCGCAGTCATGACGGTCCTCATCCGCCAGATCGGCTCGATTACCTGCCCGGCTTTCGCTGAAAGCCGGGGCTTTCCGTGTGCTCGATCGAGGTGAGATTGCGATGAGGAACCGATCCCATGACCCAAGAGCTGGCTCTTCAAGAGAAGCCCGAAGAAGACCCGACACAGGCGCTCTGCCTGCGCGTCAGCGCTGATGCCGACCCGGGCGCGCTCGCACGCGTCCTGAACTGCTTTCAGTCCCTCAATGTAGTCCCGCGCCGTGTACTCGCGGAGCAAGGCACGACGGGTACGTTATACATCCGCATCGACGTCACGGGACTGACGGAAGGGCACCTGTCGTTGATTGCAGCCAAGATTGGGCAGGTGCCCTGCGTCGGCAACGCCTACTGGCATCGCCTCTAGCGAGCGCCTTGGCTGCGCGGCGGCTGCCGAGGTAGGCTGGGCTTCCTCCGTCGGAAGCCTGGAACGCAGTTGAAAGCGATCATCATCGGCAGCGGCCTGATCGGCACCACGTCCGCCTATTTCCTCGCCCGCCGCGGTTGGGAGGTCACCGTCCTCGACCGTCAGGAGGGACCTGGGCAGGAGACGAGCTTCGCCAACGGCTCTCTCCTGACACCCAGCATGCCCGAGCCCTGGAATGCGCCCGGGAGCTGGCGGGTGCTGCTGGCGTCCATCGGCCGCTCCGACTCGCCGCTCAAGCTGCGTCTCAAGGCCTTGCCGCATCTCGGACGCTGGGGGGCGGCGTTTCTGCGCAACTCCACCCTGGAGCGCTACCAACGCAACTCGATCAGCAACCTGAGGCTCGCGCTGCGCTCGCTCGAGGTCCTGGGGGAGCTGCGCCGGGAGACAGGGATCGAATACGGCCACGGCTCGCGGGGGTCGCTGCGGCTCATCCGCGACCGCGCGGCCCTCGAGCGGGCGGTGGAGTGGGGCGAGAGGCTGCGGGAGCACGGCCTGACGCTGCGCCGCGTGACGGCCGATGAGATCGTGGCCCTGGAGCCCGCGCTGGCGCCGATCGCCCCGCGGCTCGCGGGAGGGATCCACTACCCTTTCGACGAGCTCGGCAATGCCTACAAGTTCACGGTGGGTCTCGCAGAGCAGGCCCGCCGCGCCGGCGTGGAGTTCCGCTTCCGCACTTCCGTCACCGGCATCGAGGTCCGAAAGGGCAACGTGACGGCGGTGCTGAGCGGCGGCGCCCGGCTCAGCGCCGACCGTTATGTCGTCGCCGCCGGCAGCTACGGCCCGCTCCTGCTGAAGGAGCTCGGTCTGGACATTCCCGTGCGGCCGGCGAAGGGCTACTCGCTGACCTTCGAGCATCCGCGGCTCGACCCGCCGTTCACGCAGCCTGTCTGCGACGATGATTTTCATGCCGTGGTGGTGCCCCTGGAGGGAGCCATCAGGGTCGCGGGAACCGCGGAGTTCGCCGGTTATGACCTCTCCCTGCCCGAGGCCCGCATCCGCAACCTCCTGAGGCTCGTCAGACAGGTGCTGCCCGCGGCGGCCCTCGAGCGGGGGCAGGCGAAGCCCTGGTGCGGGCTGCGGCCGATGTCGGCCGACGGGGTGCCCATCATCGGCCCGACTCCCGTCGGCAATCTCTGGATCAACACGGGCCACGGACACCTGGGGTGGACGATGGCGGCGGGATCGGGGCAACTCCTGACGGATCTGCTGACGGGCGGCTCGGCTGCGGTCGATCCCACAGCCTATGCGCTCGCCCGATTCGACGGGGCCGGCTGAAGCAAAAAAGCAAGTTGCCACTGGACGGCAAGCGGCGATGGCGTCATTCTTTCGATTCTGGGAAAAAAAGACCAAAGGGGAGAGCTCATGCAAAGAGACATTCGCGATACCCCGTTGTATCGGGAGACCGAGGCCCTCTATCGCACCTTCCGCCGCCCCGGGAGCGGTCTGATCGCCGATGCGGGGGAGATCTCGGCGGATGGCCGCCGGGCCGTCTTCACGGGCAACCTCATCGACCCCGCCAACGAGACGCTCTCGCGGATCTGCCTGACGGACCTGACGAGCGGCGATACCCGCGTCCTCACGTTCGGCCCCAACACCGACCGGGCACCGAAGCTGGCGCCCGACGGCCGCCGGATCGCTTTCCTCTCCGACCGGCGCAAGTCCGGGGATTTCCAGCTCCACCTGCTCGATGCCGATACCGGGGAGTGCCGCGCGACCCCTCCGGTCGAGGGCTGGGTGGAATACCTGCACTGGTCGCCCGATGGCCGCCGGATCCTGCTCGGCGTCGCCGGCCACGGCGCGGACCTCGCCGGCGCGCAGGGCGCGGCGCCGACCAAGACGGCCGCCCAGGACCTTCCGCCGTGGCTGCCGACCGTCGACACCGGGGAGGAGGCGTACCGCTGGCGCAGCGCCTGGGTCTATGACCTCGAGGAGAGCCGCCTCTCCCAGGTCAGCCCCGCCAATAGCAACGTCTGGGAGGCCGCATGGTGCGGTAACGATGCGATCACGGCCATCGTCTCCCCCGGCGCCAGCGAGGGCCTCTGGTATACCGCCCGGCTGACCGTCATCAGGACCGACGGCGGCGCGAGCCGGGACGTCTATACCCCGCAGGATCAGCTGGGCTGGCCCAGCGCCTCGCCCTCGGGCCGCCACATCGCGGTGGTGGAGGCGCTCTGCAGCGACCGCTGGATCGTCGCCGGCGACCTCAAGCTGATAGACACCCAGAGCGGGGAGGTTCGGACCCTCGCCACGCGAGGGGTGGACGTCACCCACACGGAATGGCGCTCCGACCGGCATCTGCTCCTCGCCGGCCACCGTGATTTCGAGACCGTCGTCTGCCTCTTCGACGTCCAGTCGGGGCAGCTCGAGGAGGTGTGGGCGAGCGCGGAGATCACGACCGGCGGCTTCTATACCGCGATCGCAGGCATTGGCGAGGCGGGCGACTGCGCGCTGGTGGGCGAGGGCTTCACCCGGGCGCCGGAGATCGCCGTCATCCGGGGGGGACGCTACCAGACCATCAAGTCCTTCGATCCCGGCGCCCATGAGGCGCTGTCCGTCCTGGGCGGCGTCGAGACCGTGAAATGGCAGGCTCCGGATGGCCTCGAGATCCACGGCCTGCTCCTGAAGCCGGCCGGCCGCGGCCCGTATCCGCTGATCCTCAACGTGCACGGCGGCCCCGTGTGGCATTACCGGCCCTTCTGGCTCGGCCGCCGCAGCATCGCGACCCTGATGCTGCTCAAGCGCGGCTATGCCATGTTCCTGCCCAATCCGCGGGGCAGCACCGGGCGCGGTCAGGAGTTCGTTCGGCCGGTGCTCGGGGACATGGGAGGGGCGGACACCTACGACTATCTCTCCGGTCTCGATTACCTGGTGAGCCGAGACCTCGCCGATCCCGCCCGGCTCGGGGTGACCGGCGGCAGCTACGGCGGCTACATGACCGCGTGGCTCATCACCCAGGACCCCCGCTTCGGGGCCGCGGTCGCCGTCTCACCCGTCACCAACCAGGTGACGGAGCACCTGATCTCCAACATCCCGCATTTCGTGTCGCTGTTCCTCAAGGACAGCTACACGAACCCGGGAGGCAAGTACTTCGACCGCAGCCCGATCAACTTCGCTCACCGGGCCAAGACCCCGACGCTGTCCACCTGCGGCGTGCTCGATCGCTGCACGCCGCCGGAAGAGGCCGTGCAATTCCACAACGCCCTGCTCGAGAACGGCGTGAAATCGGTGCTCGTGACCTACCCGCAGGAAGGACACGGCGTGCGCAAATGGCCTGCGACCGTCGATTACGCCGCGCGTACGGTCGGCTGGTTCGAGGAGCACATCCCCGCGGCAGCCAAGCGTCCATGAGACGGGAGGCGCGAGAGCCCCGCCACTGAGGCAATGGGGAGTGCAATTCGCGCTCGAGTACGGCATCGCGCCATGCGATGCCGCGGCGGCTGCACGAGACGCGAACTTCGCCGAGATCGGGGGAGTTGTGCGGTCAGCACAGCCCTCACGAAGTCCCCGTGCGCCCCGAGGCAGGCATCAGGAGCGTCCCGGACCCGTAGGCATCATTTCTTCCAAAAGGAGAGCCGCGGATGCAACGTGCTTCTCCACCGTGCGCGGCTTGACGGCGAATGCAGCTGCGATCTCCTCGTAGCTGTATCCGCCGCGCTGCGCCAGGAATATCTGACACGTCCGTGGGCTCACGGCGCTCAGCAGGTCCGCCACAGCGTCGAGTTCCTGCTCGGCGGCGACCGTGCGCTCGGGGCCGGGGGCGGGATCGACGAGCAACCCCAGTCTGCCCAGCCTTTCAATGCTCACGAATCTCACCGGGTGCGACCGCTCGCGATGAAAGCGGGTAATGGAAAGATTGATGATGATCCGCCGCAGCAGCGAATCGGGGTTCTTGATCTTCCTTGACCGCCGGTAATCGAAGAAGCGCAAATACGCCTCCTGGACCAGCTCCCTCGCGTCCTCGAGCGAGTAGCCCCGTCTGCGGCACATCCTCAAGAGCCGCGCATAACGCGCCGAGCGCCAGCTCATCATCACACAGCGTTGCAGCCGCCACGTCGCGTGAATATGCCGGCGCAGGTCTTGAGCGGCTGTTCCATCGGTCGTCCGTAGTCTGATCGGGTCCAGCCACTCGAAACTCGCCTGGCTGATGCGAGCGCACAGTCGGCGCCGCAAACGTGCGCGGCACTCTAGGGGTGCCCGGGGGGACAGGCCAGTGGAATCGCCAGTGGGCGCGGGCCGCCAGGCAGCGCCGGATCGGGAGTGCGTTGCGCCGTCAGTCGCCATGGGATGGACGACATGTGCCAGACCGATGGGAAAAACTCAAGACATTCTGTCGTGCCCCCATCCGCGAAGCCAAGACTTCTTGGATCTACGGTTGGACGCATGGCATACGTCGTGCAACCGACGGTTAGGGTGTGAGTATTCGACGCGTACGAGTCCTCGGTGGCTAGTGTCGTGCAAGATCAGATGGAAAATTTAAGTCAGTAAAGAAATAGCGGCCGATCGGCATGAAATACTAAAACCGACTGTCGGAACAGACGGAGTCGGTGGTTGGATTCTCGAAGACTCGCAGCAAAACCGCAAAACCGAAAACCGGATTTCACTCGGAAAGCGATCCAGCGACAGATCATGGCTCCTCCCTGCGGCGATCAGGAAGATCGTGCTGCCGGCAGCCAAACTGAGGTTCCCCATGTGGGGATCCCATCGTCGAAGTGTCACGCCGTGGTGGCTGGCCTGTGAGCGCTCAGCGCCGCCTCGCCCGACGGGAGTCGGTTGTCCAGCAACCCGAACTGCCGCCCGGCAACAAATCTGCGGGTACCTTGACGGCTCATTCGGCCGCGCTCGGAGAACTCTCCAGAGATCATCATGCGGCGCTCGTGCGATTTGTGGCAGGACGGATCGGATCAATCGAGGATGCGAAGGAGATCGTGCAGGAAGCCTACACCAAACTGCTGACCCTCGAGCGTCCAGGCGCAATCAGTGTGCTGGTCGGCTACCTATGGCGCGTCGCGATCAACCTTGCGATCGATAGGAAGCGCCGCGATGCTCGCGTCGAGCGCTTCCGCCAGATTGCGCTGCTGCAAGCGGAGACCCACGAATTTTCGGCGGAGTCGATAGTCGAGGCGAAGGAACGTCTGGCGATTGTGGAGCGTGCGATCGCCCGCTTGCCGCCCCGATGCCTGGAGGCCTTCGCCCTCCATGTGCTGCAAGGCCGAACCTTCGACCAGGTCGCCCGCGAAATGTCGATCAGCGGTCGAATGGCGAAGAAGCACGTGGCGCGCGCTTTGGAGTATCTGCAAAAGTGTCTTGTTGCGGCTGACGCGAGGAGTGGGCCCGGGGAATGAGGGCGCCAGGGAGGGTGCCCATTTGCGCCGTGCCGTAGGCTTGACGCGTTGGAGTGGCGCAGTACTCCTGGACTCCGACGAGGATCACGCGGGTTCCTTACTTCGCCCGATGCGCTCCTGAACACGTCGAGCGGAGTCACGGTTCACGATTCTTTTCAGCCAGTCGTCTTGTCGCAGTTACAGAGCGAAGAGCGGTCTGGACCTCGAAGTGAGGGTAGACCGCACGGGACGATTGGAATCGTGCCGCGCGCCGCGCTGGCACGGTCGTCACGGAATTTTCAAAGCCGGGGAGAAAAGAATGGGTCGACAACAGTACTCAGGCGGTCACGTGTCAGCCGAGCCGCCGAGGGCGCGACGAGAGAGTACACGGGCGAGCTGGATTTCCGCGGGTATTGCACTGTGTGCTCTCAGCAACATTGCACTCGCCGGGATCTGCGCAGGGGGCAATATCTCGAAGCACGGCACGCAGTGCATCAGCCGCGACGGAAATCGGAACGCACGGGAATCAACCGGTCATGCGGCATCGAATCACGTGAACACCAATCCGGCGCCGCTGTTGCAGGAGGTGATCGTCACCGGTACCCACATAGCAAATGTTGCGCCCATATCCCCTATGACGACCGTGACGGGGGCCGACATGCGGCGCTCCGGTCTCCCGGATATCGCAAGCGCAATCAATGCGCTGCCGCAAGTCTTCAGCGGCGGCAACAATCCCGATGTCGTGGTTGCCGGAGGGGTGAATGGCGGTGCCTCGAATCTTGACACATCTACCGCTAATCTCCGGGGCATTGGCGGCGGGGCGACGTTGACTTTGATAGACGGCCACAGATTGGCGGGCAGCGGGACTCTGATGTCCGTGGATTTGTCGTCCGTACCGACCGCCGCGGTCAAGAGGGTCGACATCGAAACCGACGGTGCCTCGGCGATTTATGGGTCTGATGCAGTGGCGGGCGTGGTAAACATCATCCTGAAGAAGAACTATGACGGACAGCATACCGAAGCGTACGTCGGCGGGACGGCGGATGGAGGCCTGACTCAGAGATATAGTCAGCTGGTCGGTAGATCTTTTGGTCAGGGACGCGGCGATGCAATGCTGGGATATCAATTTCAGAGCTCGCAGAAGATACTTGCGTACCAAAGACGAGTTTCCCGGGCGGCCGGCACTACGTCCACCTTGCAGCCACAGGACAAGAGCCACGCACTGTTTCTCTCGACGCACTACGACATCGCGAGCGATATTCGTGGTGACTTGGAGGGAATCTATAACCACAGAACAAGTCTGGACACCTTCGATACCGAGAAGCAGCAGGGGCTCGAGGATCAATTCTGGGCCAATGGGGGCCTGAAATTCGCGATCGGTGGTCAACGAACAGTTGGCCTCGATGCGACGTACTCGGGCGATAGCTCAGCGGTCGTGGACTACACGGGATCGGCGCCATTACTGAGCCGGAGGTCCGATCAGAACCGAATGTTCGAGCTCTCGATCAGCGGTCAAGGAAAGGTGGTTCGCCTGCCGGGAGGGCGCGTCGTGCGGATGGCGGTAGGCGGAGGCGTGACCAGGGAATCGTTCAAGACCGGATCGGCCACTGGCGGCTTTCCGGTTGTGAATGCCGACCGCCGCAGAAGTTTCGCGTACGTCGAGGAGTACATCCCCATATTCCCCGCCTCGAGTGGTCGACCTGGCCTGCGCCGTCTGGTGATCAATCTCGCAGGAAGGTTCGATCACTACAGTGACTTCGGATCGATTTCCGTTCCGAAAGTGCAATTGGCGTATTCACCGGCTCGCTCCCTCACATTATCGGCCACGTGGGGAAAGTCGTTCCAGCCGCCCACCCTGGTCGATCTGGATCTGGGGCAGTTCGTAATCCGCTATCCGGGAGCGCTCTTTGGGCTTCCGGCGGCGCAGCAGGTGCTGTTCGTAACCGGGTCCAGCCGCAACTTGCGGCCGCAGACGGCAGTGACGCGCACGGTGTCGCTGCAGTGGGATCCGGCACTACGGGCATTGCAGGGCTTCACTGCCGGAGTGTCGTACTACGACATCGACTTCACCGACCAGGTGAGCCAGCCGATAACGGATGAAGCGCAGGCGCTGAGCAATCCTTTGTACTCTCCGTTCGTAGTGGAGCAGCCGAGCGCATCGCTTCAGAATGAGGTGATCTCCAGGGCCGCGGCCAATTACAACCTGTATGGGCTCCCGGTTGATCCGGCGGCTGTTCGGGCTCTGGTGTTTGACACATATGCGAACGTATCGGCGCAAGTGATCGATGGCGTCGACGCAAATGCTGAGTACCGCCACTCCACGGGGTGGGGTGATGTCGTGGTCAGCGCTAACGGCAGTTGGATGAGATTCGATCAACGAGCGCTGCCAGGCGCCGGACCGACGCAGATCTCCGGAACGATATTCAATCCGCCGAGGTTCAAGTCCCGCGCAATGCTGAGTTTGAATCGCCAACGGTGGGGATTGAGCATGTTCCTGAATTACATCTCGAGTGAATCCGATAATGCAGTGCTTCCGGTATCCAGGGTGGGGTCTTGGGCGACTGTCGACGCGCAGGTGCGGTACGTAAACGACAGCTCGCACGGGCTGCTGCGGCGCGTTGAAGTGGCTCTTTCCGTTCAGAACATGTTCGACCGAGCTCCGCCGTCGATTCCTGCGGCGGCGACGATTCCGCCGGGAATCGGCTTCGATGCGGATAACTACTCCGCAATTGGCAGATTCATGTCCCTCGACGTGGCCTTGGATTGGTGAGGGGCTGTGAATGAGCGGACCACGCGTTTTGACGGCAACGCTCCTGACCGGTCTCCTGATGCTTGCTGGGGCTCGGAGGAGCGGATGGGCATCCGGGATGCCGCCCGACTGTAAGGGAATGAGCGTTCGCGATATGGTTGGGGTGGCGAGGTTTCTGCGCGGCGGCGATCTGGAGGGCGGAGAAGGGGAGCTCGCAAGGTCTCCCGACGGCAGATATGTGGTGGGCGTGACGCAGCGCGGCGATTTTGGCACGAACAGCGCTCTAGCAACCTTGCGAGTGTGGAGTATGCGGGCCATCCTTACGTGGCTTCGGGGAGGCGCTAAGCGCCCCTCGCCTGTGCTGAGGGTCTCGCTGCGAGCAAATAGTCAGATGGGCTATTGGTCAAGGGGCAATGCGGTCATCAGTGACGTGGAATGGTCGGCTGATTCCGGTCATTTGGTCTTCCTGGGCCGCAGGCATGCGGGCCGATCATCCAAGCTATACCGGGTGTCTTTGACGGGTCATGTGCGGCAGCTTTCGGCGCCCCATCAGGATGTCGAATTGTTCAGCATGGACGAGTCGGGAATCGTGTATCAAGCGGCTGAGACCACGGAGGGGGACCTGCGGCGCGCGGCTGCGCTGGAGGATGCTCGACCCTATTTTGTGGGAACGGGATTATCCCTTTACCGCCTATTGTTTCCGACGTCGTGGGCGGGCGGCGCGGATCGGGTGCAGCTGTGGCAGGTTCATGGCGGATCGCGATCCCGGATCCGGGTGTTGCCGCGGCATTGGGACATGCGGGACTATTCGAGGCGATTTCTGATTCCGTCGCCGGCCGGCGGCCGCTTGCTGATGGATCTGCCGGTGCGGTTTGTGCCCCAGCGCTGGTTACGGTACGGACGGGCAGCGTACCCGGTTTGGTCGCGGACCGGAGCCGTGCCGTACGCGGATGTAGATCAGTGGATCCCTCATCAGTACGTGATTATCGATAGGCGAACCGGTCGCGTGCGTGCGGTGGTGGCGGCGCCTGACGGCGGGAGCCGCGGATTCTGGGGAGGGGTTCCGGGAGACCCGCGCCCCGGGCCAGGAGAAGTATGGGCTCCGGACGGTAGGGCCATCCTTCTGTGGAATACGTTTCTGCCGCCACAAGCACGGTTGCCGGCAGCTGGCAGGCCATGGGGATCCGGGAAGCCCTGTCTCGCTGTAGTCGATATCGCGAGTTCCCGCAGCAAATGCGCGGAGGCTCTTTGGCGGAAGGGAAACGCGGGCACTCTCATAGGGGTCCGGTGGCGAAAAGGACCTCCCGATCGGTTGATCTTGACTTGGTTGCGGGGGCGGAAGACGGTTCAGGTGCCGTATTGTCTGTCCGGGAATTCAGTGAACTGGATAGGGCGGTGTGGGAGAGTGCGCAGCGTTAGACGGACGTCCAAACAGCCGCGGCTCAGGATACGGGTCGCGCAAGGAATCGATTCACCGCCGGAAATCGTCGCTGCGCTCGGCGGGGCAGGTGCGTGGCGGGTGCTCTTTGACCCCAATGCACGGGTAAGGAAGCGATGCATCGGGCACGTACAAACGATAACCCTCGACTTGGGGAGCCGAAATAGAATCGAGGCGGGTCTACTCCTGCCTCTGAGGTATGTTCCCGGTCGGCGTTATCCGCTCGTCATCCAAACCCATGGATATGACCCGAGGCGGTTTCTGTCGACCGGCTACTCGCCTCCTTTTGCGGCGCGGGCATTCGCGGCTTCGGGCATGGCGGTCATGCAGCTTCCGGAATGCTCTGAGGCCGTCATGGGCCGCGCGTTTGACGGTACGGCGGCGGAAATTCCGTGCAACCTCGCCATCTTCCGTGCCGCGATCCGCTACGCCAACGCGCACGGATTCGCGGACCCGGCCAGAATCGGGATCATTGGGTTCAGTGCCACCTGTGAGCATGTGCTCGCCGCTCTGGAGAAGACTGGTTTTCACTTTGGAGCGGCTGAGCTCGTGGATGGTGTGATGACCACGTACAGCCAGTTCGTCGATGATGTCGACCTGTGGCAGGGATTCGACAATGCGTTCGAGACCCAGCAGATGGGAGGTCCTCCCATCGGGTCGGACCTGAGGGAATGGATAGCCCGAGCAGCAGGCTTTTCAATCGATAAAATTGCCACGCCGCTGCTAATACAGGCAAACGGGCGCATCGGAGTCCTGGAGATGTGGGAGCCTTATGCCGTCTTGCGCTACATGGGAAGACCGGTGGATCTGGTGGTTCTGCAGCACGGCAGCCATCCAGCCTCAAATCCAGCCCAGGAATTCGCAACGGAGCAATTGGGCGTCGACTGGTTCCGCTTCTGGCTCGAGGGCAAGCGCCCCGCCAGCGAGTCTGAATATCGACGATGGTCGAAATTGCGCGCGGCGTGGAGTGGCAAGGCTGGTGCAGCGCCCCGGGCATAGGATAGCGTTTGAGGCTGTGAGATCATGCGACGGCGGCGTGACCGATCCATCGCCGCAACCACGCCTCTATGTGAAGCTGGACGATAATGTCGACCACACGGACGTTGGAACCGGTGAGTTCCGTGGACAGGGCAAGCTCCGTCCGTCGTTTGTCGAGGATCCGCTCCCGCACCAGGATTCCGTCCAGCAGGAAGTCTCTCAGAAACGCACGGTTTCTGGCGATGAGTCCTTTGAGCCAAGGCTCAGGGTTGCCCTTCGCCTTGCCTCTGCGGATGACTTCCGGGGACAACAGCGGGCCAAATGCGCGTCTGGCCACTGCGGCGCTGATAGAGTCTGCAATATGAAAGTCCGCTGGAATGCCCAGCGAGGTCTCGACGATCGGTTGGCTGGCGAGGGGAGATACGAGAACGGCTTCGTCAAGCGCCGAGAAGGCTGAGTGACTCCATGTCGATGTCAGCATGATCATCCCGAGTATGGTCTGCAGGCATGCTGGAGGACCAGTGGTGGCCTCCCGGAGCCAGGGATGAATGAATCTGGCCTGCATCCGCCCGTATGTCTCGATCGTCTCATCCGCGGCAAGTCCGTGGTGTTCCGGCATGGATCGAGCCCTGATGCGCTGGTATGTACCTGGGCAGTCGGCATGTCGATACCGCCGATACTCGGCTAGTGCAAGTCTCGCCGCGCGCCACACGGACAGCTTATGTAGCGTCGCGTAGCCATGCATAGTGCGGAACGTCCGCGGTGTCGGACCATACCGCCACAGCGTCTCGGCGAGGAGTTCCGGCCCATAAGCGTGGCCGAAAACGCCATCGCCCAGCTCTCCCGTAAACACGGCCGAGGCATTGAACTGCTGGCAGAGGCGGGAGAATATTGGCTCGGTCGCGAAGGCGCCGAAACTGAGTACGGGGCTCGCAGTCCTGGCGCAATTCAGAAAGCATGAGAAGTCGACATCGCCAGGTAGCGCGACCTCCAGCAATGGCACGCCGCAGAGCGTAGCCATGCTCCGGGCGTAAAATCGTTCATCGCCAGATAGCCGGGAGTGGAAGTTTATCGCGCGAACGGTAGGTCTGGAAGATGCCCTTGCGACACAACTCAAAACGATGGAGGAGTCGAGCCCACCCGACAAAGTGACCATGAGGGAAGGATGCAGAGACGCCCAGCAGTCGATTACGGACCGCGTGGTCTGGTGGAGTCGGTGTGCCGCCGTCTCAAATCGAAGACTGGAATCGAGATCTACAGATGATTTCGGCGTCCAATACGCGCGACGAGTCGGTTTGCCGCGACGCAGGGTCACGCAATCCCCGGAGACCAGAGAGAAGACGCCGCTCAGTCCGGTTTCATGGCAGAGGTAGTCACCCATCGCGGCCTGGGCCCGGATCAGATCCCAGTTCACCCGCGGGGAGATCAATCGCAGGTCGAACACGTCGGGCGGCCGCGACAGGAACAACGTCACGCCCGCGAATTCCACCCAGAAGCACGGGATGGCGCTCATCGGACCGCGCACAACGTGCACATCGCCAGTCTCCGCGTTCGACAGAAACAGGATGTACGATCCCCAGTGGCTACTGATGAGGCTTCGCCCTTCACTCTGGAGAATGCGCTCTTCTTCGTAGGACGTGAGGGAGCGTGTCGCCGAAGCGGCGGAGGTGTTCGGCTGTCTCCAGGACGGGAAGATCGTGCCGAGAATGATGCCCGCACCGTTTCGCAGCTGAAGTACATTCGGGGAATCGACCAGGACCTCCGGAACATACAGGCGAACGCCGGGCTTCTGCAGGCGGATTGCCCAGCGGGCCGGCTGCGTCTCGATTCGTGTGATGAGGCTGTCGGCAGATTCCATGGCGCCGGGATCGCGGTGATCCCAGGCCAGGCATAGGTGGGGTGGCGTGACTGCTTGCTTCGAGTTCATACCACGACTATGGGAGTGAATGTCTTGACCTTTTCCGGCAGGTCGTCGACGAGGAGGGTGCCGATCTGAATCCATGCATGAGCTTCAAAGGGTCGAGTGCGAATGCCAATCACAATGGCCGCATCGAAACCGAGGCGCAGGAGATAGTGATTGAGAATCAAGGCATCGAACAGACAGCGATCCTGCGCCGTATAGACCCATGGCCGGAACTGGCGGAACGCCCGCACTGCGGATATGAGGGCGGAATCCGATTGTGCCGCCCGGAATCGTGCTAGGCGGTCCTTCAAGCGGCGGGTCGCGCGAATGAGCGCGCCCGTTCCGAACAGTGCTCTGCCGATTACGACCCGTAGGATTGCGGATAGCAGGACAAGCAGATGCGTCAGGTTGATCGAGTGAGAGGCGGGAGGGACCTCGAGCGCAACGAGGCCAGCGTTGTCAACGAGCCCGTCAACCGTTTTGATTCCATGGTCTCGGAAGAAATCGCGACCGTTCAGCGGAGTTTCGGCGGCGCCGCCTACCGCATAGTACTTTCCCGAGGAGATATCCAGAACGATGATCCCGTCATCGGTCTGACAGCCGTATCTATCGGGGACAGGGGGTTTGCGGAGCATGAGCGGCGATTGGCGCTGGAGGCGGTTTATGTGGACTGTTGGGCTGCCAGGAGAGACGCGACGTGCGGTCTCCCGCACGTCGCGGATGCCCAATCCGGGCAGAGTCCTTACTCCTGCTGGCCGAAGCCAGTTGAATCCGGTACCAGGCCGATGGCTCCGTGGGTGTTCTGGTCCAGAGTGCCGAGTTCGATCAGGTTGAGCATGTTCATGGGAATCTCCGAGTTTGGAGTTGCGGACTCCGATCCGGGCCACGACATCGTGGTCGGTATCAAGTTGCAGGAGTCGTAGCAGGGAGTCAACGGGCGCGATGACCATGCGCGCGTGCGGACCCTGTCTTCGATTTCAGCCTGAAAGCGATTATCGGCCTTGTGCCTCGTTCCGGACACGAGGCCTGGTTGATGGAAGTTGCCAGAGACTTGGCCCGATTCAGTGGGTTAGCGCTGTGCAGGATGGGCAGGGGCTCTGCCGGCGCCGTTGGTGCATCAGCTTGCGGATTCAGGCGGCGATTCCGTCAGCAGGCGACTTTCAGTTATCGGGGTTGACGAGGGTAGCGGAAGAGGGCAGCGTTAGGCGCGCAGCGATATTCGGCGAAGCTCGGGAGCTGTCTATGGTCATAACGGGCGGTTGCAGTCTGTGCGAGAAGCGATCGGCTTGTTCCGCCGGATGATCCAGACGCAGAGGAGAGGCGAGGAAATTCCGCGGTCGGCACTGGTTTGGAAGGCGCGGAACGGCCGTAAGGGTGGTGAGATAGCGGTTGTCGTGGAGGCGGAAGAGTTGAAGGGAGTCGATACGGTCATTTGGGCGACATGCGCACGATGCGGTGCGCCGGGCCCGACGTCGCGTTCGTACGTCCGCTCTGGCGCTCGAGTCGCACGATGTTGCGGGTTGTTGCGGTCCGCGAGTGACGACTCCGCGAGACGGGAAGGCCTTACCGTGGTGACTGACGTCGAGAGTGTCCTAGGGGGGTGTTGTCGGAATCTCCGTCCAAGATGCGAATGAGAGACTGTTTCACGGTTTCGCGGCAGCTCGGGGAGAGGTTTCGCTTCGGGATGCTATATATCACTGTCTCGAGGCGATCTTGCTCGTGGAAGAGAATTGTGTTCTCGCGGCCCCGGACCGGGATGTTGCGATAGGAGCGGTACTGCCGCTTTCGCAGACCTGTGGAAAGCAACATTTCGTAGATGACTCTCGCCGGTGGGCGCTTTGGCCTGTTGGCGAGCGCTCTTGCGCGAGTGGAGAGCGTGTCTCTGACATGTTGATCGCTCCATGCGTGGAAGAGTTCGATTCCCCACGCCTCTCGAATTTCATCGGGGTTGGAGAATGCTGCTACGATCACGCTTGGTAACTGCCCCAGCATGAGTAGCCTGGACACGCCGGAGTGCGAAAGGTTGAACGCGCGGCCCAGCTCTTCCTGGGAGGCATATGTTCCGGATCTCAGGGCGGCCGAGAGAATCTTGGCTCGTACATAAGGACTGTCGTCTTTACGCAGGAGGTTCTCCTCGTACATCGCCACGTAGGCCTCGGCATCGGTCATCGGCCGGACTTCCACTAGAAAATCGCGCCCCAGCCCCTGGGCTACGGCGTGTCGTCGTGCCCCGCAGATGATCTCTATATCGCAATCCGGATCGTCCTTCACCGGCCGGCCGAGTGCGGGTTGATGCTGGCCGTGTTTCTCGATCGATTCGCGGAGTGACCTGCAGGCGGAGTCGGTCAGCTGTTCCTCGGGACGGCTGTGCTGAGTCCACACGCGACATCGGAACGGATTTACGAGCCGGCGTATGCCTCGGACCTCAGGCAGGTGCTTTTGCGGCGCAATGGTCCGGGATGGAGAGTCCGCGCCGATGATCATTGGGTCAACAGCTCGGGTCGGCGGGGCGCTGCGCGTAAAAGGCCTTCAGCTCTCGGGCTATGTCGTCGGGTATGGCGTCGATAGCCGGGAGAAGGTGTGAGTCGGTCTCGAACAGGACTGAAGGGTCCTGGCCTTCATATCCGCCGAGATTGGGTCGATGGATGCGATATCCGATCAGGTCGCGCAGCGCCGGCGGGAACGTCCTCGCGACCGCCGGCGGGTAGGAGAGGAACGGATTCTCGTAAGGCTTCAGCCACCCCAGCGAGTAGCTGAAAATGAGCCCGGTTCTCGGCCGAGGGCTCCGGTTGGCCCCTGCGCAGTGGGTGACGGAGCCAAGGTAGACCAAGGCCGATCCGCGCCGCATCGTGCCGATGACGGCCTGCGCCGCGTCGAGGTCTCGTGAGAGGCGGCGGTATTGGCTGCGGGGCCAGAGGAGCGTGCCGCCGTTTTCCTCGGTGAAGTCGGACAGGGCCCACATTACGTTCACCAGGTATTCGACGCCGTTCTTCTGGCACGGCCACATTTCCTCGTCCCGGTGCGGGACCTGCTGGCGCTGCCCGGGGTGCAGGCGCACGGCCTGGCTGAGGTTGAGCTGGTACCAGTCGCAATGCGGACCGAGTACCTCGTCCATCAAGGCGAGGAGTAGCGGATGGAGGACGAGGGAATGTGAGCTCGGGGATTTGAGGAGCACGGAGCCGAGCCGGGTGGTGGCCCAGCCATAGAAATCGCCCTGGCAAGGCGGCGTGTCCCTGAACCAGGGCTCGAGCTCATCGCAGACCCGATCGACCCGGTCCTCGCTGAGCAGCCGGTCGAGGACCACGTATCCCCTCGAGCGCAGCAGGTCGAGGGCCGTCATGGTCTCGGGTGAGGTCATGGCGCGCATACCCGCTCCGTGACCCCCGATCCCGGCAGGAGGACGGCGGGATCGCGCTCGCGCTCCGGGCTGTGTTGCGAGTGGAACATGATCGGCGTGGGAATGCCGTAGCGGTCGCGGACATTTCGCAGGCCCTGCGCCGTCATGGATGCGGCGACGGGAGTGAACTCATCGCTTCCATCCTTCTCGGTGGGTCCGACGATGCTCGCGTCCCAGCCGCAGTGCAGTGCAAGGGGCAGCAGCGCCCGGTTGGCCGCAAAGATCACCTGATCAATGCCGAGTGCCATCGCCGTCTCCATGACTCCGCAGATGATTTGCCCGAGCAGATCCAGACGCCTGGTTCGGGAGGCGATTCCCGGTGCCGTGCAGAACCGCGACGCCTCCCACACGTTGCGGCCGCGCGGAAGAGTGGCCGGATGGGATGCGCCATACAGGTCCTGCATGAGATGCGGCCCGCTCGTCGCGAGGAGGCGAGCCGATGCGAGTACGGAGCCGTGAGGCTCATCCTTGGCGATGAGGTAGCGCGTCTGCTCCAGAAGGTCGAAGCGGTCGATTTCCTGATCGGCCACGACGGGCACTTTCCAGCCGGCGCGATCGACGAATACTACCTTGCGCTGGCGATGCATGGCGCCAATATCGGTGGCGAAGGAGGGACGGTTTCCGGCATCGACGAGGAAGATCATGGTTCGTCCATCGCGCGACCCCAATGTCAAAACAGTGCCGGAAAATCCCCCCGGAGGCCAACCCTCTGATTAGAGGGGGTGACCGGGGCCCTCCGGCGGTTTCGCCGGCACGGAGATTGCGCGCGCCGGTTACCCGCGCGGGCTCGCGGACGGAGCGAGCGCCACTTCCATCATCCGGGTGCGGCGGCGCTGCGTCAGCTCGGCGAAGGTGAGCTGACCCGTCATCAATGCCTGTGCGACCGCTTGCGGGCGCGTGCTCACGCCCAATCGCCGCTTCAGCTGCTCGACATGATCATGGACGGTGGTCGCGCCCAGACCCATCAGGCGCCCGATGCTCCAGTCGTCCTTGCCCAGGGCGACCAGAGCCAGGCATTCGCGCTGACGCTTGGTGAGCGGCACCGGTGGCGGGTCGAGCCACGGAGCGTGGCCGCGCGAGACGAAGAGATAAAGATAGATCGCGAGCATCTCGGCCATGAGGTAATTCTCCGCATCGACCTGCTCGCCGTCCGGGATCACCGAGCAGGAGGCCCGATGTATGCCCGGCTGCCAGGAGATATGCAGCGGGATCGTATATCCGTGGCTGAGGCCATAGCCGGCGGCTTCAGCCATGATGATCCGCTGCGCTTCGGTCAGCGTCCCGGGGCTGAGGTCGGTGTCCCAGAAGAAGGGCACCAGGGCCGATTCGGCGCGCAGCAGCACCGGGTCGATCTCGTACAGCTTGGTCTCGCTGAACGTGCGCACCCAGGCGCGCGGGTAGTTGTGCACCATGACGGATTGCGCAGGCGGGTCGAAAGGATCGACGTGCGAGCAGCAGGCGAAATACCTGAATCCGAGCGCCTCGATCGCCTGAAGGCACTCGGCGGCAAGGCGCTCGGGCGGCGGGGAGCTTGTCACCGCATACTCCCGGAACCGCAGGACCCTCTCGAGCGCGTTCATGGGTACATCCTCCCGCCTTGCGCCAGCGCCGATGGCCGTGACCCGCCCTTCCCGAATGCCCCATCATCGGGTATCTGCTTCATGATGCCCTTCTCCTGTGTCTCCAACCGTCATGCATGTTCTGGTGTTGACGACATGTGTGAAAACACTGTTCTGTAGGTTTTGTCAACCCGTCCAAAGACGGTCGCTCCGCGTGGCGGCAACGTGTCATCATCGCGAGTCGCCGCGGCCCCAAGTGACAGACGGACGAGCCGGAGCGTAAACTCAACGGAGGTTGCCGCCCGAGCGGGAATCGGGCGGGTAGGGAGCTCGGCATGAGCCGCACTCAGGTCAGGGTGTATGTCGTGGACGATGACTCGCAGCTGCGGGCGAGCCTCGTACGCTTGCTGGAACAGCTGGGATATGTCGTACTGACATTCCCCTCGGACGATGAGTTCGTTCTCGCCTATCCCGAGCTGCCGCCGGGCTGTGTCATCCTGGATGTCGTCGTGCGGGACATCGGCGGCTCCGACCTGCAGCGGCGGTTGATCTCCATCGGTTGCCGCTGGCCGGTGATCGTGCTCACCGGCCACGGCGATGAGGCGGCGGCCCGGCAGGCCATGGAGACGGGGGCGGTCGCGTTCCTGACGGAGCCGGTGCGCCGGGTGGAGCTGCTCGCCGCCCTGGTGCGGGCCAACCAGTATCTGCTCGGCGCCGCCGACCCGATCCCGGATCCCGAGGTGTTGCACCGCATGGAGCAATTGACCGCCCGCGAGCGGGCCGTGCTACAGGGCGTTCTCGACGGGAAGATGAACAAGGAGATGGCGGCGCAGTTCGGGATCACGGTCAGCGCCGTCAAGAGTTACCGCAGCCTGGTCATGAAGAAGCTGGGAGCCCGCACACCGGCAGAGCTCGTGACACTGGCCTACCGGGCGGGTTTCAAGCTCAAGCGTCCCTCCTGAGGGAGCGCGGGACGGTGCCGGCGCCGCCCTTTCAGTGATTGTCCCTCGGGATCCCGAACGTCTCGTCGATCTTCTGGTACTTCACCGCCGGCTTGAGCACCATGCCATCGCCCAGCTGATCGACCATTGCGCGCTGGATCTCCTGCCACGGCGTCTGCGAAGGCGGGATGGGAT
>DASTAC010000056.1:0-23564 GCA_035713045.1 Steroidobacteraceae bacterium
TGAGCTTGCCGAGGGTGATGGCGCCGGCCGACTTGAGCTTGGCGACCACGGTGGCGTCATACGGCGACACGAAATTGTCGAGCATGCGCGAGCCGCAGCTCGTGCGCATGCCGGCCGTGCAGAACAGGTCCTTGTGGCCGATCGGCACGCCGGCGAGCGGGCCGCCCCGCCCGGCGGCGAGCTCGCGATCCGCGGCCGCGGCGGCCGCCAGGGCCGGCTCGGCCGCGACGGAGATGAAGGCGTTGAGGGCGGGCTGGCTGGCCTCGATGCGCTGCAGATAGGCGCGCACGAGCTCCACGCTCGAGAATTTCCGGGCGCGCAGGCCCGCGGCCAGCTGGATGAGGGTATTCGTGTGCATCACGGTGACGGAGGTCTCATTCGATGACCTTGGGGACGAGATAGAGCCCGGCGGCGACCTGCGGCGCGCACGCCTGGTAGAGCTCGCGCCGATCCTCTTCAGTCACCACGTCCGGCCGCAGCCGCTGCGCGAGCCCCGGCAGAGGGTGGGCCATCGGCGCGACGCCGCCCGTGTCGGCGCGCTCGAGCTCGCCCACCAGGTCCAGAATCCGCGAGAGACTCTCCTGGTATACCGGAACTTCCGCCGGCTCGAGCTCGAGGCGGGCCAAATGGGCGATGCTTTCGATCTGCGCGCGCGTCAGGGACATGGCGAAATGCCGAATGAGAAAAACAGCCCAAAATCATACATGTTGCCTTGCTCAATGTCCCCCCGGTTGCTAGATTACGCGCCACTTTCCGGGGGGTCCCCCGCAGTCGCCTCTCTTCGGACGCTTCATGCTCAAACGCTTGCGCGGCTATTTCTCCAGCGATCTGTCGATCGACCTGGGGACGGCCAACACTCTCATCTATGTCCGTGACAAGGGCATCGTCCTCAACGAGCCCTCGGTGGTCGCAGTGCAGGACGAGCCGTCCCGCGGCGGCAAGATCATCGTCGCCGTCGGCGCCGAGGCCAAGAGCATGCTTGGCCGCACGCCGGGCCACATCACCGCCGTGCGGCCCATGAAGGACGGCGTGATCGCCGACTTCACCTATACGGAGAAGATGCTCCAGTTCTTCATCAATAAAGTGCACGGCAACCGGATGCTCAAGCCCTCGCCGCGCGTGCTGGTCTGCGTGCCATTCGGCTCCACCCAGGTGGAGCGGCGCGCGATCCGGGAATCCGCCGAGGGCGCCGGAGCACGCAACGTCGCCATCGTCAGCGAGCCTATGGCCGCGGCGGTCGGCGCAGGCCTGCCGGTGCACGAGGCGCGCGGCTCCATGGTACTCGACATCGGCGGCGGCACCTCGGAGGTCGCCGTACTGTCGCTGAACGGCGTCGTGTACGCCAACTCGGCGCGCATCGGCGGCGATCGCTTCGATGAGGCGATCATGAACTACGTGCGCCGCAATTACGGCATCCTGATCGGCGAGGCGACCGCGGAGCGCATCAAGATCGAGATCGGCTCCGCCTATCCCGGTCAGCAGGTGCGGGAGCTCTCGGTGAAGGGGCGCAACCTCTCCGAAGGCGTGCCGCGCAGCTTCACGCTGAACAGCAACGAGATCCTCGAGGCGCTGCAGGAGCCGCTGCAGAACATCGTGAGCGCGGTCAAGCAGGCGCTCGAGCAGACTCCTCCGGAGCTCGGCGCCGACGTCGCGGAGCGCGGCATCGTGCTCACCGGCGGCGGGGCGCTGGTACGCGACATCGACAAGCTCCTCACGGAGGAGACGGGGCTGCCCGTCGTCGTGGCGGATGATCCGCTGACCTGCGTGGCGCGCGGCGGCGGCCGGATCCTCGAGCTCATGGACGAGATGGGCCCTGGTCACTTCGGGCTCGAGTAGCGGCGGGAGCGCTCAAAGGTTAGTGGCGGGCTTCGCGACAGGGTCGGGTAGACCGCTGCAGGGGCGAGGAGGGTCTCCGGGCTTCCGCTTCGCCCTGTACGCGATCCTATCGGTCGCGATCATGATCCTCGACCAGCGGTTCGACTGGCTCCAGCGCGCGCACTACCTCCTGCAGGGGGCGACTTACCCGGTGGAGCTCGCCGTGAGCTCGCCGGTAGCGGCATGGCGTTGGGTGCACCAGAGCTTCGCGGATCGCGACTCGCTGGAGGCGGAGAATCTGCGGCTGCGCACCCGCCTGCGCGATCTGGAGCTGCGTTCCATGCGCTATGACGCCCTGGCGCGGGAGAACGCCGCGCTCATCGGGCTGCGCAAGGCACTGCCCCCCGTCGCGCAGCGCTGGCTGCCGGCCGACATCGTCGACATCCAGCTCGACACCCTGCGCCAGAGAGTGCTGATCGACCGCGGATCCGTGAACGGCGTTACACGCAATCAGGCGGTCCTGGACGACCGTGGCGTCGTCGGCCAGACGATGTACGTAGGTCCGTGGAGCGCCGAGGTCATCCTCATCACCGATCCGGCGCAAGCCCTGCCCGTGGAGATCCAGCGCACGGGACTCAGGACGATCGCCGTCGGGACAGGAGACTCGAACTCGCTCGCCCTGCCCTATCTGCCCGCCAACGCCGACGTGCGCGTCGGCGATGTCCTCGTCACCTCGGGTCTCGGAGGAGTATTCCCGCCAGGCTATCCGGTGGCGCGCGTCACTCAGGTGCACAAAGATGCCGTTCAGCCGCTGGCGCACGTGCGCGCCGCGCCGTTCGCACATCTTCAGACCGACAGCAACGTCATGCTGATCTGGTTCCGTCACGACAGTGCGGCCGCACCGCTCAAGGTGAGCAACGGCGAGCTGACCACGGGAGACCGCAGCATCCAGCCGCTGCCGGTGCCCGCGAAGCGGGCGCCGACGCCCGCAAAGCCCGCGCCGGCGCCCGCGAAACCGGCACCGCCGGCTGCGAAGTCCCCGACGGCCGCCAAGCCGAAAGCCGCCCACGTGCTGCTGGCCCCCGGGCACGGTGCGCCGACACCGCGAAAGCCCGAGCGGAGGCCCCGGTGAGCAGCGTATCGAGTCCGCGCATCGCAATGCTGAAGACCGTGGCGGGCGCGCTCGTCCTGACCCTGCTGCCGCTGCCCTCCTGGCTGCAGGTGATCCGGCCGGGATTTCTCGCGCTCACGGTGCTCTACTGGTCGATCGTGGCGCCGCGCGCCGGCGGCATCGCCCTCGGCTGGTGCTGTGGCCTGCTGCTCGATGCCATCGAGGGCCCGGTGCTCGGCGAGCACGCGCTCGCCCTGGCGCTCCTCGCCTATCTCGGCGTGCGCGAGCACCAGCGCATCCGCTCGAAGCCGGTCTTCCAGCAGTCCCTCATCGTATTCGCCGCGCTCATCATCTACGAGTTCGTTCTCTTTGCCATCGACGGCTGGACCGGTCACCCCTTGACCACGCCACTGCGCTGGGTGCCGACGCTCACCGGGGCATTGGTCTGGCCGGCGGCGGCGGCGATCCTGGCACGCAGCTATCACCCCCGGACGTGAGCCGCTGACGGATGTCACCCGTCCGCATCAAGGATCTCTGGCGAGAGCAGCGGATCTTCGATCGCCGCGCGCTGTTCGCGAGCGGGGCGATGGTCCTGCTGCTGCTCGCGCTGCTCGGCCGGCTGTACCTGCTGCAGGTGATGCGCCACAACTACTACTCCGCGCTGTCGCAGGAAAATCGAGTCCGCACGGAGCCGATCCCCGCCGCGCGCGGGCTCATCATGGACCGCTACGGCGAGGTGATCGCCTCCAACCAGCCGACCTTCCAGCTCGAGTTGATTCCCGATGAGGTGCCGAACCTGAAAGGCTCGCTCGAGCGGCTGGTGAAGCTCGGGCTCCTGCAGGCGGCGGACATCCCGGATCTGATGCGCACCATCCACTCGCGCCGCAGTTTCGACAGCGTGCCGATCAAGCTGCACCTGTCGGAAGATGAAGTGGCGCGATTTGCGGTGCACCGCTACGAATTTCCCGGCATCGACATCAAGCCGCGGCAGGCCCGCTGGTATCCGGACGGCTCACTGGCCGTGGACGCGGTCGGCTACGTCGGCACGATCAACGTGCAAGATCTCAAGCGCATCAACGCCGCCGCCTATGCAGGGACGGCGGTGATCGGCAAGACCGGCGTGGAGGCCGCATACGAGAAGCAGCTGCACGGCACCAATGGCTATCGCCAGTTCCTGGTCGACGCCGATGGCCGCCCCGTACAGCGCCCGGGCGTGTTCGCGAAGGACCTGGAGACGAAAGCGCCGGTTCCGGGCGATGACGTGATCCTCTCGCTCGACCTCAAAGTCCAGCGGGTGGCCGAGAGCCTCCTCAAGGGGCACGATGGCGCGGTGGTCGCGCTGAATCCCTGGAATGGCGACGTGATCGCCATGGCCAGCAATCCCTCCTTCGATCCCAACCTCTTCGCACGTGGCATCGACGAGAAGGAGTACCGCGCGCTCCTCCAGGACCCGCGGCAGCCGTTGTTCAACCGGGCGCTGCGCGCCGAGCTTCCCTCCGGCTCCACGATCAAGCCCGCATTGGCCCTCGGAGCGATGACCGACGGGGTGATCGATCCCCACCAGCGGGTGCTCGCCGCCTATACCTACCATCTGCCCGGCAGCGGCCATCTCTTCCACAATGCCATGCACGAGTACTGCGGCCAGATGACCATGCGCACGGCCATCATCATGTCGTGCGATGTGTATTTCTATCGCCTGGCCCACCTGATGGGGATCGACCGCATCTCGGCGTGGCTGCCGCAATTCGACTTCGGACACCGCACCGGCATCGACATCCCCGGCGAACTGCCGGGACTCGTACCGTCGCGGGCCTGGAAGGCGACGCATTTCGGCAATCCGGCCCAGCGGGTGTGGTTCCCCGGCGACACGGTGATCCTCGGGATCGGCCAGGGCTACTTCCTCACCACCCCGCTCCAGCTGGCACACTACACCGCCATACTGGCCACCCGCGGCCTCGATTTCAGGCCCCGTCTGGTCACCGGGATCCGTGATCCGCGCACGGGCAGGATCCACTGGAAGCGCCCCGTACTGCAAGGCAACCTCACCCGGATCAGCCCCGACTCGTGGGAGGTCGTCACCAAGGCCATGATCGGTGTGACCACCCAACCCAGAGGGACCGCGTACTGGCAATTGCGCGACAGCTCCTACCCCATCGCCGGCAAGACCGGCACCGCGCAATTGGTGAGCGAGAACGCGAAAGGTGCCGCGAACGAGGAGAGCTACCATGCGAAGGGGACGCTCGTGAAGTTGCGCGACGACGCCTGGTTCATCGCATTCGCGCCCGCCGACAATCCGCGCATCGCAGTCGCCGTGCTCGACGAGCACGCCGGCTGGGGCTCTACGGGGGCGGCGCCGATCGCGCGCAAGGTGATGGATGCATACCTGCTGGGACCGGACGGCAAGCTGTTGCCCGACCCCGGCCACGCACCGTACTCTGAACCCTCCGGCCTCGAGCCGCGGGTCGTCCCGGGCGTGTCCGCAACACTCACGCCGATGCAAGTGGCGGCCCGGGCGAAGGCGCCCCCGACGGAGGACGTCGCGGTCGCGACGCAGACCCGCAAGCCATGATCTACGAAGAAGTCACCTCCGAATCGCGCGCCCGGCGTACCTTGGGCGGAGCCGCGCGCGTGCTGCTCGCGCTGAAGATCGACGGGCCCCTGGTGATGGCGCTCGGCCTGACCGCGGCCTACGGCCTGGTGGTGCTCTACAGCGCCTCGGCTGAAAGCGTGGGTATGGAGGTGCGCACGCTCATGCGCCTGGTGCTGGGCGCGGCGATCATGCTGGCGCTCGCACGCGTCAGTCCCAACTTCCTGCGCCGGGTCTCCCCCTGGCTGTATTTCCTCGGCATTGGTCTGCTGCTCGCCGTGGAGGTGGTGGGCCACGTGCACCTCGGGGCCAAGCGTTGGTTGAGCTTCGGTCCGGTGCGCTTCCAGCCGTCGGAGCTGATGAAGCTCGCCGTTCCCATGATGTGCGCATGGTATCTGCACGAGCGGCCGCTGCCGCCGAAATGGCCGACCTTGCTCACCCTCAGCGTCATCATTCTGGTGCCGGTCGGACTGGTGGCCAAGGAGCCCGACCTCGGCACCGCGGCGCTCATCGCCGCCGCAGGCGCCCTGGTCGTGTTCTTCGCGGGCCTCAGAGTCCGCGTCATCCTCGGCCTGCTGCTTCTCGGCGTCATCGCAGGATGGTTCGGCCTGCGGTACATGCACGGGTACCAGCGCGAGCGGCTGCTCACGTTTCTCAACCCCCAATCCGACCCGCTCGGCGCCGGCTACCACATCATCCAGTCGCAGATCGCCATCGGCTCCGGTGGTGTGTTCGGCAAGGGCTGGATGGCCGGCAGCCAGGCGCAGCTCGACTTCCTGCCGGAGCGGACCACCGATTTCATCTTTGCGGTGATCGGCGAGGAGTTCGGGCTGCTCGGACTCGCCCTGCTGCTGCTGCTCTACTCCTTCGTCATCGGCCGCTCGCTCTACCTGGCGGATCAGTGCCCGGACACGTTTTCGCGACTGCTCGCCGGGAGCACCGCGCTGACGTTCTTCGTATACGTCTTCATCAACGCCGGCATGGTCACGGGTCTGGTCCCGGTCGTCGGCGTTCCGCTACCGCTCGTCAGTTACGGCGGCAGCTCCGTGGTGACCATGCTCGCCGGGTTCGGTATCCTCATGTCACTCCACGCCCACCGCAAACTCATGGGCTCTTAAGATGCCGCGATCCATTCCAACGCTGATGCTCCTGGCAGTCTCCGCCGCGGCGATGGGCGGTATCGGCGCGCGCGCAGCGGCGGCGGATGCCGGCCCGGCATTTCCGCGCGCGCAGCTCGAGAGGTTCGCCACGGAGGTGGCGCACCGAGACGGGCTCGACCGCAGGGCGACCCTGGCGGTGCTGATGCAGGCGCGCCCGCAGCCCGGGATCGTCCAGGCGATCAGCCATCCGGTCGAGCGGGTACTGCAGTGGTGGCAGTATCGGCGAATCTTCGTCACGGACCGGCGCATCGCCGACGGCGTCGAGTTCTGGCGCGAGCACCGCGACGCGCTCGAGCGGGTGAGTGCCCAGGAAGGCGTGCCGCCCCAGTACATCATCGCGATCCTCGGCGCGGAGAGCAATTACGGGCGCATCACCGGCTCCTACCGGGTGCTCGATGCGCTGGCGACGCTCACGTTCGATTATCCGCCCCGCAGCCGCTTCTTCGGCCGCGAGCTCGAGCAGTTCCTGGTGCTCGCCCACCGCGAGAAGCTCGATCCGCTCACCGTCAAGGGCTCCTATGCCGGCGCGATGGGGCCGCTGCAGTTCATGCCCTCGGCGTACCTGCGCTATGCGGTCGATCGTGGCAGCCACACCCGGCTCAACCTCTTTTCCGATTGGGGCGACATCTTCCTGTGGGTCGCACGCTTCCTGCACGAATGCGGCTGGCAGGCGGGAGGCCCGGTTATGGCCCACGTCAAGATCGAGCCTGGCGCCACATTCCACGTCGACCCGAACGAACTCTCACTCGATCAGACCATCGGCGACCTGAGCGCCCAGGGCGTGCGGGTCGAGAGCGATGCGCCGGGGGGCACGCGCGTCGTGCTCCTCCTCGCCCAGGAGCAGGACGGCCCGAGCTATCGCGTCGGCTTCAACAACTTCCATGCGCTGACCCGCTACAACCACAGCGCTCTTTACGCGATGGCGATCGACGAGCTGGCGCACGCCATCGCCCTGCGCCTCACCCCTGCGGGCCCGGACTCGGTGCCGGCACGCACGCCTGCCGCGGCGGCGAATCGCAATGCGGATCACCCCACGCCATCCGCCCGGTGAGCGCGGCGCGTGAGGGCCGCGGATTCGGCCGGTAGGGCGTGCCGGGGACTTCTCCTGCCGATGTCGCTGGCCGCGCTTCTCGCCGGCTGCGCGACCACCCGGCACCGCGAGCCGTCCGCGTTCACGATGCCGCCGCTGCCGCGGGATCTCGGGGCCATCCACAACGCCGTGCCGCGCCTGCTGCCGCGCGCGCCGAGCGGCAACCCCCGCTTCTACGAGGTGGACGGCAAGCGCTACTACGTGCTGGCGACGGCCGCAGGCTATGACGCCACCGGCGTCGCCTCCTGGTACGGCCCGACCTTCAATGGACTGCGAACCGCCGACGGCGATCGCTACAACATGTACGCCATGACGGCGGCGCACAAGACTCTGCCGCTGCCCTGCTATGTGCGGGTGACCAACCTCGGCAACGGCCGCAGCGTCATCGTGAAGGTCAACGACCGCGGCCCGTTCGTCGCCAATCGGCTCATCGATTTGTCGTACGCGGCCGCCGCGAAGCTCGGCATGCTGGCCACCGGCACCGCGCTCGTCGAGGTGCGCGCCATCACGCCGGACAACCCCGATGTGCTCACCCGCGTGGCGGAGCATCCGCCCCCGTCGCTCTACGTTCAGGTGGGCGCGTTCGCTGTTCACCGCAACGCGGCGCGCGTGCTCGCGCGATTGCACGCGGCAGGCCTCGCAGGCGCGTTCGTGCTCGGGCCGCCGGAGACACGCAGCCACCTCTACCGCGTGCGCATCGGGCCGGTGACCGGCGTGCCGGATTTCGACCGGCTGGTCGCGCGGCTCACCGCTCTGGGCTACCCGGGAGCGCGGCTGGTCACGCCCTGAGGCGCGACGCTCGCGGCGCGCTCGGACAATCGAACTTAAACGCGTGCGGAAGATCGTAGAATCGGCCCCGCCCGCTCCACGTCACTCACGAGGGTTTCCGAGGATGTCCCGCTCCCCTGCCGCCTCATTGCTCACGGCCACCGCCTTCGCACTTCTGACGGTCTGCATCCGCGCCGCGGCCGCGACCGCACCGGTGCCGCAGCCGGCGGCGCCCACGATGCCACTGCCGCCAGCGCCCGCCATGGACGCCGGAGCGTACATCCTGCTCGACTACCAGACCGGACAGGTGCTCGCCCAGAAGAACGCCGACGAGCGCCTGCCGATGGCGAGCCTGACCAAGCTCATGACCGCCTACATCGTGTTTTCGGCGCTCAAGGCGGGACAGCTCACGCTCGATACGCCGGTGCCGATCAGTGACGCCGCATGGCGCACGGGCGGCTCGCGCATGTTCGTCAATCCGGGCACCCAGATCCCGGTGCTCGATCTCCTGAAGGGGATGATCGTGGAGTCCGGGAACGATGCGACGGTGGCGCTCGCCCAGAAGGTGGGCGGCACCCGGGCGGGATTCGTCCAGATGATGAACGAGTATGCGCAGCGGCTCGGTCTGAAGTCGACCCACTATGAGGACGTGGACGGGCTGCCCATGCCGGGCCACTACACGACGGCCCGCGACCTGTCCACGCTCACGCGAGACATCATCCAGGATTTCCCGCAGTACTACTTCATCTTCAAGATCAAGAAGTTCACCTGGGATCACATCACGCAGCGCAATCGCGTCTCGCTCCTGTGGACGGATCCGTCGGTGGACGGTCTGAAGACCGGCCACACGGAGGCCGCCGGTTACTGTCTCATCGCTTCCGCCGACCGCAAGGGCATGCGGCTCATCGCCGTCGTGCTCCATGCGCCGAGCTGGGACGCCCGCCTGTCGGATAGCGAGGCGCTGCTCAACTATGGCTTCAACAACTTCGAGGACGAGAAAGTCGTCACGGCGGGCGCGCCCGTCCTGAAGCCGCGCGTGTACGAGTCCGCCGCCGGATACGCCGCCGTCGGCGCACCCGGCAACCTCTACATCACCGTGCCGCGCAGCAGGGCAGCCGGCCTCCAGACGAATGCGGCGCTCACCCGGACGCAGCTCGTCGCGCCGCTGGCCGCGGGCAGCGTGGTCGGTCAGCTGACCGTGACCGACGGCAACGGCCGGGTGATCGGGCGCGAGCCGCTCGTCACCCTGGAAGCGGTCCCGGCCGGCGGACTGCTCACCCGTGCCGTCGACGGAGTGCGGCTGTGGTTTCATTAGTTTATTCGCGCCAAACGGCTATCCCGCCGTCTGGCGCGGCCAGCCCATTCACCGCGCTCCATCGCGCGGCCGAGGGACGGCCCTCGGCCGCTTTTCCACTCGCTTCTGGACGGTACTGCGATCGCTGAGCCCCTGCCAACCTGTTACCTCAACGGCGAGTACCTGCCGCTCGAGCAGGCTCGCATCTCGCCGCTCGACCGCGGGTTTCTTTACGCGGACGGCGTCTACGAGGTCATGCCCGTGTACGGCGGGCGGCCGTTTCGCTTGGAGGCGCATTGCGCGCGCCTCACGCGCAGTCTGGCCGAGATCCGCATGGCCGATCCGTGCAGCCGCGCGCAATGGTGCGACATGTTCGCCACCCTCATCGCGCGCAACGGCGGCGGCGACCAGTACATCTATTGGCAGGTGACCCGCGGCGCGGAGCGGGGGCGCAATCATGCCCCGCTGCCCTCCGTCCCGCGCACGGTGTTCGCATTCTGCGCCCCGCTGCCGCTCGCCCCGCCCGCGGTGCTGGCGCAGGGAGTCGCCTGCGTCACCGCACCGGACACGCGCTGGGCACGCTGCGACATCAAGTCGGTGGCGCTGCTGGCCAATGTATTGCTGCGGCAGCTTGCCGTGGATGCCGGTGCCGCGGAGACCATTCTGTTGCGCGATGGCGAGCTCATGGAGGCGTCAGCCTCGACGGTGCACGTGGTGATCGGCGGGGAGCTGCGCACGCCGCCCGAATCCCGAAAGATCCTGCCGGGCACGACGCGGGGCGTGGTGGACGAGCTCGCCGCGCGCATCGGCCTGCCCTGCCGCGCCGCTCCCGTCGCTGAGTCGGATCTGCGCCGCGCGGAGGAGATCTGGATCTCCGCCGCGACCCGGGAGGTGCAGCCCGTGACCACCCTCGACGGGCGACCGGTCGGCACCGGCCGGCCTGGCCCCCTGTGGCGGCGGGTGTATGATGAGTTTCAGCGCTGGAAGCAGGAGCTGCAGCATCAGCCATGGCGATGACCGAGCCGCCGCCACTTCTCGAGTTTCCCACGGACTATCCGATCAAGGTCATCGGGCGGCCTTCGGACGAGTTCCGCGCACGCGTGCATGCCATCGTGTTGCGTCATGCGCCGCTCATCGAGCCGGAGCGCGTGAGCGAGCGCCTGAGCGAGAACGGCAACTTCCTCTCGATCTCCTACCGGCTGCACGCCGAATCGCGCGAGCAGGTCGAGGCGCTCGCCACCGATCTGAAGGCCTGCGAGGGCGTACTGACGCTCATCTAGCGGCCGCGCCGGTATCGCCACGAGAATAATGGCTGGGCCCCGACATCTCTTCGCGCCTGGATCACCGTTCCTCGCCCGGCGGGGACGCGGCGCGCGCGCACGGATCATGTGGGTGGTGCTGCTGGCCTTCGTGCTGCGGGCATTGATCCCGATCGGGTTCATGCCCGCCGCCGACGGTACGCTGTCGCTGAAGATCTGCGCCGAGGGATTTCCGGCGGCACTCCTCGATGCGGCTGCGCGCGGTCATGCCGCGGCCAGCGGCGCCGGCCATCATCCCCGCGAGGATCACTGTCCGTTTTGCGGGGCCTCGACGCCCGCGCCGGGGCCGCTCTTCATGGCCTTGGCTTGCGCCACCTGGGTGGTGATCGCCACCGTCGTCCTCGCGGTCTCCTCCTGCTCGCTCGTCAGTCTTCTGCACCTGCCTCAGGCGCGCGCCCCGCCCGCCACCCTCTGACCCAGGTCATCGATGCGCCTCGCAGGGCCCGGACAGGATTTCGCCGGAGCCCGCGCGGCATTCTCCGCAGACGTGTGCGGGCCTCCGGCGAGCCCCGCAGTTTGGAGATTCCAGGTGAAGAAGATCATTCGTGGCAGCGGGCCCGGCGCGCGCAGTCTCGCTCGTTCGCATTCGGAGGCGTCGCCCGCGCTGCGGCGGCTGGTGCCGCCATGGCCGGTGTATCTCGCCGCAGTCCTGCTCTTCGCTCCCCCGCAGAGCTGGGCTGCCGCCTTCGGCGGCGTCCGCGGCGTCGTCCAGACCGCCAATGGCAAGCCGGTGGCGGGTGCCCGGGTGAAGCTCGTATCTCCCGCAGGGGAAGTCCGCACGACGCGCACCGATGCCCGCGGCCGATTCGACTTCCCGACCGTGGCGGTGGGAACCTACCGCATCTCCGCGTCCCGCGATGGAGCCTCGGCCGCGAGCCAGGCGGTGACAGTGGAGCCGGGGTATTACCCGAGCCCACACCTCATTCTCCAGCGCGCCGTGAGCCTCGCCAGGGTCACGATCAGTGCGGCGGCCATGGCGCCCCCCGTCGTGGCGTCCGTTACGCCGATCACTCTGGTGAGCCAGGTGGACATCCAGCGCACGCCGGGCGCCGACCTGACCAACAGCATGGCGATGATCACCGACTACGTGCCGGGCGCCTACATGGTCCACGACCAGCTGCACGTGCGCGGTGGCCATCAGACCGCCTGGCTGGTGAACGGGGTGGAGATCCCGAACACCAATATCGGCAGCAATCTCGGCCCCACGATCGATCCGGAGGACATCCAGACGCTCGGAGTCGAGCGGGGGAGTTACCAGGCGGACAACGGCGACCGCACGTACGGCATCTTCAATGTCATCCCGAAGAGCGGGTTCGGTCGCCACAACGAGGGCGTGCTCGACGTCACCGGCGGCAATTACGGCCAGACCAACGATTACCTCAGCGTCGGCAGCCATACCGGACATTTCGCCTATTACGCCAGCATCGACGGCAACCGCAGCAATCTCGGCATCGAGACCCCCGTGGCACAGGTGATCCACGACGCCGAGCGGGGCTACGGCGGCTTCGCCAATCTCCAGTACGATCCGAGCGGACAGAACGAGGTGCGCTTCGTCTTCCAGTCGCGTGCGGACCAGTACCAGATCCCGAACTACCCCGGCGAGATGGCCAATGACGTGCAGCGCGAGGCGGATACCTTCGCGGTCCTCTCGTGGGAGCATACGTTTGCGCACGACGCCGTCCTCACGAGCTCACTGCTCTACCATTACAACCGGGCGAACTACGATGGCGGCGCCAACGACTCCCCGGTCAGCACGACCGATCACAGCTCCTCGACGTATGAGGGCGGCCAGGAGGACCTGCGGCTGCACTTCGGGCGGCACGATCACCTGAGCATCGGCGTTTTCGGTTTCGCGCAGCAGGATCGGCATTTCTTCCATCTGCTGTTCAATGCCTCCCCGCTCGCCGGCGCTCTGCCGCCGCCCCTCAGCGAGACAAACAGCCCGGCCGGCAGCCTCGTGGCCGCCTGGATTCAGGACACCTACAAGCCCGCTCACTGGCTGTCGCTCTCGGCGGGACTGCGCCAGACGCATTTCCAAGGCCAGGTGACCGAGAACGCCAGCGACCCGAGGGTCGGCATCTCGGTGGTGGTGCCGCATCTGAACTGGGTGCTGAGCGCGTTCTGGGGCAAGTACTATCAGGCCCCGCCGCTCGCGACGCTCTCGGGGCCTCTCGTCGGCTACGCCAACGGCAACGACACCGGCTTCCTGCCGCTGCATGGAGAGCGCGACACGGAGCGCCAGTTCGGAGTCGCGATCCCGATCGAGGGCTGGAGCATCGAGGCGGACTACTTCGTCAACGAGGCCCGGAACTTCTTCGACCACAACGCCATCGGCAATTCCGACATCTTCCTGCCCCTCACCGATCAGGGGGCGCTGATCAAGGCCTACGAGCTCGCGGTGCGCTCACCGCCCTTCTGGCGCTACGGGCAGGCGCACGTGGCGTTCTCCAACCAGACGGCCGACGGCTTCGGCGGGATTACCGGCGGCCTGACGAGCTTCACTCCCGGCACCGGCTACTACGCCCTCGATCACGATCAGCGCAATACGCTGAACACGGGCTTCGATGCCAACCTGCCGCGGGGCTATTTCGCCTCGGTGAACATCTATGTCGGGTCAGGGTTCGCCAACGGCAACGCGCCGCCGAGCCATCTGCCGAGTCACGCGGAGCTCGATCTCGGCGTGGGCAAGACGATCGGCCGCGATCTCACGCTGTCGCTGACGGCGCTCAACGTCACCAATCGCCACCTGCTCACCGACAACAGTGTGACCTTCGGCGGCGTGCACTGGAACAACCCGAGGGAGGTCTACGCGGAGGTGCACTACCGCTTCCACTATTAAGAAACGCTGGATCGGGGCGTCGTGCCCCGAAGCGGTGCTTCGCTGCAAGCACCGCCTCGCCCTGCGGCGGCCGGGCACCTCTGTGTGCCTGTCACACGTTGGGGCCTCTTCATGATCCGGGGAAGACGTGCGTCCATCGGAAACTATCAGGAATACAGGCGCCGGAGCAGGTGCGGCTCGAACGCCCTGGCGGCTACGCTGACCGACGCGACGTCGCTGAGATCGGCGAGACGCGTCATCTCGAGCCCCGCGTAGCCGCACGGATTGATGCGGCTAAAGGGCTCGAGATCGACGCTGACGTTCAAGGCGGTGCCGTGATAGCTCGCTCCGCGGCGCACGCGAATCCCGACGCTCGCGAGCTTTCGTCCATCGACGTAGACTCCGGGGGCGCCCTTGCGGCATTCAGCCGCGATGCCGAGCTCGGCGGCGTAGTCGATCACGCTGCGCTCGAGGGCAGTCACGATGTCGCGAACGCCAAGGCCCGCGCGCCGCAGGTCCACGAGCGGATAGACGACGAGCTGGCCGGGCCCGTGATACGTCACTTGCCCGCCGCGGTCGATCTGCACGACGGGAATCTCCCCCGGAGCGAGCACGTGGTCGCGGCTGGCGTTCATGCCCAGCGTGAACACGGGCGGGTGCTCGAGCAGCCAGATCTCGTCTGGCGTATCGGGCCCGCGCTCATCGGTGAAGCGCTGCATGGCCCGCCATGTCGGCTCGTAGTCGACCAGGCCGAGATTGCGCACGATGTGCGGCGGCACGGAACGCGCGGTCACGCGAGTCGGCTATTGTCCAGGCCGGCGTTGTTGCGATTCAGTGCCTGCTCCGCGCGGTAGCTCGAGCGCACCAGCGGCCCCGACACACACTCGAGAAAGCCCAGCGACAGGGCGCTCTGCCGGTAGCGGTCGAACTCCGCGGGCGTGACGTAGCGCTCGACCGGCAGATGGTTGATCGTCGGGCGCAGGTACTGGCCCAGCGTGACGATGTCCACGCCGGCCGCGCGCAGATCCGTCAGTGTCTCCTCGATCTCGGCCTCGCCCTCCCCGAGGCCCAGCATGAGACTGCTCTTGGTCAGCACGCCCGGCCGGTGCCGTTTCGCGTGGGCGAGTACGCGCAGCGTCTGCTCGTAACCGGCGCGCGGATCTCTCACGGGGTGAGTGAGGCGGCGCACGGTCTCGATGTTCTGTGCGAACACATCCAGTCCGGAGTCGACGACGGTCTCGACGTCTTCGGGCACTCCCCGAAAGTCGGGCGTCAGGGCCTCGACCGCCGTCGCGGGATTGCGCCGCTTGATGGCGCGAATACAGGCGGCGTAGTGTCCGGCACCGCCATCGGACAGGTCGTCGCGGTCGACGGACGTCAGCACGACGTACTTGAGCTTCATCAGCTCGACGGTTCGGGCGGCGTTCTCCGGCTCATCCGCGTCCAGCCAGCCGTGCGGGTTCCCGGTATCCACGGAACAGAAGCGGCACGCGCGGGTGCAGACCGCACCCATCAGCATGATGGTGGCCGTGCCGGCATTCCAGCACTCGCCGATGTTCGGGCACTTCGCCTCCTCGCAAACGGTGGCGAGGCGGTGCTCCTTGACGATCCCTTTGACGGCCTGAAAACCCGCGCCCGAGGGTGCCTTGGCCCGCAGCCAGGAGGGCTTGCCCGCACGCACCGCCGTGCCGGGCGCCCAGCCGCCTCCCGCAGCGGCGGCTTTGATGCCGTCCCGGATTGCCGTAAACCCTTGAGAGGTAAGGTACTTCTCGCCGCTGCGCGGCGCCTCCCGCGGCGCGGCCGCCGGGTCGGTGACGACCGGGATGTCTTTGAGGCTGTCCATGGACGCCATTTTACGCCAGGGCGGCGGTGGGCCCCTCAACTGCCACGGGAGGCACGCTCTCTCGCATCCAGCCACGCCAGCCGGTCCGGGGAGCCGATGTCCAGCCATTCCCCCTGGTACACCTCCCCGCGCAGGCGCCGAGCCGCGATCGCTCGCTGCAGCAGCGGCAGCAGCGGAAATTTTCCCGGAGCGCATCCGTCGAAGAGCTCCGGACGAAACACTCCGATGCCGGTATAGGTGAAGCGGTCCGCCTCGCTCGCCACCACGAAGTCTCCCTCCAGCCCGAAATCCCCGCGCGGGTGGTGCGGCGGATTGGGCGCCAGCATCAGGCGGCCGTCTGCTCCGTCCGCGAGCGTCAGAACGCGACTGAAATCCATGTCGGTCCAGACATCGGAGTTCACGGCGAGAAAGGGACCGGAGCCGAGGAGCGCCAGCGCGCGGTGGATGCCACCACCGGTCTCGAGCGGCGCCGGCCCCTCCTCGCTGTAGGCGATGCTGACCCCGTACCGGCCGCCGTCGCCGAGGGCGGCGCGGATCTTCTCGCCCAGCCAGGAAAGATTGATCACGACCTCGCGAATCCGCGCCCGCGCCAGCGCTTCGAGGTGGTAGGCGATCAAAGGCTTGCCGGCGATCTCGACCAGCGGCTTCGGCAACGTGTCGGTGAGGGGACGCAGCCGCTCGCCGCGTCCCGCCGCAAGCACCATGGCCCTGCGGACGCGCGCGCGCGCGGAGCTCACGCGGGGTGCGCCGCCTGCCGCGCGACACGCTCGTTGGCGCGCGGCAGCTCCGGCGCGACGCGGCGCTCGAGGAAATCCGCGAGGTCGGCGAGCTGCGGATAGAGCCTGCAGCACTCGCGCACGTAATCGAGCGTCAGCGGCAGATCGCGCAGGTAACCCGGCTTGCCGTCCCGGTACCAGAGGCGCGCGAAGATCCCGAGCACCTTGATGTGCCGCTGCACGCCGATGAGATCGAACCAGCGCACGAACTCGGCCTGACTGCCCCCGACCGGACCGCCGCGCGACTGCAGCAACGAGCGGTAGCCGCTCACCCATTCGAGCACCCGCTCGCGCGGCCAGGCGATGTAACAGTCCTTCAGGAGCGAGACCAGGTCGTAGCCTAGCGGCCCGCGCAGCGCGTCCTGGAAGTCGAGCACGCCGGGGTTGCGTTCCGCGACCACCATCAGGTTGCGCGAGTGGTAGTCGCGATGCACGAACACTTGGGGCTGCGACAGGGCCTCGCGGATCAGGAACTCGAAAGCCGCGGCGATCACCTCGCGCTCGGCGCCGGTCAGCTCGAGCGCGAGATGCCGGTCGAGGAACCATTCGGGCATGAGCGCGAGCTCGCGGGCGAGCGGCACGCGGTCGTACGGGGGGAGCTGCGCGGCCGCCTGCGCGCCTCGCAGCTGGATCTGCGCCAGCGTCCGCAGCGCATCGCCGTACAGCAGCGGCGCATCCCCTCCGCCGGTCAGCTGCGCCAGGTAATGCGTATTGCCGAGGTCCTCGAGCAGCACGAAGCCGCGGGCCTCGTCCGCTTCATATACGTGCGGCACGTGAATCCCGAGCGGCTCGAGCAGCGCCGTCACGTGCAGATAGGGCCGCACGTCCTCCGCTTCCGGAGGCGCGTCCATGGCGATCAGGGTGCGGTGCTCGCAGGTCACGCGAAAGTACCGCCGGAAGCTGGCGTCGCTCGATGCGCGCTCGATGCGCGCCGGCCGCAGACCCAGATCACGCGCCAGCCAACCTTGCAGGAGCGCGAGTCGCGCATCGTTCTCAGGCATTCGGCCATTATAATGCCGCCCCTGATGCCGCGTTGGAGCCCATTCTGGACCGCCCTGCTGTCGTTCGGCGGCCTCACCCCCCTTGCGCGCGCGAGCCAGCCGCCGACTTCCGCCTCGAGCTCCGTGCCGATCACGACCGCGGCGCGCACACCACAGGCGGCGGCGGGCGACTCACGGCGCGCCGAGAAGGCGCATGCCGGCGAGGGGTCCGTCGACATCAAAGCCGACCACGCCACAGTGGCGAAGGACGGCATGCTCACCCTCAGCGGACATGTGGTGGTGCGCCAGGGCCAGCGCCGGATCGAGGCGAGCCGCATTCAGTACGACAAGCGCAACGGCTCTCTGCGCACGCAGGGCGGCATCGATTTCACCGATCCCCTGGTGCACGTCACGGGGGCCGGCGGCAGCTACTCCCCGACCGCGGGCGCGAGATTCGATTCGGCGCACTTCGACCTCCTGCACCGCTCCGCGCGCGGGGCCGCGCGCGAGATGCAGCTCACACCGGCGGGCCTCATCGACCTGCAGAGCGTCACCTTCACCACCTGCCCGGTGAACGATCAGTCCTGGGTCCTGCGCGCCGCGCGGATCACGCTCGATACCCACAAACGGGTGGGCACGGGACGTGATGCGCGGATCGACTTCAAGGGAGTGCCGATCCTCTTCCTTCCCTGGGTGTCGTTTCCGTTGGGCAATGTCAGAAAGAGCGGCTTCCTCTTTCCGACGATCGGCAACACCTCGCGCGGCGGCGCGCAGATCTCGATTCCCTGGTACTGGAACATCGCGCCCAACGCCGACCTCACGTTCCAGCCGACCGAGTACAGCCTGCGCGGGCCCGATCTGGGTGGAGACTTCCGCTACCTCACCCGGCGGCAGCAAGGCGAGCTCCAGTGGCACTATCTGCCCAACGACTCCGTCTATCACGCGAGCCGCAGCGATGTGCGGCTGTTCAACGTGACCGAGCTGCCGGATGACTTCCGGCTGACGCTCCAGGGGGAGAACGTCAGCGACACCCGGTACTTCGAGGATTTCTCCTCGGGCCCGGAAGGCACCAGCACACCGTTTCTCGACCGGCGGGCGGCACTCTCGTATCGCGACATCCACTGGAACTTCCGGGCCATGGCGCAGCAGTTCCAGACGATCGACAGCACGCTGCCGCTCGATCAGCGGCCGTACGCGCGCGTGCCCGACGTGACCCTGAGCGCCGACTACGGCTGGGGACCCGGGGATCTGTTCCGCTACGGCTTTCGCTCCCAGGTCGTGGACTTCCGCCGCTCGACCGGCGTGACCGGCTGGAGGCTCGACCTCTATCCGACGACGTCGCTCAACTTCACCGGCCCCGGGTACTTCGTCCGTCCGTCGATCGCCTGGCGGGCCACCCAGTACGAGCTTTCCAACACCACGCCCGGGGAGCCGAGCTCACCGTCGAGAACGCTGCCCATCGCCAGCCTGGACACGGGGCTGAAGCTCGAGCGCGCCGCCGGCTCGCACGATCAGCGCACCATCACGCTCGAGCCGCGCGTGATGTATCTATACGTGCCCTACCGCAACCAGAGCGATCTGCCGGTCTTCGATACCGCGGTGCCGGACCTGGATCCGGTGGAGCTCTTTCGCACCAATCGCTATGTCGGCGCCGATCGGGTCGGCGATGCGAATCAGGTGAGCATGGGAGTGACGACACGTCTGCTCAACGCCGTGGACGGCCGCCAGTACCTGACGGCCACCTTCGGGCAGGAGTTCTATTTCACGACACCCCGCGTCACCCTGCCGGGAGAGCTGCCGCGCACCGATCGGCGCTCCGACCTGGTCGCGCAGCTGGCACTCACGGCTTTCCAGCACTGGAGCGCGGATGCCGCGCTGCAGTGGGACCCGCAGACCTCGCAGACGCAGCGAGCGCTCGTTCAGGTGCAATACCATCCCGCTCCCGACCGGGTCATCAACATCGGCTACCGGTTCGAGCGGGGCATCTTCCAGGCGGCCGCCCTGGTCACCGGTCAGGTGACCGGACAGGCGATCCTCTGCGGCACGCCCATCACCCCGAGCTGCAACGTCCGGCAGGTGGAAATGTCCGCCGCCTGGCCCATCGGGCGGTCCTGGAGCGTCTTCGCCCGGGGCGTGTACTCGCTGGCCGACCACGAGGCGCTGGAGCGGTTCGCCGGATTCGAGTACCGGGCCTGCTGCTGGAGCCTGCGCCTCGGCGCTCGCCGCTACGTCGGCGCGCGCCCGGCCGGAACCGGGCGCACCGGTCCCCAGGATACGGGCATCTGGCTGCAACTGGAACTCACGGGGCTCGCCGGTGTCGGATCGGCGTCGGATGCCTCTCTCGCGGACGCCATTCCCGGCTACACTCCGACGGAAGCGGATTCGCACACTTTCCCGGCCCCCTGAGGGCCGCTCCACCGAGGATCATGCGCGCATGCGGCGGCTAATCGTATTCATTCTGGGCGCTCTGGCATTTCAAGGCGTGGCCCTGGCCCAGACCCGGGAGCTCTCCACGCAGGGCACGCTCCTCGATCGCATCGCCGCCGTGGTCAACGACGGCGTGGTGCTCGAGAGCGAGGTCGACGACCAGATGAAGCAGGTCGAGGCCCGGCTGCAGGCGCAGAACATGGCGCCGCCGCCGCAAAGCGTGCTGCGCAAGCAGGTGCTGGACCGGCTGATCACGCAGCGGATCGAGCTGGAGCAGGCGAAGCACGATGGCATCACGATCTCCGACGATCAGCTGAACGCCGCGCTCGCGGAGGTGGCGAAGCGCAACAACATCCCGTTCGCCGAGCTGCCGACGGTGCTCGCCCAGCAGGGGATCGACTACGCGAGCTACCGCAACGAGATGCGCCAGCAGCTCACGATCGGGCTGCTGCGCCAGCGGGACGTACTGCAGCGGATCGTGGTCACTCCCCGTGAGATCAATCAGTTCCTCGCCAGGCAATCCAAGCAGCCCTCGGCCAACGAGGAGTACAACGTCTCGCACATCCTGATCGCCGTGCCGCCGAACGCCACTCCGGCGCAGATCGCGCAGGCGCAGCAACGCGCCGAGGACGTATATCGGCGCGCCAGCAAGGGCGAGGACTTCGCCAAGCTCGCCGTGGCTTATTCCAACAGCGAGGACGCCCTGACGGGCGGCTCTCTCGGCTGGCGCAAGGGCTCGGAGCTGCCCACCTTCCTCACGCAGACCATTCTCAGCCTCAAGCCGGGCCAGGTCGCGCCGCCCTTGCGCAGCCCCACGGGGTTTCACATCGTGAAGCTCAACAAGGTCCGCAGCCAGCAGAAGAAGGACATCGTGGAGCAGGTGCACGTGCGCCACATCCTCATCAAGACCAATGCGCTGCAGGACGATGCGACGGTGCGGCAGCGGCTCGAGAAGATCCGGAAGCTGATCCTGAGCGGTAAGGAGACCTTCGCGGTGGCTGCGGCCGCAGACTCACAGGATCCCGGCTCGGCTTCGGAGGGCGGGGATCTGGGCTGGGAGAGTCCGGACGTCTTCGATCCGACCTTCGCCGCGGCCATCGCCAAGCTCAAGGTCGGACAGATCAGTCAGCCGTTCAAGACCCGCTTCGGCTGGCACATCGCGCAGCTGCTCGGGCGCCGCAGTCACGACGAGACTCAGGAAGTCAAGCGGCTGGATGCGATGGAGGCGATCCGCGCGAGCAAGGCCGACGAGGACACGGAGCTGTGGCTGCAGCGCCTGCGCGACGATGCCTACGTGAAGATCATGACCGGCTGATCGGCCGCGGACCCCGCCGTGCTGCCGCGCATCGCGCTGACCTCGGGAGAGCCCGCGGGCATCGGGCCCGATGTCTGCCTGGCCGCGGCTGCGCGGCGTCTCGACTGCGATCTCGTCTGCCTGGGTGACCGGGATCTTCTGGCGGAGCGCGCCCGGATCCTGGGGATGAAGATCCGGCTGCAGGCTTACGAGGGGCAATCCGGTGCGCACGTGCCGGGCACCCTGGTGGTGGAGCATCATCCGCTGCGCGCAGAGGCCCTCCCGGGGCGGCTCGACCCGCGCAACGGTCCCTACGTTCTGCGCCTCCTCGAGCGCGCCTCCGATGGGGCCCGCGGCGGGGAGTTCGCCGCCATCGTCACGGCCCCCGTCCACAAGGGCGTGATCAACGAGGCTGGCATCCCGTTCACGGGCCACACTGAATTCTTGGCCGACCGCACCGGCGCGCCGCGGCCGGTGATGATGTTGGCGACGGAATCGCTGCGGGTGGCGCTGGCGACGACGCACCTGCCGCTCGCGCGGGTCAGCGCCGCGATCACCGGCGAGCTGCTCTGCGAGGTGCTGGAGATCCTCGATCGGGACCTCGCCCGCTGGTGGGGCCTCGACCGGCCGCGGATCGCGGTGTGCGGCCTCAATCCGCACGCCGGCGAGAGCGGCCACCTGGGGGACGAGGAGATCCGCGTGATTGCGCCGGCGATCGCCCGCATGCGCGAGCGCGGTCTGCGCATCGCCGGGCCGCTGCCCGCGGATACGGTGTTCGTCCCGGCCGTGCTCGCCGATTTCGACGTCGTGCTCGCCATGTACCACGATCAGGGACTGCCGGTGATCAAGCACGCCGGCTTCCAGAGCGCGGTGAACGTGACGCTCGGGCTGCCGATCCTGCGAACCTCGGTGGACCATGGCACCGCGCTCGAGCTCGCCGCCACCGGACGCGCGGATCCGGGCAGCATGCTGGCGGCCATCGAGCTCGCGGTGCGGCTCGCAGCGCGAGCCGCATGAAGTTCCCTGGTGGGCCACAGGGCAGGCCCAGAAGGCGATTCGGCCAGCACTTCCTGCACGATCCCGCGGTGATCGAGCGTATTGCCGCCGCCATCGCGCCCCGCTCCGGCGAGGCCCTGGTGGAGATCGGGCCGGGCCGCGGGGCGCTCACGCGCCGGCTGCTGCAATCCGATTGCGGCACCCTGGATGCCATCGAGATCGACCGCGACCTCGCCGCTCTGCTGCGTGAGGAATGGAGCGGCGACCCGCGCTTCACCCTGCACGGCGCGGACGCGCTCCGGGTCGACTTCGGGGACCTGGCGAGACAGCGCGGACAATCTCTCCGCGTGATCGGCAACCTTCCCTACAACATCTCCACGCCGCTGCTGTTTCATCTGCTGCAGAGCGCTCGCCATATCCGGGACCTGCACGTGATGTTGCAGCGGGAGGTGATCGCCCGCATGGCAGCGATGCCGGGCGATTCCGCTTACGGACGGCTCACGGTGATGCTCGCACCCTGGGTGCACGTCGAGCGGCTCTTCGACGTCGGCCCGGGGGCCTTCCAGCCGCCGCCGCAGGTCTGGTCCGCCGTGGCGCGGCTGACGGTCCGGCCGGAGCCCGCATTCCCGGTGAGTCCGGCATTCTCCGCCATCGTGGCCGCAGCCTTCTCGCACCGGCGCAAGACGCTGCGCAACGCGCTGCGCGGTCTCGCGACGCCCGAGCAGATCGCGAGCTGCGGCGTCGATCCTTCCGTCCGCCCGGAAACGGTCTCGCCGGCTCAGTTCAATGCGATTGCGGGCAAGCTGGAGCTGCCGGACGGTCCGTCCTGAGTTAGGCTGTGCCCGACAGAGAAGCTTCGAGGCTCGGCCCATGCCCACCTACCCGTACCGTCGCATCCTCCTCGTCGTCGACCTGACCGAGACCAGCCTGCAGATCGGCAGGCGCGCCCGCGACCTCGCGACGAGCCTCGGCGCGGAGCTCGAGCTGCTGCACGTCGTGGAGTTCATGCCGGTCGAGCCAATGGGCGAGACTCTGATGCCCGCCGTCCGCATCGAGGAGGAGCTGTTCGCACGGGCGCGGCAGCATCTGTCCGCTCTGGCCGCCGAGCTCGGTCTGCCGGACGCGCCCCACCGTGTGGAGGCCGGCAACGTCAAGGCAGAGGTCGTGCGGGTCGCACGCGAGCGGGAGATCGATCTGATCGTGCTCGGCAGCCGCGAGCGCCACGGCCTCTCGATTCTGGTGAACTTCACCGAGGACACCGTGCTCCACGCCGCGCCCTGCGACGT
>DASTAC010000057.1:0-33619 GCA_035713045.1 Steroidobacteraceae bacterium
TATCTCGGCGAGCGCGTCTCGCACGAGGAAGCCGACCGGCGCTACGAGAGCAAGGACGCGAACGACGCCCATACGTTCCTTTTCATCGTCGACTCGAAAACCGTCATCGACGCCGGCGTCGGCGGCAACGAGGCTCGGTTCCTCAATCACTCCTGCAATCCCAACTGCGAGTCGGTGATCGAGAGCCGGCGGGTGTTCATCGAGGCTCTCCGTACCATCGAGCCCGGCGAGGAGATGACCTACGACTATCAGATCCAGCGCGAGGAAGACGACCCGCCCGGCATAGACGAGGTGTTCGCCTGCCGCTGCGGCTTTGCGCAGTGCCGCGGCACCATGCTCTGGCCGCCGGACCCGCCGAAACGCCCCCGGCGGAAAGCGAAGCGCAAGCCGCCGGCACGGAAGCGCTCGCGGCAGGCGCGCGAGGGCGGCCAGCGGGCAAAGCAGGACGGACGGGGAGGCAAGGACGGCCAGCGGGCCCGCGGGACCGCCGGAAAGTCATCGCGGCGCCGCTGAGGCGCGCGGCGCGCATCGCATGAGCCAGTCCCGTAACTGGAGCATGACCGCGGCCATCGGCGCGCTCGGCATCGTCTATGGCGATATCGGCACGAGCCCGCTGTATGCCCTCAATGAGACGCTGACCCAGGCGGGCCGGTTCGACAGCGAAGCGGTGCTCGGCGCGCTGTCGCTCATCCTTTGGGCGCTCACCATCTCGGTGACCGTCAAGTATGTCAGCGTCATCATGCGCGCCGACAACGAAGGCGAGGGCGGAATACTCGCGATGTTCGCGCTGGCTCAACGGCAGATCATCGCCGGGAGCCTGTGGGCACGGGTCGCGGTGTGGCTGGCGCTCGCCGGCACGGCATTCTTCTTCTGCGATTCGCTCATCACGCCGGCCATCTCGGTGCTGAGCGCCGTCGAGGGCATGGAAGTTCTCAACCCGAGCCTCAAGACCGCAGTCATCCCGGTGACCGTCGGCGTGATCGCCGCTCTCTTCGCCTATCAGCGGCGCGGCACGGCGCGCGTCGGCAGCCTCTTCGGGCCCGTCATGATGGTCTGGTTCCTGGTGATCGGACTCACCGGGGCCGCCGCCATCCGGCGCGATCCGGTGGTACTGAAGGCGATCAATCCGCTGTACGGCATCGAGCTGCTCGCGCACCGCCCCGGAGTCGCCTTCGCCATCATCGGCGCGGTGTTTCTCGCCATCACGGGCGGGGAAGCGCTCTACGCCGACATGGGGCACTTCGGCAAGGAGCCGGTGCGGATCGCCTGGTTCTCGCTCGTGTGGCCCGCGCTCATTCTCAACTACTTCGGCCAGGGGGCGCTGCTGCTCGCGCGCGGAAAGTTCCTGCCGGAGGCGCTCTATCTGATGGTGCCCGCCGCGGCGCTGCCCTGGATGGTCATGCTGGCGACGGCGGCGACGGTGATCGCATCGCAGGCGGTCATTTCCGGCGCGTTCTCCATGGCACGTCAGGCGGTGCAACTCGACCTCCTGCCCCGCATCCGGGTGCTGCAGACTTCAGCGACCGAGCAGGGGCAGATCTATGTGCCGATCGTCAACTGGCTGGTGTTCATCGCGGTGATCGCGTTCGTGATCGGTTTCCACTCCTCGAGCGCGCTGTCGGGCGCATACGGAGCGGCCGTGGTCGGCACGATGCTGGTGACGACCATTCTCGGCTCCTTCGTGGCGGCCACGCAGTGGAACTGGCCGAAGTGGTCGGTGTTCGGGCTCTTCGGCCTGATGATGGTGGTGGACACCGTGTTCGTTCTGGGCAACCTCACCAAGGTGCCCACCGGAGGGTGGATTCCGCTCACACTCGCGGCCATCCTGTTCGCGATCTTCATGACCTGGCGCAGCGGCCGGCTGGAGCTGCGCGCCGCGCTCGCCAAGATGGCAGTGCCCCGAAGCGAGCTGCCGAAGCTGATCGCCGGCGTCACGCGGGTGTCCGGGACCGGTGTGTTTCTCGCGAGCGACCCGCTGCTGGTCCCGTCCGCCCTGATTCGCAACATCGAGCACAACCGTGTCGTGCACGAGCGGGTGATCATCCTCAACGTCGAAGTCGTGCGCACACCGCGCCAGGACGTGGTGCGCCGCGTCGAGATCGAGGAGCCGCTGCCCGGTGTCTATCTGGTGCACGCCCGATTCGGGTTCATGGAGACGCCGGACGTCGGCGAGGCGCTGAAGTCCTGCCGCGCCAGGGGCCTGCGGGTATTCGGCGAGGACAGCTCGTTCTTCGTCGGCCAGCACGTGGTGCGCGCGCGTCCGCTGCCAGGCTGGCGCGGCCTGCAGCGGCGCCTCTTCGCCTGGATGCAGCGGCACAGCACGCAGGCCGCGGAGTTCTTCCGCATGCCGTTCCGCGGCGTGGTCGTCCTCAATACCGTAGTCGAGATCTGATACGGCGCTCGCCGCCGACGCCCATGGTTTTGCAGCAACCCCTCATCTCACTGGTCGCCGCGATGGCGGAGAACGGCACCATCGGACGCGACGGCTCGCTCCCGTGGCGGCTGCCGGATGACCTGAAGCGGTTCAAGGCTCTGACCATGGGCAAGCTCCTGCTGATGGGGCGCAAGACCTACGAGTCGATCGGCAGGCCGCTGCCGGGCCGGACCAGTCTCGTGCTCACACGCGATCGGGACTGGCACGCCGAGGGCGTGGTGGTCGTGCGCTCGCTGGGTCAGGCGCTGAGCCAGGCCCGGGACGCGGAGGAGCTGCTCGCGATAGGCGGCGCGGAGGTCTACCGGCTGCTCATGCCGTTCGCCCGGCGCATCTACCTGACGCTGGTGCACGCTGAGATTCCGGGAGACACCTTCTTCCCGGATTTCGATCCCACCCAGTGGGCCGACGTCGAATGCCACCGCCATCCCGCCGACGAGCGCAACGCGTACGCCTTCACGTTCGTCACGCTGGAGCGCAAGAGCACGCCGCAGGCGCCGAATTACTGATTTGATGGCGCTGGATCGGGGCTTTGCGCTGCGCAGTCCCTGCTCTGCGCAAAGCTCCGGGGTGTCCGTCCATGGCCACCCGTGCGCCGCATGCGGCGCACCCTGCCCCGCGACCCTCGGTCGACGGGTCGCTACTGAAATAGGCCCCGCAGCCGGTCGAAGAACGAGCCGGAGCGCATGTGCCGCAACAGCGCCGACCACTTGCTCTCCGCAATGAGCTTGCGCGTGAGGTCCGCCTCTTCCTTCTTCATCAGGTCCAGCACCCTGGTGTCCTCGTCGTCCTCGAGCCAGTAGCCATGTTGGTTCGGACAGAACTCCATCTCGAGATCGTAGAACCTGTAGTGGAACCGCTGTAAAGAGGCGGCGCATTGCGGGCATTTGTCGCTCGTCGGGCTCGAGCCGAATACCAGCGTTCCCTTCCAGCGGTCGCCGAAATCGAAGACTTCGTCCTCCAGTTGCTGCAGCTCATTGTGCTCGAGCCACATCCCCTTGCACGACGGACAGGCGTCGACCTGGAGCTTGTGCCTCTCCTGCGTCCGCAGGTCCACACCGCATCTCGGACACTTCACGTCGACCTCCTCTTCGCGATGGACGGCGCCGCGATGATGGCACCCGCAGATCCGATCGGCCAGCCCGGACGCAGGCCCAGGGCCCAACCGGGGCGCCATGCATCTTGGGAATGGCCGTCCGTAGCGCCTCAGGGCGGCAGTGGGAGCCATTGGACGAATTGCGCAGAGATGAGGACCCGTCGGGTACACCGCCCCGGGGGCTACCCGCGGGGGCGGCAGCTCAACCGGGAGCTGCGCATGGTGAGCGGCGGCGCCCCGGCTCTCCCTGAGCCGCGGGACGACGACCTGGTGCGCGAAGCGTGTCGGGTGGCTCGACATGGGCGGCTATGATGGGGCGGTCTTCGCGCTGGTGGCTGCCGATGGCCGGCATCCGCACCCGCGCCGCAGCGGCGCTGGACTTCCCGAAGCCGCCGCACGTCCGTCATCGGGGACGGCGTGGAGCCGGGGACTCCAGTCCGTCGAGCCGGGCGCTGCGGACCGGAGAGGTCACGGTATACGGCGATCTCACGCGTTCGGAGCCGCCGGTTGCGTTGCGGAGCCAACTGATCGCGCGCGGCTACGCTACGAGCCGATGGTCGCGCCACCTCTGAGCACGCTGCTCGTCGACAGCATCATCCGGCTCGCGGGCGCGCTCAAGCTCCTGAGGATCGCCCACGGCGTCGAATCTCAGGCACAGCGCGATGCGCTGCGCGGCATGAAGCGCGGCGGCTGGCAGGGCCATCTCTACAGCCCCACCCTGCCGCATCACGCGCTGGAGGAGTTGGAGTCGGCCGCCGCAGGATAACCGTCCATCGCGGCGGTGCGGCCGGGCCGATGGGGCCGCCCGGACAGTGCTATGATCCGCACCAGCCGCGATAGGGCAGATCGAGAGACCTCAACATGTTCGAGCGCCGTCGTCCCCTGAAATACGCCGGATGGGCCGCCATGGCGGCCACGCTGCTGCTTCTCGGCGGCTGCGGCATCAACAACATCCCGACCTACAAGCAGCAGGTCAACGCCGCCTGGAGCCAGGTGTTGAACGAATACCAGCGGCGCACCGATCTCATTCCGAACCTGGTGGCCACCGTCAAAGGCTACGCCGCCCACGAAGCCAGCGTCCTCGAAGCGGTGACGGACGCCCGCGCGAAAGTCACGCAGACCCGCATTCCCGCCAACATTCTCACCAACCCGGCGGCGTTTCGACAGTTCGAGAAGAACCAGGCGACGCTGAGCGGCGCGCTGTCGCGGCTGATGGTCGTGACCGAGAACTACCCCAACCTCAAGGCCGACCAGAACTTCCTGGTCCTGCAGGCGCAGCTCGAGGGCACCGAGAACCGGATCGCGGTGGCCCGACGCGATTACATCCTGGCCGTGCAGCAGTACGATACCGAGCTCACTACCATCCCCGGCCGCTGGTACCACTCGCTGTTCTACAGCAGCTATCAACCCATCCAGAACTTCACGATCTCGGAGCAGGCGCAGCAGGCTCCCCAGGTTAAGTTCTAGGGACCGCCCGGGCAGGGACAGAGCGGTGTTCGCCGTCAACCGCCACTCACCGCGCTGGCTGCTCGTCTGTCTGCTCATGCTGGCGGCCGTGCGCACGGTCGGCGCGGCGCAGAACCCGCTCGATGCGGGAATGCCGCCGTTCCCCGCCCTCACCGGCCCGGTGGTGGACGGCGCGCATCTCCTCCCTGCAGCGGTGTTCGACCGGCTGTCGCAGAAGCTCTCGGCCTACTCCCGCGAGAACGGGACGCAGGTCGTGGTCGTCACCGTGCCGACGCTCAATGGCTATCCCATCGACTACTACGGATACCAGCTCGGGCGGCACTGGGGCATCGGCCAGAAGGGCAAGAACAACGGCGTGGTGTTTCTCGTGGATGCAGGTGAGAGACAGGCCCGTATCGACGTCGGCTATGGGCTCGAAGGCACGCTCACCGACGCGCAGAGCTTCCTGATCCTTCACAACGTGGTCCTTCCCCGCTTTCGCAAGGGCGATTATGCCGGCGGCATCTCCGCCGGAACGGACGCCATCCTCTCGGTGCTCGGCGGTCACCTGCAGGTCGCTCGGCAGCAGCAGGCCCGCGACCGCAACGGCACCGGATTCCTGATGCTGCTCATCGTCTTCTTCGTTCTCCTGCCGCTGCTGCGGGCGTTGTTCGGCCGCGGCCGAGGACGCGGACCCGGAGGCTACGGCGGCGGCTGGCTCGGCTGGCTTGCACTCGGGATGCTGAGCGGCGGCGGTGGCGGCTTCGGAGGTGGCGGCTTCGGCGGCGGCGGATTCGGCGGCTTCTCCGGCGGCGGCGGCTCATTCGGGGGCGGCGGCGCCTCCGGAGGCTGGTGAGCCATGATCCGCTTCACCCACGAGGACAAGGCCCGCATCACGGCGGCGATCCACGCCGCCGAGAAGAGCACGAGCGGCGAGTTCGTGGCCGTGGTGGCTCGCGCCAGCGAGCACTATGTCGCCCTGCCCCTCCTCTGGTCGGCGATCCTCGCACTGTTGCTCCCGGGCGCCTGCCTGCTCGCCGGAGTGTCCCTTCGCTGGGTGCATCTCTATCAGATCCAACTGCTCGTCTTCATCGTTCTGACGGTCCTGCTCCTCTCCGTGCCAGGGCTGCACCTGATGCTGGTTCCGCGGCACGTGAAGCGTGCGCATGCCGCCCGGCTCGCCAAGTCGCAGTTCTACGCGCAAGGCGTGCAGCTCACGCCCCACCACTCGGGGGTGCTGCTCTTCGTCTCGCTCGCGGAGCGCTACGTGGAAATCGTGGCCGACAAGGGCATCCACGAGAGAATCGGCGAGGCGCGCTGGAAGGCCATCATCGACGGATTCGTCGGCCAGGTCCGCCGCGGCCGCGTGGCCGACGGCTTCGTGGAGGCCATCGGCGCCTGCGGGGCCGCCATGGCCGAGCACTATCCGCCGGACCCCTCCGAGATCAACGAGCTCTCCGACGGTCTCGTGGAACTGTGAGGCGGCGGTCTATCCGACCGCCTTTGCCACCGCCTGCGCGAAGTACTCGATGTTGTCCATCCGCAGCCCGGCGACATTGATGCGGCTGTCGTCCATCATGTAGACGTGGTGCCGCTCCCGCAGCTCGCGAACCGCCGCGGGGTCGACCCCCAGGTATGAGAACATCCCGCGCTGGCGCGCGATGTAGCCGAAATCCTTGCGTGGACAGGCCACCGCGAGCTGCTTCACGGCCGCGCCGCGCAGCTGTTGGATCCTCAGGCGCATCCCATCGAGCTCTCCCTCCCAGGACCGGCGCAGCGCCTCCTCCGTGAGGATGGCATGCACGATCGCCGCGCCATGGTCCGGCGGCATGGAGTAGAGCCCGCGCGCGATCCGCATCAGCTGACTGATCGCGGCGTCGGCCGCGGCGGGCGTTGCGCTCAGCACGTGCAGCGCGCCGGTGCGCTCGCGATACAGACCGAAGTTCTTCGAGCAGGACACCGCGACCAGCACCTCGGGCAGCTCGGCGCAGAAGAGCCGCGGCCCGTACGCATCCTCCGCGAGCCCGCGGCCGAGGCCCTGATACGCGATGTCGATGAAAGGCAGCAGTGAGCGCCGCTGGACCAGGCCGAGCAGCTCGCGCCACTGGCCGTCGTCGAGGTCCGCGCCGGTCGGGTTGTGACACGAGGCATGCAGCAGCACGACGGAGCGCGGCGGCAGCCGGTCGAGGGCGCCGAGCATCGCCTCGAAGGCCACCCCGCCGGTGCCCGGATCGAAGTAGGGATAGCGCTCGAGCCGCAGCCCGCAATTGGAAAGAAGCGGCACGTGATTGGCCCACGTGGGCGTACTCACATGGACGACGGCATCCGGCGCGGCCGCACGAATGAGCTCCGCCCCGAGCCTCAGCGCACCACACCCGCCCGGCGCCTGGATGGTGCGCAAGCGGCCCGAGCTCAGCGCGGGATGGCCCTGCCCCAGCACCAGCTGCGCCATCGCGTCGTTGAATCCGGCGTTGCCGGCCGCGGCGACATAGGTCTTGGTCGTCTGGCGCGCGAGCACTTCCCGCTCCGCCTCTCGGACGGCCCGCATCACCGGAGTCTCGCCGGCATCGTCCCGGTACACGCCAACCCCCAGGTCGACTTTGCGCGGGTCGGAATCGGCGCGAAACGCAGTCATCACGCCCAGGATGGGGTCCGGCGGCAGCCGGTCTAGATGCTCGAGCACGTGTCTCTCCAATAGTGGCCGGGCTCGAAGTCGCCTGACGGCGCCTGGAGCGGCCAGCTATCTTACGCGAGTCGCCCCGCAGACGTTTCCCGGGACTCCTGCTCTCGCGCAGGCATGTCGCAGGGCAGGCCGCCCTGGGCCTGAGGACTTTCCGGCTTTCGGTCTTAATGGCCTGCGGTCGGGTGCGGCTCGGCCAGGGCCGCGAGCAGCAGCTCGACCAGCTCGCTGTCCCAGATCAGCTGCTCCGGGTCCGTCACGGCGACATCCGGCACCATCAGGCTCGCCAGGATCAGCTCGCAGGCGCTGTCGGCATTGCGCCGGGCCAGCGAGCCATCCCGCCTGCCCTGCTCGAGGAGGCGCTTCAGGCGGATGCGGACCATCATGTCGCGCTCGTGCAGACGCCGCTGCAGCGCATCCGGCAGATTGCGCCCGCGGCGGAAGGAGAGCAGCGTGCCGAGCTCCCGCCGCGCCTCCAGGGCCGCGACGAGGAAGGCCGCCAGCTTGTCCAGGGCGTTTCCCGGTGCCGTCTCGGCCCGCAGGAGACTGTCCGAGAGCGCTTGAGCCGTGCGCGCGTAGCACTGATCGATCAAAGCAGGAAGGTCGTCGAGCCACTCCGGCGCCGGGCCGAAAGCCTCGGCTCCTGCTTCGACGGCGATGCACGGCCAGGGAATGCGGTGATCGCCCCGTCGTGCGATGAGTCTCGTCGCGGCATCGACGATCTGCGAGCGGGTGAGGCTGCTCCGAAATCCGGCACGGGCAGCCGCGTCAGGCTCAGCGTCCTCGTTGGAAGCCGGCCAGGCGGAGATCTTGGCGAGGTCGAGCACGGTCATGGGATCCTCCGGACCTCATCCGTGCAACGCCCATGCCATGAGAATATCGGCCGCGGAACCGATCATTGCCGGGCGAAGCGGCCGTGGAGAGGCCCGACGGCAGTGCACAGCCTGGCCCGTGTGCGCCAGCACGGTGCAGCGCGGGACTCAGGGAGCCAACGTCGAGTTCACACTCCGCCACCGGCCGATCCATGCCACCGCATCCCGCGCCGTCAGGTAGCGCGGCGGCTGCGCCTGCATCGGCAACGGCATATGGTCCGGCACGGTGACGAGCGGGTCGGGCGAGCCCTTCGAGCCATCGGTCGTAGGCGTTGCGGTGGGCGGCGATTCCTGCTCCTCCATCGTGATGACGCCGGCCGCGAGACGCGCGCTCAGCGCAGCCAGCTCCGCCGGAGGCTCGCTCTCCTCCGGCGTCAGCAACAGGCGGTGCTTGCGCAGCCAGAGCCCCGCCCCCGTGAGGCTGGTGACGACCGTGAGGGGCACGGCCAGCACCATGCCCGCGAGCACCGGCAGCAGCCACCAGATGTATCGCGGCGCGAAGGCCAGGATCACCGCTCCCCACACGATGCCGATCGCGAGGTGCCACTTGTGGCGCATCAGCGCTTCGAGCACGCCGATGCCGCGATCACCGCGCTCCTGCGCGTGCCATGCGACGGGCTTGCCGGCCAGCGTGGTCACGACGAAGGTCGTGTGGAACAGCATCATCGCGGGCGCCAGCAGGATGCTGAAGAGCTGCTCGATGCCGAGACTGGCGAACAGCCTTCCGCCACCCCCAAAGCCGCGACGCAGCCGCGGGTCTCTGACGGCGAGCAGCGCGCCGAAGATCTTGGGCAGGAAGAGGACTGCCACCGTGATCGAGAGCAGCGCCACGATCTCTCCGTCCCGGTACTGAGGCCAGGTCGGGAACAGGGTATAGGCGCCCTGCGGGAAGTACTGGTAGCCGTGAATCGCGTCCAGGATCACGACGGTCGAGCTCAGCAGCAGCACCAGGAGCCACAGCGGCGAGCTGGCGTAGGAGAGCACTCCGGTCAGCAGATGCACGCGGCTCAGCCAGTTCAGGCCACGCATGGGGAGCAGGCCCAGGTGCTGCAGGTTGCCCTGCGCCCAGCGACGGTCGCGTGCCGCGTAATCGATGAGGTTCGAGGGGACCTCTTCCCAGCTGCCGCTGTCGTCCGGAACCAGCCAGACCTCGAATCCCGCACGCCGCATGAATGCGGCCTCGACGAAATCGTGGCTGAGGATCTCGCCGCCGAGCGGCGGAGCGCCCCGCAGACGGGGCAGGTCGCAGTGCGCGGCGAAGGCCTTCAGCCGCAGGATCGCGTTGTGACCCCAGTAATTGCCCTCGCCGAGCTGCCACCAGGCGAGGCCGCTCGCGAGCATGGGGCTCGACAGCCGGGCCGCGAACTGGATGAGGCGCGCGAACAGGGTCTCGCGCCCGGCCGGCAGCGGCAGCGCCTGGATGATGCCGGCCTGCGGATGCGCGTCCATGAGCCTCGCCAGATCGACCAGCGCCTGGCCGGACATGATGCTGTCGGCATCGAGGACGATGGCGTAGTCGTAGGCGCCGCCCCAGGCGCGCACGAAGTCGGCGATGTTACCCGCCTTGCGGTTGAGGTTTTCCGCCCGCCGGCGATAGAAGATCCGTCCGCGGGCATGGTGGCGCGCCGTGAGCTCGCGCCAGGCCGCCTCCTCCGCCGCCGCGATCTCGAGCTTGCGGGTGTCGGAAAGGATGAACAGATCGAAAGCGGCCTGCTCCGGCAGCCGCGCCAGCGAGGACCAGATGACATCGAGCCCGGCCGCCACCCGGGTGGTCTCCTCGTTGTAGATCGGCATGATGATGGCGGTCCGTCCGGCCAGCGGGCGGCCGGCCAGATCGCCGGGCTTTAGCGAGAGCGGATCACCGCCTCGCAGCCGGACCACGAACCCCGCGAGCGCCGTCCAGAAGGCTCCCGTGATCCAGACGAAAAGAATGTAGAAAAGCACCAGACCCGCGTCCTTGAGGTCCGTAAGGCCGTTGGCGGCGAGGATGTCGCACATCATGCCCGTCGCCACGGCGGCAGTGAGCAGCGTCAGCGTGAAAAAGAGCGCGCGGCGCCAGCGCGCTGCACGCCGGATCCTGTCGGCGTCCACGGCTACGTTCCCGGGGGTGTCCACTGGTAGGTCCAGGTCTCGGTCAAGGCTTTTCCGTAAAGGTCCAGATAACACTGCATATCAATCGGCTGGTCGCCGGTCGCTTTCACGTCCATCGTCACCCGCCAGTGGCCGTCCTCAGGCAGGCGCTGAACGGTGATGTGGCTGACCGTGCCGCCCTGCGCCGCTACGTCCGCATGCACGGGCTGTACCGGCAACAGAGAGCTGAGGTCGCCGCCGGCAAAATCAATGAGAACAAGCCGCGTGCCTGGCACCGCCGTGGTGCCTCTCATCACCGGCCCGAAGCGCGTGGCGACCACCTTGCCTCCCGGCGGCCAGCGATCGCCGGAATTGAGGTACGCCGAGAGGAGATAAGAGAAGCGGATCGGCTTGTGCGGCACCACCGGGGCGCTGGGCACCCAGTAGGCGTCGATATTGTCGTGGATCTCCTCGTCGCTCGGGATCTCCACGAGCTCCACCCCGCCCTTGCCCCAGTTGCCGAGCGGCTGGACCCAGTAGCTCGGGCGCCGCTCGAACTGCGAGTCCGGGTCCTCGTAGTCGGAGAAGTTCCGGTCGCGCTGGATGAGCCCGAACCCCTTGGGGTTGTCGTCCATGAAGCGGTTGACCTCGAGCTGGCGTGGATTGTCGAGCGGCCGCCAGAGCCACTGGCCCGCGCCCGTCTGCATCATGAGGCCATCGCTGTCGTGGACCGCCGGACGCCAATCGTCGAAGCGGCGCCGCGCCGAGCTCCTCCCGTACAGGAACATGGAGGTCAGGGGCGCGATGCCGAGCTTGTCCACCGCGCGCCGGGGGTAGAGCTCCGCCGTGACCTGCACCTGGGTGATGGTGCCCGGGCGCACGATGAACTGATAGGCGCCGGCGAGGCTCGGGCTGTCGAGCAGCGCGTAAAGGGTCATGCTCTGCTGATTCGGCGCCGGCCGGACCAGCCAGAAGTCGGTGAAGTAGGGGTACTCCTCTCCCGCAGCGGTGGCGGTATCTATGGCGAGACCCCGCGCCGAGACGCCATAGCCCTCGTTGCGGCCGAGCGCACGGAAATAGGAGGCACCGAGAAACGCGAGCACCTCGTCCTTGTACCCGGGCGTGTTCAGGGGATAGTGCAGGCTCAGACCCGCGAAGCCGAGGTTCACCGGCAGCGGGACCCGCGGCACTCTCCTGCCGAAGTGGAACATCGACGGGCGGTAGATCACCGGCCGCACCCCGGACGGCAAGACCTCGTAAACGTTGACGCGTCGGTCGAAATTGAAGCCGCGGTGAAAGAATTGCACCTCGAACATCGACTGGCCGTGCCACAAGGCGGCTGACGGCTGGAATCGGATGTCGCTGTACTGATCGTACGTGAGCCTCGCGAGCGCGCGCGGCAGCGGCGTCGAGCGAATGTGGTAGGGACGCGCCGCACGCTCCTGCGCGAGCCGCTGCACCGCAGCGAAGTTGAAAGCGGGCGCGGCGTGCCGCCGCGGGGTGCTGGGCGTCTTGCCGGTCGCGGACGTCAGCAACAGGACCGCGAGGGCGGCGGCGGCAAGCTGGGTTCGATGAAACGATAACACCTGGTCTCCCGGGATGTCCGGCTCAAAGGACCCGCTCGTGCCGCGCACCGTGTTCGCGGCACAAGCAGAGCCCCTCTGTCGCCGGTAAGCGACAGTCCGGCTCTGCTCTGGTGGAATCCGCCTCCGAGGCTCGCCATCGCGAGCGCAAGCGCCCCAGGAAACGAATTCTCCCAGCGTAGCTCATTTGTAATGTCTGAAAAACCTGTCGGACGAGGCTGACGCCAAACGGAAAGTATGACACCGCCTGCGGCGAAGGCGTTCGCACCCCTGCCGCACTCAATTGGGAGAGGCGGCTCCGCAGCCGCACCACCCTGGTGCGATCCCGGCCTCCGAAGGCCCGAGATCGCATGCAAGTCATTGAATATTAACATGAAAGTAACTTGGCATGGGGGATGCTTGAGCTGCGCGCCCAGGACATCCTTCCGCAATCAGAGGGCCCCCATGCAGAAGCCTTTCATGCAGCGCATCAACCTCACGGCGGTCATCGCAGCGGCCGGCGCCGTGCCGGCAGGCGCGCTCGCCGCCGGCGCTCCGGCCGTCACCCTGTCCCAGCTCCTGTCCGACTCCGGCATCACGGAGTCCGGCTATGTAGCCGCCTCCTACTACCACTCCTCGGGCTACAACACCGATCACCAGTTCGACACCTCGCACGATACCTTCCAGCTCGACCAGGCCGGCCTGCAGCTCGCCTATCAGCCGAAGTCGGGCTTCGGCGCGGTGGTGGACCTGATCGCGGGCGAGGACGCGAAGATCGTCAATGCCGCCGAGAGCGCCTCGGCCTCGAGCTCGAATGCGTTCGACATCCTGCAGGGATACGCCCAGTACGTGACCGGGCCGCTCACGATCCAGGCCGGGAAATTCACGACGCTCGCGGGCGCGGAGGTGATCGCGCCGACGGGCAACACGAATTTCTCACGCTCGCTTCTCTTCTACGCGGAGCCGATGACGCATACCGGATTACGCGCGACTTACGCGATCACCGACACGGTGAGCCTGATCGTCGGGATCAACAACGGTTGGAACTACACGAAGGTCGACTACGGCTCCAAGACCGGCGAATTCGGAATCGCCCTGAATCCCGACAAATACTTCTCCCTGACGGCGCAGGCCTATATCGGCAAGGACCCGGTCGACCTGGCGAGCAGGAAATTCTTCGATACCGTGGCGACTTTCAACGCCACCTCCGCCCTGTCGTTCGTGGTGAGCTACGACTGGGGCAAGCAGGATGCGAGCTCCGTCACCGCCGGCGGCGATTGGGACGGCATCGCCGCCTACGTGAACTACCAGATGGCCCGCCAGTGGCGGGTCTCGCTGCGAGGCGAGTACTTCGACGACAGGAACGGGTTCATCACCGGCACCGCGCAGAAGCTGAAGGAAGGTACGATCACCCTGGGCTACGATCCGGTGTCCGATTTCGAGCTGCGCCTGGAGGGCCGGTACGACACGTCGAACGTGCCGGGCTTCGTGAAGGCGGTGACGCCGGCGTCCACGGTGCTCACGGACAATCAGACCGAGATCGCCATGCAGGGCGTATTCAAATTCTAGTTTGATGCGCTGGATCAGGGCATCGTGCCCTGCCCAGCGCCGTTGAGGCAAAAATCGTGGTTTTTGCCTCAACGTCCGCCACCTGCGGCGGCGGGGCACATCCTGTGCCTGCATTGATGCGCTGGATCAGGGCATCGTGCCCTGCCCAGCGCCTACGCTCATTCGGTGCCGCCGCGGCGCGCGATGAGGCCGCGGCCGGGGTCGTAGCCGAGCACCGCGAGGACCATGAAGACGAAGAGGGACCCGGCCACGACGGCAAAGGACTCGAGACTGAACTTCTCGTAGAGCGCGAAGCGAATCAGCTCGACGGCATGCGTGAACGGGTTGGCCATGCAGATCTGGTACAGCCGCTCGTTGGCCTGCTGCACGGTCCACAGGGGATAGAGCGCGGAAGAGGCGAAGAACATCGGGAAGATGACGAAGTTCATGACCCCCGCGAAATTCTCGAGCTGCCGGATCACCGACGACAGGAAGAGCCCGAGAGCGGCCAGCATCATGCCCGCGAGAATCAGGGCCGGCAGCACGGTGAGATAGCCCAGGCGCGGCGGATGAACCCCCCAGAAATAGGCGATGCCGAGGAAGACGTACGCCTGCAGGACCGAGACGATCACCGCCGCGATCAGCTTCGAGACCAAAAGGTACCAGCGCGGCAGCGGACTCACCAGCAGCGTGCGCATGCTGCCCGTCTCGCGGTCCCACACCATCGACAGGGAGCTCTGCATGCCCTGAAACATGATGATCATGCCGATCAGGCCAGGCGCGATGTACACCTGGTAGGGGATGTAGGTCTGATAGGGCGGAATGATCGACACGCCGAGCACGAAGCGGAATCCGGTGGCGAAGATCAGCAGCCACACCAGCGGCCGGACCAGCGCCGCGAGAAAGCGGCCGCGCTGATTGAGGAAACGCAGGGCCTCGCGCCAGATGATGCCGCGCAGGCAGCGGTAATAGTGGACGGCCTTCATTCGCCACGCTCGCCGGTCAGATTGTCGAATGCCTCGCGCATCGACGAGGCGTTCGCGCGGCGGATCACCTCCGGCACCGGGCCCTCGGCCAGGACCTGCCCCTTGTGCAGCACGATCACGCGCGCGGCGGGATCGACCTCGTCGATCAGATGCGTCGCCCAGAGGGCGGCAAGCCCTTCTTCCCGACACAGCATTCGGACATGATCGAGCAGGAACTGTCGGCTCGCGACGTCCAGGCCCACCGTCGGCTCATCCAGCAGCAGAAGCCTTGGCCGGTGGATCAGGGCGCGAGCGATCTCCACCCGGCGCCGCTGCCCGCCGCTCAAGGTGCGGGCATGCTCCCGCAGGCGATCGGTCAGGCCGACGCGCTCGATCTCGCGCCTCAGTCGGACCCCGGCCTCGCGGCGCGGCAGGCCATGCAGGGCGGCGTGATAGTAGAGGTTCTGCGCGACCGAGAGCTCCAGATCGAGCGTCGGCTGCTGGAACACCACACCGAGGCGGGCGAGCGCTTCCGACGGCTTCTGCTTGATCTCCCAGCCGAAGATCCGGATCGAGCCGCTGCGATGGTTGTAGAGCCGGGTGATCAGGGAAAAGAGAGTCGTCTTGCCCGCACCGTTCAGGCCGAGGAGCATCGTGCGGTCGCCGCGGTTGAGCTCGAAGGACACCTCGCGCAGGGCCTGTCGCTCACCGAACGAGTGGCTGAGCCCCTTGACGACGAGCGGCTGCGCCTCCCTTTCGGGCCCGCTCTGCGCCCGACCGTCCGCCGCCTCTCTTTTGAGGTCCAACATCACTCTTCACCGCCTCTCGGACATGATAACGCGTATCAATCGACGGGGGTCGCGGCACCGACGGCGCCTATCAGCTCCCGGTGGTGGCGCAGCACCTCCTCCCGCAGCCGCTCGATCTCCGCGCTGCTGTTCCTGCGATTTCGGGCCAAAGCCACGGGAACGTCCGCCACCACGCGGGCCGGCGGCCCCGACAACAATACCAGACGGTCGGCGAGCACCAGCGCCTCGCGCAGATCATGGGTCACGAACAGCACGGTCGTCGGCCGTGCATGCCACAGCTTGAGCAGCAGCGTCCGCAGCTGCTCGACGGTGTCGTGGTCGAGCGATACGAAGGGCTCGTCCATCAGCAGCAGGTCCGGCTCGATGGCGAACGCGCGCGCGATGGCGACGCGGCGGCTCATTCCTCCCGACAGCTGCGGCGGATAGCGGTCGCGCGCCTCGGCCAGCCCCACCGCCTTCAACATGTCCCTGACGATGCCCTCGGCGCGATGCGGCGGCAGGACGAGCGCGATGTTCTCGTAGACCGTTCGCCAGGGAAGGAGCCGAGGCTCCTGAAACACGTAGCCGACGCGGGCCGGCTGGCCATCGGGCCGGGACGCGAGCCGGACCTCACCGGTGAAATCGCGATCGAGCCCGGCCACGATGTTGAGGAAGGTCGTCTTCCCGCAGCCCGACGGGCCGACCAGGGCCACGATCTCGCCCGCGGCCGCCTCGAGCGACAGCCCGGCCAGTGCCACGTGAGGCGGGGAGCCGCGCGCGCCCGGATACCGCTTGTCGCGGATCTCGGCGCTGAGGGCCGCTGTCATCGGCGCCATCTTCCCGCGCGCCGCTCGAGCGGCTGAAACAGCGCCCACTCGATCACCTGGATGACCGCTATGAAGGCGATGGTGTAAGCGAGGATGCGGGTCACGTCGAATTGCTGAAAGTACAGTTGGATCTCGAAGCCGACGCCGTTGCTGAGCCCCAGCAGCTCGACGATGAGCACGATCTTCCACACGAGCGCCAGGCCCGACCGGGCGGCCGCGAACATGTAAGGATACAGCTGGGGCATGATCACGTGTCGCAGCGTGCGCCACCTGCCCACGTGAAAGCTCTGCGCCATCTCCGCATAGCTGCGGTCGAGCGTGCGGGCGCCTTCCCGCAGCGTCACCGCGACCGCGGGGATCTTGTTCACGGCCACCGCGCCGATCGCTGCCGCTTCCGTGAGCCCGAACCAGACATAGGCCAGCACGATGATCACGAGCGCCGGCAGGTTGAGCAGCAGCACGAGCCAGCTGTCGAAGAGGACATCGATCGTCCGCGAGCGGCCCATCACGATACCGATGGCGGCGCCGATGATCATTGCCACCACGAAGGCGGCCGCGACCCGCGCCAGTGTGATGCCGAGGTTGAAGAGCAGCGTGCCGTGCAGAGTGAGCTGCACCAGGGCCGCGAACACGGCGCCCGCAGAGGGCAGCATGCGGCTATGGGCCGCAATGGCGGCGATCTCCCATACCACGATGAGCAGGGCGACAGAGCCGATGCGTTGCGCCAACGAGGATGTCGCCAGCCGGGAGGACGCGCGCTGCGCAGCGGCTGTCGTGCTCATCAGTAGCGCACCGTGTCGAGAAAGGTCCCGGGCTGCAAGGTCGGGCTGGAGCCGACGAGCGTGCTGCCGCCGACCTTGGCGAAGAGCGCATACAGCGCCTTGGCCTCGCGCCGCTCCTCGCTCCCCCAGTGGGCCGGGATGCCGGCCCGGAATGCATCGCGCAGCGCATCGAGCTCCGCGGGGCTGTGCGCCCGGATCCTCGGTGCCAGCCATCTCCACTCGGCGTCGGAGGTCGCCAGGATCGATTCCGCCTGGCGCGTGGCGCGGACGAATCCGGCCAGCGCACGCGGATGCTCGCGGGCCCAGCGGTCGGAGACCACGTAGCCGACGAGCGCAATGGGCGACTTGAAGCCAAGCTGCCGCAGGGCCGCGCTCATCGGCAGGACGGCCGGCAGGCCGCGGCTCTCCAGCCGCGCGGCGAAATTCCAGAACGTCAGGACGGCATCGAGGCGCCCCCGCAGCAATTCCTCATCGAGGAGCGGGGGCGCACCGAAGGAGACCTGCGCGTCGCGCGCCAGATCGAGATGCTGCTCCCGCGCCAGCGCCTGAAGGATCAGCCAGCTCTTGTCGAGCGGACTGCCGGCGACGCCGAGCCGCCGGTTGCGCAGGTCGGCCAGGCCGTGAATGGGCGCGCCCCGGGCCGCGACCACCGCGCCGAGATCGGTCGAGAAGGGAAAGAATGTCCAATCCGCGCCGGCGGCGCGCTGCCGCGAGACCCACAGCCAGTCCGTCACCACGCAATCGACCCGGCCCGCCTGCAGCGCCACCAGAGTGGCCGGCGTGCTCGCCAGCGCCAGCTCCTGGATGCGAATGCCGTTGGCTTTGGCGAGCCCGTGATGGGCGATGACATCCATGACCCAGCTCACGGTGCCGTACTTCAGTACACCGATGCGCAGCGTAGGCACCGACCGCGCGTATGCGGGCACGGCAGCCACGGCCGCGAGCAGCGCGAGCAGGCACAGGTGAACGCACCATGCCGAGCGGACGCGCTCGCCTGCGCGGCTCACGGGATGACGGCGATGCCCCATGGCAGACGGCCGACAGGAACGGACTTCACCGCTCGCAGCGACGACACGTCGATGATCGTCACGTCGTTCGTGAGCCCGTTGACGACGAAGAGCCTCTTGTGGTGCGGGCTGAAAGCGATCTGCCAGGGCCGCTGTCCGACCAGGATGTACTTCTCGACCTTGTAGCTTTGAGGATTGACCACGGCGACCCGGTTGGCGCGCCCGAGCGCCACGAACGCGGTCCGGTCGTCGGGCGTGAATCGCACACCGACAGGTCCGATGTATTCCTTGTCGACGCCGGGGATGTGGAAGTTGATGATGTGTACGATCTGATGGGTGGCCGGGTTGATGACCGAGACCGTTCCGCCCACTTCCGAGGAGACCCAGAGCTCGCGGTAGTCGCGGGTGAATTGCGCAATCCTCGGCCTCGTATCGACCAGAATGTTGGCGACCACCTTCCACGTCTTCGTGTCGATGAAATGCGCCATGCTGGTGGTTTCGGACACGACGACCACCGTGTGTCCGCGCCTGCTGACGCCGAGCCCTTCCGGCTCTATTCCAACCGGGATCTGCGTGATCCACTTGCCCGTGGCGAAATCGATCACCGTGACCAGGGCATTGTTCTCGTTGGACACGTAGACCTTGTCACCCGACGGGGACATCGCCAGGGTCTCCGGGTCCGGGCCGGTCTCGATCTTCCGCACCACCTTCAGCGTCTTCGTGTCGATGACGTCGATGTCGTGCGAGTCACCGTCGCAGACCAGCACGTACTTGTGGTCCGGCGTCGCGATGATTCCCCTCGGCCGCTGATCCGTGGGGATCGTCGCGATGATCTTGTAGGTCTCTCCGTTGAGCACCGTCACCGTGTCGTCGACTTCGTTGCTGACGAAGAGCTCGCTGGCACGGGCGGTCGCGGCGAGGGAGCACAGGAAGACGGCCAACAGGGCCGGCACCGTCCAGCGCCCGGTCGCTCGCGGAAGCTTTCCACGTACGCCGGTCCAGCCCGAATCATGATGCGGACCAACACGGTAGTCGGTACAGGGGCGAGGCGGTGCCTTTCCGCGAAGCATCGCTTCGCTCCGCCGAGCGGGTGTCCACGGATGGACACCCCGGGCTTGCGCGAAGCAGGATTGCGCAGCGCAATGTACCCGGCCGCCGCAGGGCGAGGCGGTGCCTTTGACCGAAGCATCGCTTCGTCCGACGAGCGGGGTTTGGGCAAAAACCACGCTTTTTGCCCAAAACCGCGCTGGGCGGGGCAGGAGCCCCGATCCAGCGTTTCTTAAAAGTGGCATTTGGTCTCCGGCTCGTCGAAACCCAGGGTATCGGTCGTGTATCCGGGGTGGAGGAAGCCGTGCTGCGGCGACATGGAGACGGTCATCAGCGGTGTCGACAGCAGCACGGGCTGGCGCAGCTGGTTGTCCCAGCGGCGAAAGGTCAGGCCCTGCCCCTTGTAGCCGGCGACGAGAAAGTCCTTGGAGCGCAGGTATTTGCGCATGGGCATGGGCGAGGTCTTGTCCGCCCGCATGACGGCGTTGCCGATGATCCTGACGGCCAGCCAGCCGCCGTAGTCGCGCTCGGTCATGCCCCGATGGGCGAAGAGATCGAACCGCTGCTGCATCTGCAGCGCCGCGTATTCCTGGTAGGCGGGCGTCCAGGCGCTCGCCACCAGCCCCTGGGTCCCCACCACCAGACGCGGCGCGTAGGTGTTGTAGGGAAGATAGTCGCCGAAGAGATCGGTCTCGTCCGCCACGAAGATGACGTCGTAATCGCCGCTGACCTCCGTGGCGAGCGGCATCTGGGTCTGAATCTGCTGATACCCGGTATCGCTGCGACGCGAGCCGGGATTGTAGTCGTAGGTCTTCTGCGCGACGATCCTGGCACCGTAGCGGGCGGCGGAGCGGCGAATGTCCGCCGCGTACACGGCATCCTCCTTGGTGGGCCCCTGGATGATGAACCAGCGCGGCCAGCGCTTCCATACCAGGTACTGGGCGATCGCATCGGTCCGCATCGCCTGGCTCGGCAGCAGGTGAAAGACATTGGCCCGGCATTCCTGCTGCCGCAGACGATCCTCGGTCGTCCGCATGTCGAGGAACAGCGAAGTCTTCGCGGACGGCAGGTCGGCGACGGTCAGGAGATCCGCCGGACGCAGGTCGGAGATGATGACCTGGGGTCCACGGGCGAGCAGTCGGGCTGCCGCCGCGGCGAGGTTACCGCCATCCGGGACGGTCACCACGTTCAGCTTGAAGTTCCAGCCTATGAACTTGCCGGCCGTGTTCAGCTCGTAGATCGCTTCCTGGGAGCCGGCGAGACCCAGGTTGGCCGGATGAGTCTCCAGGAGCGAGGGCAGGATCTCGGGATTGAAGTGGTACTTCTTGCGCAGGAAGGTGATCGAGAAGGTGCGCCCCGCGGCGTGGGCTGCCGCGGCCGGTGACCCGAAGGACTGGCTCACGCTGGCCAGCAAAGCCAGCGTGAGCAGCCCCACCATGCGGACGGCGTGTCGCACGATCGCGAGACGCTCAGTGATACTTGTGGCGCGGCGGACCCTGATAGGCGGACCTGATCCACGTGATGATCTTGAACACATCGCTGGCGTGGTGGATCAGGAGGCCCATCTGCGGCATCGGACCGATGACGTCCTCCAGGGCTTCGCGCTGGTAACCCGCCGCCTGCAGCTTCGTCGACCCGAGAGAGATGAGACGGAACAGCGTGTCATCGCTGCCGCCGTAGATCCACACACCGTTGATGAGCGGCGGGCACATGCCACCGCCTCCACCGCCGCCGTGACAGCCGTTGCAGCCGTAGTGGAAGAACAGCTTGTGCCCCTCCTTGGCCATCGCGGCGTTGCCATTGTACGGATTGTGGAGCGAGCCCTTCGGTGCCATGGCGACGAGCTTCACCGGCGGCTCGGCCAGCGTGGCTGGCGTCAACTTGAAAGCGGCGGGCTTTGCCGCTGCGGCGAACGAGGGTGCCGCCAACCAGCATCCCGCGGCGCCGATCAGCGCAAAAACCAAAGCAACGCCAGCGAAGCGCTTCATCATGAGTCCTCCGGTCACTGAGAATACGGTGTGTAGCCGATCATTGCCGAACGAGCAGACTGAGCGTCCTTATAGCACCGAGGTTGTCGTTCCTGACTGCGATATCGCGCGCGGTCTCGCCCGCCGCGGATTTCATTCGCGGATCCGCTCCAGCCTGGATCAGCAAAGCGATCATGGGGGAATTGTCGTGCGCCGCCGCGATCATGAGGGCGGTGACGCCGGCGGTGTCGGTCGCGTTCACGTTCGCCTTGCGCGCGAGCAGGGCGCGGGCGATATCCATCGGCGTGTGCTCCTGCATGATGCGCACCCTGCTCTCCGGCCCGGGTGGCAGCTCGCTAGCGAGCACCATGAGGGGCGTCAGACGGTACTTGCTGGCCGGGGTGTTTACGTTCGCGCCGGCCTTGATGAGGTCGTACGCGGCGTCGTACTGGTGCTCCTCGAGGGCGAGCGAAAGCAACGTGAAGCCGCGGGGCGCCCCCTGGTGGATGTTCGCGCCGTGCGCCAGGAGGAATTTCACGGATTGGGTCTGATTGCGCATGACCGCGCCCATCAGCGCCGTCGAGCCGTCGCCGTTCAGCTCATTCACCTTGGCCCCGTGCTCGACCAGCAGCTGCATCATGGGAATGCAGCCGGCGCGGGCGGCCACGGTCAGCGGCGAGGTGCCCAGATTGCTCAGCTTGTTGACATCGGCACCCTTGCCGATCAGATACGTGGTGCGATCGACATCGTTGGCGAGGACGGCGTCATAGAACTCCTTGTCGACGCTCGAGCCTTCAGCCAGCCACTTGTCGAGCTGTGCGCGCGAAACGGTCCAGTGCGTCGGCGTGCCCGTGTCGGCGGGGGCCATATGCAGCATGTAGCTGCCGTGCGCCGGAAGGTTGCCTGGAATCACGCAGTCGGCGCACGTCACCAGCGGCACGCCGTATTCATCCAGGATGCGCTGGATCGCGGCGCGGTTCGCCTTGAGGGCATCGTCGAGGGCGAACTTCAACACCACATCGCGCCTCGGGACGCTGATGCCGAGGCTGAATTCCATCGGAATGTCGTTGTCCATGAGGTTGGTGGGCTGGATCGTGATCGGCGCCCCCTTCATGGTCCTCAGCCACCCGGCCATGGGCCCCCACGCGGCGGCGATGTCGAGCTTGCCCTCGACCACCTGCTCGACCTGGTTCCAGGGTTGATGCGCCGGAACCCACTCCGTGTCGCTGGCCACGGGCCAGACCTTCACGTTCGAGACGACGCCATGGTCCGCGAGCGCCCGGCGCAATGCCGAGATCTGGAACACGCCGACCCGCAGCCGCTTCAGGCTGGGGTCGTTCAGGCTCTTGATGTTCAGGTGCTCGTTGTTGCGCCACACGAGCACATAGGTCGTGCGGTAGATGGGAATGGTCGACAGAACCCCCTCGGTATGCACCGGCATGTCGACCAGGAGGTCGCACTCGTCGGCCGTTCCGAATGCCTCACCTACGACGTTGCCCGTATAGGCACGCCAGTAGTAGCTCAGCCTGGCGCCCATCGACTTGGCGAGGACGTCGAGGATCTTGTTCTCGTATCCCTGCTGCTTGCGATTGGACAGCGGCATGTTGCCGGGGTCTGCGCAGACCCGAAGGACGCGGAAGCGGGCATGGAGAGCCGCCTGCCTGGCGGCGTCGATCTCCGCTTGATCCAGCTCGTCGAAATCCTTGCCGGCCCAGGGTCCCTGCAGGTACCCCGAGCCGCTCGCCGACTGGGTCGGGGCGGTATCAGCGTATGCGGTCGAAGCGAAAACGGCGGTGATCAGCAGAGCGCCCGCTGACATCAGGCAGCGGGCTGATCGCGGCAGAACCGGCATCGGGCACCCTTGGACTGAGGAGTCGCGTTACCTTGGACTCGAGGAAAGCCATCCTGTTCCCGCGCTCATCCGGTCAGGTGCCGCGAACGGGGAGAAGCATGGCACCCCGCGGAAGCCGCGCTTCCGCAGGGTGCCATTGGTCTATCACATCAGGCGGAAGGTGTACAGCTCGCCACCCTGAGGAATCATGTTCAGGTGGGTCGCCTTCGCCATCGCCGTGGCTCCGATCGCTCCGTACTTGTCGTTGAGATCGAGGCCCGCCGTCACGGGCAGCCCGATCCAGCCGCCGATGCCGGAGAACACCGAGACGTACTGGTGTCCATCCACCTCATACGTGATCGGGTTGCCGATGATTCCGGAGCCGAGCTTGCGCGACCAGAGGACCTTGCCGGTCTTCATGTCGACGGCACGGAAATCGCCACCGAGGCTCCCGTAGAACACGAGGTTGCCGCTGGTGTTGAGGGTTCCGCTCCAGTTCGGGTACTTGTCCGGAACGTTCCAGAGCGTCTTGCCCGTGATCACGTTGAACGCCTTCAAGCGGCCGGCGACACCGGGCTTGTGCTCATACATGTACACGTTGGCGAAGACGTAGACGATGCCCTGCTGCATGTCGGTACGCGTTTGCGGCGTATCCTGCATGCACCAGTTGTTGGTCGGGACGTAGAAGACCTCCGGGTTCGCGGGATCCACGGAAGCCGGCTGCTGATCCTTGCCGCCCATCGCCGAGGGGCATGCCTGCGCCATCTGGTTGACCAGCAACGGCGAATGCTCGTACACCTTCACCGGACGGCCGGTGTGCAGATCGACCTTCTCCGCCCAGTTCGTGTAGACGAACTTGTGCGCCGCCAGCAGCGTACCCGTCGCCCGGTTCCAGACATAGGCGAACCCGTTGCGGTCGAATTGCACGACCGTCGGGACTTCCTTGCCGTGGAGCCTCATGTTGACCAGGATCGGCTCGTTGACGCCGTCATAGTCCCACTGATCGAACGGGGTCATCTGCATGGCCCATACGACCTTGCCCGTGTCGACATTGCGGGCGAACATGGTCATGGACCACTTGTTGTCCCACTTGCCGTCGTTGCAGGCCTGCTGGGTCGGCGGCTTGGCGCCGCAACGGTATGACGGGCTCCACAGGCCGGGGTTGCCCGAGCCGTAGTACACCAGCTTGAGCTTCGGGTCGTAGCTGTACCACGCCCAGGCCGCACCGCCGCCACGCTTCCACTCGTCGCCGGGATAGGTCAACCCGAGGTTATGGCCGTAGGTGCCGTACTGAGGGTTCCACTTGTTGGTCTCCCGGGTGAAGCCGACCTGCTGGTCGGTACCGTTGTCCCAGTAGTGCCAGACCTCCTTGCCGTCCGAGAGATTGTAGGCCGTGACCGCGCCGCGGGCCGCGAACTCATCGCCGCCGAAGCCGACGATCACCTTGCCGTCCGCGATCAGCGGCGCATTGGTGACGGTCTGCCCCTTGTCGGGATAGGCGTGCTTGACTTCCCAGTCCACCTTGCCCGTCCGGGCATCGAGCGCGATGAGATAGCCGTCGAGCGTGTTGAAGAGAACCTTGCCGTCGGCATAGTTCAGACCGCGGTTGACGGTGTCGCAGCAGGCGCGCGGCACGGCCGACAGATCGCGATCCGTCTTCTTCACGTAGTTCCAGATTTCGACGGGATGATCCGGATTCGACAGGTCGAGCGCCTGCACGATGTTCGGCCAGCCGCTGACGAAGTACATCATCGGCTTGCCGTCGACATTGACGACGATCGGCTGACCTTCCTGGCCGCGCAGGTCCCCGAGGGACTGCGACCAGATCATGCCCAGCCGGCTGACGTTCGAGGAGTTGATCTGCGACAGGTCGCTATGCCGGTCGAGCGCGTAATTCTGGCCCATCGACGGCCAGAGACTGTTGTTGTGCTCTTCCTGGGCATGTGCAACCGAAGCCGCTCCGCAGGCAATGCCCGCCGCCACGACGATGGCCGCTGGCGCCACTATCCGGCGCCACTTGGGTAATTTCATATGTCCCCCTTCTGTTTGAGTGCAGCCGCCCCGGCGAGCAGGCTCGCCTCGACGACCAAGGATTGAAACTGGTAGCTCATATCTCCTCCAAAAATTCTTGGTATTTCGGAAATACGGCCGCTTCCGGCGCTCCTCCACCGATACAAGCGCAGGGAAGCGGCGCCCTCCAGGGCGGACATGGTTGTGGACGCATGTCGGGCACGGTTGCGTTTTCGGGCACTATGAATACACCCGGCGATACGGGCCTGCAACCGCAAACGCCGGCCGAATGCGCCCCAGGGGACCCTGAGGCCCAATGTCGCGCGCCAGTGTGTCAGCAATGGAACGCGGTGTGTCTCTTTCACGAGACCTGACTCGGGCGGCTGGCGCGGGGCGCCGGCGGGACCGGCTGCCCAACTGCCGGGGCCGCGCGGAGTCCCGTTCCCGAAGCTTCAGCCTCACCGCGCCGGGCGAGCGGGTGCTTTGCGGTGGCCGCGCCGCCACGGAAGGCCCCGCGGGCGGCTTACCGCGCCCGGGGTGCCCGACCTCGCAAAACGGCCTCGGCGCGGTTCGCTGGAACGCGGCGAACCGTGCTATGTTTAGTCCGTTTAACCGCCCACCCCGTGGAGCCTTTCATCGCCATGCCCTCGCCCCGTCCCGCCGCCCCGAGCTCCCCGACCGCAGCCGCCGCTGGGGCACCTATCATCTGGACCAATACGCTGCTGTTTTTATTGACTTTTCTCGCCGCGGCGGTGCTCGTGCCCTGGTATGGCCTGACGCACGGCTTCTCGACCGCCGCCTGGGTGCTGTTCGGCGTGTTCCTCATCGCCAATGAGATGTCCATCACCGCCGGGTACCACCGTCTCTGGGCGCACCGCACGTATGAGGCGCACTGGAGCGTGCGAGTGTTCTTCTTGATCTTCGGCTCCATGGCCCTGCAGAACAGCGCCTGGGCCTGGTGCAGCGGCCATCGCCGGCACCACCTCAACGTCGACGACGTGGATCTCGATCCGTATTCGGCCAGGCGCGGCTTCTGGTTCTCGCACATCGGCTGGATGGTGCGGGAGTACCCGAGCGGCCAGGAAGACTTCAGCAATATCCCCGACCTGCGGCGTGACCGCATGCTGGCTTTCCAGCACCGGTACTATGTGCCGCTCGTCCTCGTCACGAACCTTGGCCTGCCGCTCGCAGCAGGCTGGCTGGTCGGCGATGTCTGGGGCACTTTCATCCTCGCCGGCGTGCTGCGCCTGGTGCTGAGCCATCACTTCACCTTCTTCATCAACTCCCTGGCCCACATGTGGGGCGAGCGCCCCTACACCGAGGAGAATACCGCCCGGGACAATCCGGTCCTCGCGGTGCTGACCTTCGGCGAGGGCTACCACAATTTCCACCACATCTTTGCGCACGACTACCGCAATGGCGTCCGCTGGTGGCAGTGGGACCCGACGAAATGGCTGATCGCCAGCCTGCACGTGGTCGGGCTCACGCGCCGCCTGAAGAGGACGCCCGTGTTCCAGATCCAGCGGGCGCTGCTCGCGATGCAGTTCACCCGCGCGGAGCGCAGGCTGGCGGCTCTGCCGGCCGTGGCGCCGCCGTCGCGCGTAACGGAGCTGCGCCAGCGCGTCTCGCACGAATACGACACGTTCCTCGCCGCGGTCGCGGAGTGGGCCAAGGTGAAAGAGCAGTGGCTGGAGGAGAAGAAGCGCGCCGTCATCGAGCACTGGGAGCACGCCAGCTTCCAGCAGCGGCTGAAGGAGCTCGAGCGGCGGCTGCAGCTGCAGCGCCGCCGCCTGAGGCTGCTGCAGGCGCAGCTCGCCTGACCGGCGAGGTCCTTCATGGGACGCATCTTCGAAGTCCGCAAACACACGATGTTTGCGCGATGGAACCGCATGGCGAAGCAGTTCGCGCGCATCGCCAAGGACATCACCATCGCCGTGAAATCCGGCGGCTCCGATCCGGCCTCGAACCCGACCTTACGCCGCGTGATTCAGAACGCGCGCGCGGTCAACATGCCGAAGGACAAGATCGAGGCGGCGATCAAGCGTGCCTCGGGGCGGGATGCGACGAGCTACCAGGAAGTGCACTACGAGGCCTACGCCCCGCACGGCGTGGCGCTCTTCATCGAGGCGGCCACCGACAATCCGACGCGCACCGTCGCCTCCGTCCGCAACATCGTGACCAAGAATGGCGGCAACCTGGCCACCTCGGGCAGCGTCGGGTTTCTCTTCAAGCACATGGGGGTCTTTCGGCTCGATCCCGCCGGCATCGATCAGGATGATCTCGAGCTCTACCTCATCGATCACGGCCTGGAAGAGTTCGGCGAGAGCACCGGCGAGAAAGGCGAGCCGCAGCTCGTCATCCGCTGCGCCTTCGCCGACTTCGGCAAGCTGCAGGAGGCCCTCGAGGCTCGCGGCATCACGCCCGTGTCGGCCGAGCATGAATACGTCTGCACCGTACCGACGGAGCTGCCCGAAGAGCAGGCGAACGAGGTGCTGGCCCTGATCGACAAGCTCGAGCAGGACGAAGACGTTCAGAGGGTCTTCCACACGCTTGTTTAGGCGCTGGACCGGGGCATTGCGCTGCGCAATGCCTGCTCCGCGCAAGCCCGGGGTGTCCCTCCATGGCCACCCGTGCGACGCACCCTCGCGCGCCCACCGCTCCCCACCTGCGGCGGTGGAGCACGCGGGTAGGGCTTCGAGGGCGCTCGGCGACTAGGGCTGTCCGGCGGGCGGCGGGGCCTGCGGCGCAGGCTGAGCCTGCGGCGGGTGGACGCCCAGCAGATTGACCTCGAAGATCAGCAGCGAGCCCGGCGGGATGGGGGGCGGCGAATTGACGTCATAGGCGAGCTGCGGCGGCACGAAGATGCGCCAATCGGCGCCCGGCTTCATCAGCTTCAGCGCCTGCTGCCAGCCCGGAATGACCCGATCCACCGGAAAGGTGGCCGGCCGGCCGCGCTCGTAGGAGCTGTCGAACACCTGGCCGTTGAGGAGCGAGCCGCGGTAGTTGACCGTGACCGTGTCTCCGGCCTTGGGCGGAGTGCCCTCGCCCGCCTTCAGCACTTCATATTCCAGGCCGGTCGAGGTGGTGACGACGCCCTTTTTCTTGCCGTTGCGGGCCAGAAAGGCGCGGGCAGCGGCGTGATTCGCATTCGCGACGCGCTGGCGTGCCGCAGTGATCAGAGCGCGGACCTTCTGCTGGTCGACGGGACCGAAAGTGGCTTTCCCGGCCAGCGCATCGCGAATGCCCTGGAGCAGCCGCGGCGTCGAGATGTCCGTGGCATCCACGGAGGCGCGGCGCAGGCTCTCGCCCATCGAGAGGCCGAGACTGTAGCTGCCCTGGGATTTGATCTGTGCCGGACTCTGCAGCTTGGCGCGCATCTGCGGCGGCGGAAGCGTCGGAGTGCCCCGTGCAAGGGCGAGGCTGCTCAGGCCGAGCAGGGCGGCGGCGGGCAAGGCGATGTGTCTCATCGGGTGATTGTATATTGGGGCGGCAGGCGCTGCGGCGCTTTCGAGGAACCTCCGCGTGATCGTCATCCGCCAACTCTGCCGCAGCTTCACCGAGGGGACCGCTGCGCATCGGGTGCTCGACGGAGCCGATGCCTCGTTCCGGACCGGGGAGGTGGCCGCCATCGTCGGCCGCAGCGGCTCCGGCAAATCGACCCTGCTCAATCTGATCTGCGGGATCGACCGCGCGGACAGCGGCGAGGTGCAGATCGGCGGCCACATCGTGACCTCGATGGGCGAGCCGCGGCGCACGCTGTTTCGCCGCGCGCACATCGGCTTCGTGTATCAGTTCTTCAATCTCCTCCCGACCCTGGACGTCGAGGAGAACGTACGCCTCGCACTCGAGCTGAACGGGATCCGCGGCGCCGCCGCCCGCCAGCGCAGCGCAGCGATGCTCGCCGCGGTCGGCCTCGGCGACCGGCTGCACAGCGCCGTCGACCGCCTCTCCGGCGGCGAGCAGCAGCGGGTAGCGATCGCACGGGCATTGGCGCACGAGCCCGCCGTCGTGCTGGCCGACGAGCCGACAGGCAATCTGGACGAGGAGACCGCCGCGCAGGTTCTGCGAGTGCTGCTGTCCCTGGCGAGGTCGCGCGGCACGACGCTCATCATCGTGACCCATGACCCCTGGATCGCCGGCCAGGCGGACCGTGTGTTGGAGTTGCGTGAAGGGAAGCTGGCCGCCGCCGACGCTTCGGCCCGGCCGCCCGCGGACGGGGATCCGCACCGGGACACCGAGCCCGGTCGGCCGGCCGTGCGCCGCACGGGCGTCAGCTGATGCGCGCGCCGGTGCCCTTGCTCTGGGCCGCCAGCCTGCGCCACTTCCTGCGGCATCCGGCGCAACTGGCTCTGGCCCTCGTGGCGCTTGCCGCCGGCGTGGCCACCATCGTGGCCGTCGATATTGCCACCGCCAGCTCCCGCCGCGCGTTCGAGCTGTCGATGCGGGCAGTGAACGGCCCTGCCACGCAGATCGTCACGGGCGGGCCCAGGGGCCTCGATCAGAAGCTTTACGTGCGCCTGTTCACCGGTGCTCGTCTGAGCGGCGGCCCCGAAGCGGTGTATGCGCCCGTCGTCGAAGGCTACATCACGGTCCGCGGCCGGATGATGCAGTTGATCGGAGTGGACCCGTTCGCGAGCGCTGCCCTGCGGGGGCCCCGGGAAACCGGCCTTGCCGGCGCGGTGGGAGCGACGACGCTCAACGCCATGCGGAGGTGGTTTGTCGAGCGCGGCTCGGTCGTGATGGCCGCCGGCACCGCACGGCGGTTGGGAGTGCGTGTCGGCGGCCAGCTGACCGTGAGCATCGGCGGCGTCCGGCACCCCGCAACCTTGATCGGTCTGATCCGCGGCGATCGGCCGGGTGATGCGACGCTGATCCTGACCGACATCGCTCAGGCGCAGGAATGGCTGGGGCTCCCGGGCCGTCTCACGCGCATCGACGTCAGAGCGCCGCGGGGACCCGCGGGCCGGGCGGCGCTGGCGCGATTGCGGCGCGAGCTGCCGCCGGGAGCGCAGCTCGAGCGCACCGCCGGACAGCTCCGGCAGACGCTCGACATGACGAGCGCCTTTTCCACCAACCTCACGGCGATGAGCCTCCTGGCGCTGCTCGTCAGCGCGCTCCTCATTTATGGCTCCGTCAGCTTCACCGTCGTTCAACGCAGGCGCAGCATCGCCATTCTGCGCGCGTTGGGGGCGGCCCGGCGGGAGATCCTGACGATCGTCCTCATCGAGGCCGCCGCCCTCGGCACGGCCGGCGCCGGACTCGGTGTGCTGCTCGGCATCGCGGTCGGGCATGAGCTCGTTCGACTGGTGTCACAGACGATCAACGATCTCTACTACGTGGTCGCCGTTCGACAGGTCGCGCTTCCTCCCTGGACCTTCATCGAAGCGCTGGCCGCGGGTCTCGGGACCGCATTGGCCGCAAGTCTGTTGCCGGCGCTCGAGGTAGCCGGCAGCGCCCCGCAGCTCGGACTGCGGCGCTCCGCGCTCGAGGACCGCGCCACCTGCATCGCGCGGCGGCTGTCATGGCTCAGCCTCGGATTCGCGCTGGCGGCATGTGCGTTGATCGAGACCTCTGGCCGCAGCGTGATCGCCGGCTTCGCGGCGCTCTTTCTCCTGCTGCTGAGCGTTGCGGCGGTGACCCCCTCGGTGCTGCGGGCCTTGGCGAGGCTCGCTGCGCGGTTCCTCGCCGGCGCGAGCTCCGTGGGCCGGCTCGCGCTCGAGGATGTCGCCGCCTCGCTCAGCCGCACGGGCGTCGCCGTAGCGGCCCTCGGCATGGCCGTCGCGGCCATGATCGGCGTGTCGATCATGGTGGAGAGCTTCCGCGTGTCGCTGAGCCAGTGGCTCGTACAGACGATGCGCGCGGATATCTACGTCGCGGCTCCGGGCCCGGGAGTCGGGCGTCCGGAGCGGCGGATCCAGCCCGCCGTGCTGCAGGCACTGCTCGCCGCTCCCGGGGTCGCCGACCACAGCGCCAGTCGCTCCGTCATCGTGCATTCCTCGCGCGGTGACATCGCTCTCGATGCGCTGCACCTCGCCCCGGGCAGCTATGCCGGCATCGAGCTGACCGCGGGCGATCCGCGCACGGTGTGGCGCGACTACGCGAACGGCGCGCTGCTGTTGTCGGAGTCGCTCGCATGGCGGCTGCAGCTGCGGCCCGGCGATCGCCTCTCGCTGACCACGGCCACCGGGCCGCGCGAATTTCCGATCGCCGGCATCTACCACGGGTACGGCAGCGGCGTCGGCAGCGCGATGGTGAGCCTGCGGGTCTATCGGCGCCTGTGGCGCGACGACTCGGTCACCGCCGTGGGCTTGTACCTGAGGCAGGGAGTCGATGCAGCCCGGGAGATCCCGCGCCTCGAGGCCGCGGCGGCCGGACGGCAGGCCCTGCTGATCCGATCCAACGCGCAGATCCGGGCCATGTCGCTTCAGATCTTCGACCGCACCTTCATCATCACCCGGGTGCTCTACTGGCTCGCGGCGGCGATAGCCGCCATCGGCCTCGTGAGCGCACTGCTCGCGTGGGAGCTCGACAGGACTCGGGAGCTCTCGGTGCTGCGCGCGCTCGGCCTGACGCCCCGCGGCGCGGCCGCCCTCGTCGAGGCCCAGACGGTCTTCATGGGAGGCGCGGCGCTCCTGGCCGCCATCCCTGCAGGCCTCATCATCGCCGTGGTGCTGACGAAGGTCATCGACAGGCGCGCGTTCGGCTGGCATATCCAGATGCACCTGCACGCCGCGCAATTCGTGAATGCGCTCGCGCTGGCGCTCGGCGCGGCGCTCCTCGCGGGCCTGTACCCGGCATGGCGGGCGGCCACGGGACCGATCGCCGGCGAGATGCGGGAGGAATAGAGCGTGCGCGCGCGGGCACTTGCGGCGATCGCCTCGGTCGCAGTGACGCTCCCGGTGCATGCCGGGCGACCGCCGCGTCCGGCCTTCGCGCAGGCCTTGGCGCCACGGGCCTTCGAGTTTCCCCGTGATCAGGGTCCGCACCCCGACTTCCGCCAGGAATGGTGGTACCTGACCGGGAATCTCGACTCCGACGCGGGCCAGCGCTTCGGCTTCGAGCTCACCTTCTTCCGCTTCGCGCTGGCGCCGGGCTCGGCGGCAACTGCGACCGCCGCCAAGCCTGCCGGCTCCGGGCCATTCGCCGGGCGCTCCGCCTGGCGCACGCGTCAGATCTATCTCGGGCACTTCGCCGTCACCGATGCCGCCCGGCACCGGTTTCGGTTCGCGGTGAGGCTGGCGCGCGGCGCGCTCGGTCTCGCCGGGGCGCAAGCCCACCCTTTCCGGGTCTGGGTCGGCAACTGGCGGCTCGGCCGAATCCCGGCGCCCCTGCGGGCACCGTTGGAATCCGGCCCGCGCGGCGCCCTGTGGCAGGTGCAGGCCGACGAGCCGGGCTACGTCCTTTCGTTGGTGGCCCGCCCGCTGATGCCGCCGGTTCTCAATGGCGAGCGCGGGTTGAGCCGCAAGTCGGGGCAGCCCGGGGATGCCACCTACTACTACTCCATTCCGCGCGTCGAGGTCCGCGGGACGATCGTGCGGGACGGGCGGCCACAACGGGTTCATGGCCTCGCATGGCTCGACCGCGAGTGGGGCAGCGGAACGCTCGGTCCGCAGGAGGTCGGCTGGGACTGGTTCGGACTGCAGCTCGAGGACGGCTCCTGTCTCATGTTCTATGCCCTCCGTGACCACAATGGCGCCGAAGACCCCTATAGTGCCGGCACTTGGGTCGATGCACACGGCCAGGCGCAGCCGCTGTCACGCGGCGACGTTCGAATCCAGGTGCTCGGTCACTGGACGGATCGCAGCGGGGCCCGGTACCCGTCGCGGTGGCGACTGCTCGTCCCGAAGCTGGGGCTCGACGTCACCGTGCATCCCATTCTGGCCGACCAGGAGCTCACGACCTCGCCGCGCTACTGGGAAGGGGCCGTGGATGTCGCCGGGACCCGCGCCGGGCGGCCCATCGCCGGGCGCGGGTATGTCGAGTTGGTCGGATACGCCGGAGCGAGCGGCGGGGCCGCCGGATTCAGGTGACGGCGCCGCCTCGATTGAGCAATCATGAGCGCTCTTTTTCCGTCCGCCAGGAGACACCCATGCGACGCTCGATCGCCTACGCGCTGACGACACTGCTCCTCGTTGCCCCTGCCGCCTTTGCCGCGCTGCCGGATGGCACCCAGGCGCCGCTCTTCACGGCAGAGGCCTCTCTCGGCGGCCACACCTACAACTTCTCCCTGGCGAAGGCGCTCAGGAAGGGTCCGGTGGTGCTCTACTTCTATCCCGCCGCCTTCACGCCCGGCTGCACCATCGAAGCCCATGACTTCGCCATGGCGATGCCGAAGTTCAAGGCTCTGGGCGCCACCGTGATCGGGGTCTCCCACGACCCGATCGCGAAGCTCAAGCGCTTCTCGGTGAGCGTGTGCCGCAAGGTGTTCCCCGTCGCCTCCGACGCCACCGGCAGGATCATGAAGGAATACGACGCCGTGCTCCCGAAGCATCCGGAGTACGCCAACCGCACCTCCTACGTCATCGCGCCGGACGGCAAGATCCTCTACTCCTACACCAACCTCAATCCCTCCAGGCACGTCGCCAACACCATGGCGGTCGTCAAGCGCTGGGACGAGGCGCACAAGAAGGCGTAGCGGCGACGAGAGGGCCGGCGGGCGTCAGAAGCTGATTCTGATCCCGCCGAAGATC
>DASTAC010000058.1:0-81073 GCA_035713045.1 Steroidobacteraceae bacterium
CGACTGCCGACTTCGGTTGGAATGCGCTGCAGGCGCCGAGCGTGAGCGCTGCGGCGATGAGCGCGAAGTATCGAAGGCTTCTTCGCACAGGTGCTCTGACGCCATTGAAATTCATGGGATTCTCCAGTTCTACGCAATCTGTTTACGGGTCGTCCGGGTCTCACTCGCGCAGGATAGGCCCCCGACCACCTGAGCTCTGTGCGCCTGCGCACCATGCCGGCGGCGTCGGCCGCCGTGAGCTTATGTTCGCCGCCGCACCGAAACGGCCGTGATTCTCGGGCAGGCTGCGAGGGAAAGGAGAGATGCGCGCTGGTCCGTCTTGGCCGTGCTCGATTCGCTAGCAGGAGAGCATCATGTCGCTGTTTTCTTGGATCGTTCTCGGACTCATTGCCGGTTTCATTGCCAGCAGGATCGTAAACCGCACTGGAGAGGGGATCATCGTCGACATCCTGCTCGGAATCGTTGGCGCGGTCGTCGGTGGCTGGCTGTTCCGGCTCTTCGGAATGCCGGGGGCCAGCGGCCTGAACGTCTATAGCTCCGTCGTCGCGATCGTCGGGGCGGCCTTGGTGCTGCTCGTCTATCACACGATGTTTCGCGGCTTTCGCAATTTCTAGTGCAGCTCGCGCTCGGTGCGTATGCCGCTGGTGTCGTGGCGCACCGGGCATCGCAGACAGTTCCGACTGAGGCGTCTTCATTCTCGACCGTGACCACACGACATCCGGGCACCGGAGCGAAGAAGCGGTAGATCCACGGTGCTACCGGCGCGATATCCGCTACCGGCCACGCGACCCAAGGCGAACGATGGCTCAGCTTGCCCATGGTTGCGCGCGAGCCAAATCGATGAGACATCGGCGATCGTTCGGCTCCCGGCCGGTACTGGCAGTGTGCACCCAGCCGCGGTAGGCTCTTCCCGCAACCCATGCGGGAGAGGCGTCATGTCGATCAAACGTTCGTCCAAGAGCACCGGGACCAGCGCACGCAGGCCGGCCGCCTCACCCGGGGTGCGCCACGTCGACGTCATGGCGCCTCGCCAGATGACTGCAGGGGCTCCCTACCGCGGCTGGCTCTGCAAGAACAGGTCGTGCGGGCTCCTCATCGCCATTGCGCCCCCGGCGGGAGGCAAGCCGCCCGCCGCCGATTCCGACGACTCCCTCCTGGTGATCAAGTGCCCGCATTGCGGCGATGAGAATCTGTACCGCTGGAGCGCTCAGGGCGAGCAGTCCTACGCGCCGAAGAGCGCCGGCTCCTGACCCCGCAGATCATCGACCCATCGGGTCTTTCGGGCGCAGCTACGTCGCGCCACGCAGGCTCTGAGCGAGCAGCATGACCGCGATGACGAGCAGGCCGAGATTGACCCCACGCAGGAACGAGCAGGCTCGCCAACCGGGCCCCGAGACGCACCCGACTACCGGGAGCGACGGGCACCGTGCACTTTCAGAGCTCTTCGAGCGACAAGCGCGGCGCAGCTTTCCTTGGCGCCACGCTGCGGGGCTCGTCACGGGCCTCGGCGTTCGCGAAGGCTGCCGCCAACACCTCCGCACCCGCGCCCGGACGTCGCGAGCCCTCGCTCAGCGTGCGCCGGAACGCGAGTGCGCCGGGCTCCCCCGCATACAATCCCTGCATGTGGCGAACGATCGCCGACAGCCTTTCTCCGTGTCCCAGCTGGCGCTCTGCGTACCGCTGCATCCGCTCTATGGCGCCTCGGCGCAGAGCGGTGGCAGCCGGTTCCCGATTGGAGTGAGGATGGGCCGGGATCGGCGCCGCACCGAAGACGAGCGGGTCCAGCTCGCCGAGGACCACGGGCCTGTGATACGCCTCGCGGCCGAGCATGACGCCATCCAGACCCTCGAGCGCGCTGAGAATCGCGGCCGGCTCGCGCAGCCCGCCATTGACGATCACCTGCAAATCGGGAAACGCCCGCTTCACCTCGGTCACGACGTCATGTCGCAGCGGAGGGATCTCCCGATTGTCCTGTGCGGACAACCCGCCGAGCACCGCTTTGCGTGCGTGCACGATCACGGCCTCGCAGCCCGCATCGCGCACACGGCGCACGAGAGCGTGCAGAGCTGCCCGCTCCGACTCCTCGAAGCGCCGGCTGGCTTCGATCGCCGCCCTGCCCCGGCCGTCGATGACCCCGATCCGCATCTTGACCGTCACGGGCACGCGCACGGTTGCGCGCATGGCGGCCACACATGCAACCACGGTGTCCGGCCGCTGCATCAGGTAGGCGCCGAACACCTTGCCCGTCGCCCGATCGCTCGGGCAACCGCAATTGAGGTTGATCTCGTCGTACCCGGCCCGCTCCCCTTCCCGCGCCGCCGCCGCGAGCTCCTGCGGGTCGCAGCCGCCGAGCTGCAGCGCGACGGGGTGCTCCTCGGGGTCGAACGCGAGCAATCGGGCGCTGTCGCCGCGAATCAGGTCGGAAGCGGCGATCATCTCCGTGTAAAGGAGCATCCCTGCCGAGAATCCGCGCAGAAAATATCGGCAGTGGCGGTCGGTGCGGCCCATCATGGGCGCGACGCTGATTCTCCGGTCCAACATATGACCGGCTATCGTACACGAGCGTCCCGCTTCCGTCCCGCATGGGCCGTCCGGCACTCGCCGGACGGCCCATCACCCTGGCGAGCAGCTCTCAGGCGAGATCGAAGCGGTCGAGATTCATGACCTTGACCCACGCGGACACGAAGTCCTGCACGAACTTCCTGCCGGCGTCCACGCTGCCATACACTTCGGCCAGAGCGCGCAGCTGCGAGTTCGAGCCGAACACGAGATCGACCCGGGTGGCGGTCCATCTGAGCGCGCCCGTCGCACGGTCGCGCCCATCGAACACATCCTTCGTTCCCGGCGCCGGTTTCCACTCGGTTCCCATGTCGAGCAGGCTCACGAAGAAGTCGTTGGTGAGCGTCTCGGGCCGTCGCGTCAAGACACCGTGCCGGGTACCGTCGAAGTTGGTGTTGAGGACCCGCATGCCGCCGACCAGGACGGTCATCTCGGGCGCGGTCAGCGTCAACAGCTGCGCCTTGTCCACGAGCAGCGCTTCGGCCGGTACGGATACGCCGCGGGCGAGGTAATTGCGGAAACCGTCGGCGAGCGGCTCGAGCGCCTCGAACGATTGCACGTCGGTCTGGGCCTGCGAGGCGTCCATGCGCCCCGGCGCAAAGGGCACGGTCACGGGATGACCGGCCTTCTTGGCGGCCTGCTCCACACCCACGCAACCCGCGAGCACGATGAGATCGGCGAGCGAGATCCGCTTGCCGCCCGTCTGCTCCCGGTTGAACGCGGCCTGGATCCCCTCGAGGATATCAAGCACCCGGGCGAGCCGCGCCGGCTGATTGGCTTCCCAGCCGTTCTGCGGCGTCAGCCGGATCCGCGCCCCGTTCGCGCCGCCGCGCTTGTCGGAGCCGCGGAACGTGGAGGCGGAGGCCCAGGCCGTGCTGACGAGCTCGCCGATGGAAAGACCCGAGTCGATCACCCTCGTCTTCAGGGCACTGAGATCCTGTGCATCGACCAGAGGATGATCCCGCGCCGGAATCGGATCCTGCCAGATGAGCTCCTCGGCAGGCACCTCCGGGCCGAGGTACCGTGCGCGCGGCCCCATGTCGCGATGGGTCAGCTTGAACCACGCCCGGGCGAACGCGTCGGCGAACTGGTCCGGATTCAGGTGGAATCGCCGCGAGATCTTCTCGTACGCCGGATCGAACCGCAGCGCGAGATCCGTGGTGAGCATGGAAGGCGCACGCCGTTTGGTCGGATCCTGAGGATCCGGCACGGTGCCCTCGCCCGCCCCGCCCTTCGGCGTCCACTGATGAGCGCCGGCGGGGCTGCGGGTGAGCTCCCACTCGAAGCCGAACAGATTCTCGAAGAAGTTGTTGCTCCAGCGGGTCGGGGTGCTGGTCCAGGTCACCTCGAGCCCGCTTCCGATGGCATCCCGCCCATTGCCCGCTCCGAAGCTGCTCTTCCAGCCGAGCCCCTGCTCCTCGATGGGCGCCGCCTCGGGCTCCGGACCGACGTGCGAAGCGGCGCCCGCTCCGTGAGTCTTGCCGAAGGTGTGTCCCCCGGCGATGAGCGCGACGGTCTCCTCGTCATTCATCGCCATGCGGGCGAAGGTCTCGCGGATGTCGCGCGCCGCCGCCAGTGGATCCGGGTTTCCGTTCGGGCCCTCGGGGTTGACGTAGATGAGCCCCATCTGCACGGCCGCGAGCGGATTCTCCAGGTTACGATCGCCGGAGTAACGCTGATCGGCGAGCCAGGCGCTCTCGGCACCCCAGTACACCGCCTCATCCGGCTCCCAGGTGTCCTTGCGTCCGCCGCCGAACCCGAAGGTCCTGAGCCCCATCGACTCGAGCGCCACGTTGCCCGCGAGGATCATGAGATCGGCCCAGGAGATCCTGCGGCCGTACTTGCGCTTGATGGGCCAGAGGAGCCGGCGCGCCTTGTCGAGATTCACGTTGTCCGGCCAGCTGTTGAGCGGCGCGAAGCGCTGCTGGCCGGCGCCCGCGCCCCCGCGGCCGTCCCCGATCCGGTAGGTGCCGGCGCTGTGCCACGCCATGCGAACGAAGAGCGGCCCGTAATGTCCGAAGTCGGCCGGCCACCACTCCTGGGAGTCGGTCATGAGCGCGAGCAGGTCCTTCTTCACGGCCGCGAGATCGAGGCTGCGGAACTCCGCGGCATAGTCGAACGCCTCTCCCATGGGATCTGACAGCGAGGAGTTCTGGTGCAGAATCTTCAGATCGACCTGATCCGGCCACCATTGCCGGGTCGAATTCCCCGCCCCCGCGGCGTGATTGAAGGGACACTTGCTCTCAGTCGCCATGCACATCTCCACTGCTCTTGAACCGAAACCACGAAACCGCAGGGACTCTAGACCGGTACCGGCCGAGCGGGAAATGCGCAGAATCTATTGCGCCCATAGCCCTTCTCTCTCGCCAGCACCCGGGCCTCTCTCGAGAGCCGCGATTCCTGGCGCGGCGCTGCGCGCTCAACGGCAAACGGAGCGGTGCGGTTGGCGGTCATCGTCCGGGCTCGTCCACCGCTGCGGCACCTTGCGCAGCTTGCCGACATCGTATCCCATCGCGCGTACGCGCTCGACCATCCTGCGGTAATCGCTCGCGGAGATCCGCGGCGTGCGCGCCATCAGCCAGACGTAATCACGCGCATCGCGCGCGACGATGACGCGGCTGTAGTCAGGCGCCAGCCAGGCCACGAGGTATTGCAGGCGCAGCAGCCAGAAGAGGTGCACCTGCCACTGCGCATTGCCGCTGCCGGGGATCACCGTGGCAGTCGAATGGATCGTCTTCAGCGGACCCTGGAAGCCGCCCCGGTGAAAGCGAAAGCTCGTGCAGATCTCGCCATCGGGCTCGAGGTGATAGGTCTCCACCTGGTTGTAGCCATCGCGGCCGAACCGGGTCGGAATCGAGGCAATGACGTACCAACGCCCCATGTATCGCGACAGCTGCACGTGGCTCACGGGCTCGATGGGCCTCTCGGCGCTCGCCGGCCCGCAGGCCGCGAGCGCGAGCGCGAGCGCCAGGCAGAGAGAGGTCGACCTGTAGAGATTCTTCATCGTGCGGGCCCCGCAATGGAGGCGGAGGCGGCGCGACTCTCGGGGCGCTCGAAGAGATAGTGAGCGATCAGCCACTCGCGCCCCGCCGCGTAACCGAAGAGCTCGGCGCAGGCCATCCAGAAGAGGCGCCAGCGGTTGAACCAGACTTCGGCAGCGTTGCCGTAGCGCTCACGCAGCACCGCGAGCACTTCGCCGCGGCGGCGATCCTGCCGCTCGAGCCAATGATTGGCGGTCCTCTCATAGTGGCGGCCGTCGATGAGCCACCGGCGCTCGATCCGCAAGCCCTTCTGGAAGAACAGCAGCGTGTCTGCCGCCGGCATGAGGCCGCCGGTGAAGAAGTGACGCCCCATCCAGTTGTCGCCGCCCGCGGTCTCGAACGGATACATGAGGGTGCGATGGGCGAAAACGTGCACGAACAGCTTCCCGCCCGGCCGCAGCCAACCCGCGATGCGGCTCATCACCGTCTCGTAGTTGCGCAGGTGCTCGAACATCTCCACCGACACGCAGCGATCGAACTGATCCGCCTCGAGCGCCAGATCATTCACGTCGCGGGTGAGCAGGTGCACGTTGGCGAGGCCCCGCTCGCGGCATCGCGCCTCGATGAAGCGCCGCTGCGCGCTCGAGTTGGAGACCGCAGTGATGCGCGCGTTCGGGTACTGCTCCGCCATCCACAGCGTCAGCGACCCCCAGCCGCAGCCGAGCTCGAGGATATCCTGCCCGTCCGCGAGCCCGGCGTGGTCGCAGGAGAGGCGCAGCATGGCCGCTTCCGCTTCCGCGAGCGTCTCGCTGCCGAGGGGGTAGTAACAGGCGGAATATTTCAGGCGTGGTCCCAGGCAGAGCGCAAAGAAATCCGCCGGCAACTCGTAGTGCTGGGCGTTGGCGGCCTCGGGATGGATCGCGATCGGGCTGTGCCGCAGCCGTACGAGCCGCTCTGCCAGACGCTCTTCCTGGCGCTGAGGGCCGCCATCGCGCTCCTCCCTCAGCCTGCGTGCGCAGAGTCGGCGGATGCCGATCCGCATGAGCGAGTCGGGCAGCAGACCGCGCTCGGCGAGGCCGATGAGGCCTGGACCGGGCCGGTCGGACTCCAGCTCCGCAAAATCCGAAACGTCGGTGCGCATGGGATCAGCTCCTGTCGGGGGACACGCGTCGGGGAAACCACGGAAGGAACATCGGGGTGCGCCGCTGGTAGTCGCGATAGTCCTCGCCCCGGGAGCGCAGTGCCTGCGCCTCGGCCCAGGGCACTCCGCTCAGGAAGCGCAGGAAGAGCCCCATCAGCAGCGGGCCGAGCCACGCAAGGGCCCAGAGCGGCGAGCCTGCCGCGAGGATCACGTACGTGAGCCAATGCAGCCATTCGAAGAAATAGTTGGGGTGACGCGAGTAACGCCAGAGCCCGTCGCGGAAGGTACGCCCCCGATTCGCCGGATCGGCACGGAAACGGGCGAGCTGCGCGTCGGCGACTGTCTCCCCCGCGAGGCTCAGCGCCCAGAGCGCGCACCCCGCGACGAGCCACGGCGGTGAGCTGCGGGGATTGGCCGCCACGGCGGCAAAGGGGAGCGCGAAGAGCGGCACCAGCAATGCCTGCAGTTGGAAGAACGCGAGCCAGCGACCCGGGCTATCTCCCCAACGCGAGCGCAAATGGCGGTATCGGCCGTCCTCGCCTTCCCGCCTGACGCGCAACCACAAGTGCGATGCAAGCCGTGCCGACCATGCGCTGCCGAGGAACGCGAGCAGCAGACGCGGCGCGCGAGCACCGCTGCCGAGAGCGGCGAGGAGCAATGCACCGGCACCGAGCCCCGCCGTCCAGAGCACATCCACCACTCCCGCATTGCGATGCCGCCGCTGCCACAGCCAGCCTGCGCACATCGCGGCGGCCATGAGCACCCAGAGTGCCAGGAGCCCCAGCGCCATTCTCATCGCAGCCCCCCCGCGGCACCCGCGCGCTGCCAGCGGCCGGCGAGACTCGAGAGTGTCGGCATCGCGATGGCCCATCCCAGCGCGAGCGCCAGCAGTCCCTGCCAGGCGGGCCCGGGAAGCCGCAGCGCATGCGCCCTGGCGGCGCCGAGATACGCGAGCGGTCCGCCCACGGCTCCCAGGATGGCGGCGAGCGCCGGGCGTCCGTGCAGCTGGCCGAAGAGGGGCACGACGGTCAGGGCAAACGCCACCCACAGTGCGATCAGCCACGCGGGCGCGCTGGCAAGAGGCCACGGGGCCGCGTAGACGATGAGCCCGGCGGTCACCCAGGTCCCCTCCAACGCGAGAGCCAACAGCACCGTGACCGCAACGAGCTTCAGCTCGATCCGGCGGCACCGCGACACCGCCAGCCGCCACGCCGCGAACACTCCCGCGGCGGCCATCCCCGGCCAGGCGAGGCCGTGGCCGGCGCCGATCACGGCGGCGAGCCAGACGAGCTCGTAGGCCGCCAGCGTCGTCCAGAACATCATCCTTGCGGCTCCCGGTCCACGATCGACTCCAGGCGCCGCCAGCCGGGCTTGGCGAGGAGCAGGTGCGCCACCGCGACCGAACGCTCACGGAAGCCCCCCTCGCAGTACGCGAGATAAAACTCCCAGAGCCGGATGAACCGTTCGTCAAACCCCTGCGCACGCGCTTGCGGAAGGCTGGCCATGAAGCGCTCGCGCCATGCCGCGAGCGTGCGCGCGTAGGAGTCGCCGAAATCCTCGAGCGCCACGAGTCCGAGGTCGCTCACCCGAGACTTGGCGGCCAGCATCGCACTCACCGAGGGAATGAAGCTGCCGGGAAACACGTGGCGCTTGATGAAATCCACCGAGCGCAGGGCCATGCGGTAGCGATGATCCTCGATCGTGATCGCCTGCAGGAGCGCGAGCCCGTCGGCTTTCAACAGCCGGTCGATGACCGCGAAGTACGTGGTGAGATACGGCGCGCCCACCGCTTCGATCATCTCGATCGACACGAGCTTGTCGTAGCGGCCGGTGAGATCGCGGTAATCGTCGAGCCGGACTTCGATGCGCCGCTCGAGCCCCGCCTCGGCCACCCGTGCGGCGGCGAACGCCCGCTGCTCTCGGGAGATGGTCGTGGTCGTGATCCGACAGCCGTAGTTGCGGGCCGCATAAAGCGCGAACCCGCCCCATCCGGTGCCGATCTCGATGACGTGATCCGAGGGCTTCAGCTGCAGTCTGCGGCAGATCGTCTCGAGCTTGCGCGTCGAGGCCGCCTCGAGCGTGTCGCCGCTCCCCTGCCACATCGCGGAGGAGTACATCAGATCGTCGGAGAGGAACAGCCGGAAGAAGTCGTTGCCGATGTCGTAGTGCGCAGCGATGTTGCGCCGGCTGCCCGCACGCGTGTTGCGCCGCGCGGCATGCCAGGCGCGCAGCGCCGCCGCGCCAAGCCTCGCAAGACCGGATTCCAGCCCATCGAGCAGATCCCGATTCCTGAGGAGCAGCCGTATCAGAGCCACCAGCGACTGCCCGGAATCGAGCCCGGGCGCGCTGCACCGCCAGAACCCCTCCATGTAGGCCTCTCCGGCTCCGACGCTGCCCCCGGCCGCCACCAGGCGATAGAAGGCGGGGTCCAGCACCTCGAGCCGGACCCGAGGCAGCGCCGGATCCTGGGCCGACCCCAGCTCGATCGTTCCGTCCGCATCGCAGAGCTGCAAGCGGGCGTGGCGCAGTCCCGAGAGACGCTCGAGCAGGCGAGCGCGCAGGAAGCGGTCCATGGGACCGGGCCCATGGAGCGGACGAGAGCCGGCGACGGCGTTCATGAGGTGCCCCGGAAAGTCTTTGGATGATCGTGAGCGGGAGTGCCCTTGAGCCACAGCCGCAGCGCCTGCCAGTAGATCGCCCCGATCACCTGCGCGGTCATCAGGGGATGGCGCCAGAGGACTCGTGCCAGGTGGCGGCCATCGATGGGCCGGCGCTCGAGATCGAGCATGGCCTTGAACTCGGGCCGTCCGTCGTGCAGCACGCTCATGTGCACCCGCAGGCGCTCCCCCGGAGTCGTGAACCGCCAGAGGTAGTCCCGCTTCAGGCCGACGAATGGCGAGACGTGGAATGTCTTCGGAAACGTCCACTCCCATTCGCCCGCGGGCCGGCGTGCACTCTCGGCCGGCAGCACATAGGCGTGGCGCTCGCCCCATGGCGTGTTGGTGATCTCGGCGACGATCGCGCTGAGCGCGCTGCCGTCGGCCGCGTAGCAATAGTAGAAACTGACCGGATTGAAGACATAACCCGCGTAACGCAGGTGCGTGAGGAGGCGCACGGGCCCCGCGGGCCTCATGCCGGTATGCTGCGCCACGCGCCTCCTGACGGCTTCGGCCAGCGGAACGTCGGCGGGACCGAGATAGTCGCTGCGGCGGAACTCCGCGACGTTGCGCGCATCGCGAGACCACAGCCAGCGGCCGGCGAATACCCGGTCGATCTCGTCGAGATCGAGATAGACCTGGGCCATCCGATAGGCGAAGGCGTGCGGACGCGTGCCGAGACGGTGGTGCCGCACCACTCCCTCGTAGACTGCGCTGTGCAGTGCCGCCGCGTTGGCGCTCATGCGGCCGCCGCCGCGCGCTCGGCCGCCGCCCAGCGCACGCCCAGGCCCTGCGACACCTCCACCGCGCTGCGCATGCCGTCCTCGTGGAATCCCCAGCCCCAGTAGGCGCCGGCGAACCACACGCGGCCGATGCCCTGGATCTCGGCCCGCCGGCGCTGCGCCGCGATGCCGGCATGCGTGTAGAGCGGATGGTGATAGCGCATCCGCCGCAGCACCTTGGCGGGATCGATCGCCTCGGAGCGGTTCAGCGTCACCACCAGCGGCTGCGCGGAGTCGATCCCCTGCAGCAGATTCATGCAATAGCTGACGGCGCATGCCGCGCCCGGCTCGCGCGGGATGCAGGCATTCCAGGCGGCCCACGCCTTGCGCTGGCGCGGCAGCAGCGTGGCGTCGGTATGCAGCACGACCTCGTTCGGCTGATATGGGATCGCACCGAGGATCGATCGCTCCCGGTCGCTCGCGTCCTCGAGCAGCGCCAGCGCCTGATCGCTGTGACAGGCCAGCACCACGTGCTCGAAGGATTCACGGCCCCCGTCATGAGTCACCAGGACTCCGTGCGGCCCGCGCCGGATCCCCCTCACCGGGCATCGCAGCCGCTCCCGCACGCTCCAGCGCGAGCGCAGGGCACGCACATAGCTCGCCGAGCCTCCCCGCACCACCCGCCACACGGGCCGGCCACTCACCTCCAGCATCTGGTGGTGCGCCATGAACTGGACGAGATAGCGAGCAGGAAACTGCAGTATCCGCGCCGGCGGCGAGGACCAGAGCGCCGAGGCCATCGGGATCAGGTGCTCATCGCGAAAGGCCGCGCCGTACCCGCGCAGCCGCAGGTACTCTTCCAGCGTGGGACCATGCCCCGGATGTCGCAGCAACACGGGCGCTTCGCGGTAGAAGCGCAGCAGGTCGCGGACCATGCCGAGAAAGCGCGGCGAGAGCAGGTTCTGCCGCTGGCAGAAGAGCCCATCGAGCGAGCCGGCGTTGTACTCGAGCCCGCTCGCCTCGTTGCGTACCGAGAAGCTCATGGTCGTGGGCCGGGAATCGACGCCGAGCTCGGCGAAAAGACGCGTCAGCAGCGGATAGTGCTTCGGGCTGTAGACGATGAATCCGGAATCGACGGCGTAATGACGGCCCGCGACCTCGACATCGTGCGTGTGCGTATGGCCGCCGAGACGATCGTCCGCCTCGAACAGGGTCACCTCATGGGCACGCGAGAGGAGCCACGATGAGGCGAGTCCGGAGATGCCGGAGCCCACGACAGCGATGCGCACGGCTCAACCCCTCGCCCGCGCCAGCACTCTCGCCGGCAGCGGTTTCAACCCGTGCACGAGCCCGAGCGCCGCCATGAGGCGCAGCCCATACCAGGTCAGATCGATCTCCCACCAGAGAAACCCCTGGCGGGCGCAGCCCGGGAATCCGTGATGATTGTTGTGCCAGCCTTCGCCGAAGGTGAGGAGCGCGAGCCAGAGATTGTTGCGACTGTCGTCCGGCGTCGCGAAGCGCCTCGAGCCGTAGCGATGGGCGAGCGAGTTGATGGTGACGGTGGCATGGAAGAGCGCGACCGTGGAGATGAAGAATCCCCACACCAGCATCTGCGGGCCGTTGGTATGCAGCGCGGGAGCCGCCCACTCGAGGAACGCCCCGAGCGCATACGTCGCCGCGGCCAGCAGCACCGGCAGGGCGATGTCGTAGCGGTCCAGCCAGCGCAGCTCCGGGTAACGGGCGAGATCGGGAACTCGCCGCAGATCGGTACGGAACGCCCGCGGCGTGAGGAACCAGCCCATGTGGCTCCAGAGAACCCCGTGAACACCGGGGGAGTGTGGATCGCGCACGGTGTCGGCCGCGCGATGATGGTTGCGATGATGCGCGGCCCACCAGAGGGGGCCCCGCTGCACGCAGGCGGCGCCGATCAGAGCGAAAACGAACTGCACCGCGCGCGAGGCGCGGAAGGTTCGATGGGAGAAGCCGCGATGATAGAAGGCGGTCAGGGCGAACATGCGCACCGCGTACGACACGGCGGCAACCGCCAGCGCGGTGGCGGAGACGCCGGTCCACACCGCGGCCATACACCCCAGGTGAAGCAGGACGAAGGGCGCGGCGCGCAGCCAGTCGATGCGGTCGGCGGTGTGCGGATCGAGCGGCTCGCCGGCCTCGCGCGTGTCGTACCAGCGCCGCAAGGCCTGCCACCTCGACCTGGGGGCGGGCATTTCAGCGGGACTGCTGTAGGGATTTGTATCGGGCATCTCACGTGACCTCTGGGTCGCGACGGTGCCTTATACGGACGCTCGGGCCGGACGGATGCAGCCGACAGCAATGACGTGTGCGCCAGGGGCTGCGGTGCCCCTCAATCCCTGGGAAGCTCCTTGAAGGCCTCGAGCGCGAGCTGTCGTGAGGCCGCGACGTCGACCATGGGCTCGGGATAGCCGCAGCGGGTGAGGACGGACGGGTCGCGCCACGGCTGATGCAACAGCCTCGACGGCAGAGCCGCGAGCTCCGGCAGCCAGCGCTTCAGATATGCCGCCTCGGGATCGAAGCGGGCGGCCTGGATGAAGGGATTGAACACTCTGAAGTACGGCGCTGCATCGGCGCCGCTGCCCGCGACCCATTGCCAGCCGAGGGTGTTGTTCGCGAGGTCCGCATCGACGAGCGTGTCCCAGAACCATCGCGCGCCATGAAGCCAGTGCAGGCGCAGATTCTTGGTGAGGAAGCTCGCCGCGATCATCCGGACGCGGTTGTGCATCCAGCCGGTGCTCCACAGCTCCCGCATGCCCGCATCGACGAGCGGCACGCCCGTCATGCCCCGCTGCCAGCGCCGCAGCACGGCCGCATCGGCCTCGGCCCAGCGGAAAGCGTCGAAGCGGCGATTGAAGTTGCGCTCGCAGGTGCCCGGGAAGTGATAGAGCATGTGGTGGGCGAACTCGCGCCATCCGAGCTCACGCATGAAGGCCTCGAGGCCCGCAGAGCCCGCCGCGCCCGCGCGCGCGGCGGGCCGCTGCAGCGCGTGGCGTATCTGACCCGGGGTGATCTCGCCGAAGTGCAGATGCGCCGACAACCGCGAGGTGCCGGGATCCGCGGGTCGATCGCGGCCGGCGGCATAGTCGGCGACTGCACGCTCGCGGAAGCGCCGCAATCGCTCGCGGGCCCCCGCCTCCCCCGGCCGCCAGCTTCGCTCGAGCCCGCCGGCCCAGGGAGTGCGAGGCTCGAGCTGCAGCGAATCGAGCGGGAGACTGCCGGGCAGCCGGGCCCATTGCCGTGGACGCGGCACGGGAAGCGGCCGGGGAGCGGTCAGTTGCGACTGCAGCTTGCGCCAGAATGGCGTAAACATCCGATACGGCCGCTGCTTCGATCCGCTGATCCGCCAGGGCTCGAGGAGGAGGTTGCCCGGATGGCTCTCCGCCGCGACGCCGCGTCGGCGCAGCTCGGCTTTGATCCGCGAGTCACGCGCGATCAGCGCGGGCTCGTAGCAACGGGTCCAATAGACGGCGCTCGCGCCGCTTCGGGCGATGAGCCGGACGAGCTCATCGAGCGTGTCGCCCGCCGCGAGATGCAGCTCACCCCCCCGCTCGGAAAGCGCCCGCGCGAGCGCCTGCAGCGACCGATACAGCCACCACCGGCTCGCACTGCCCGGGGCCCACTCCTCCTCCTCCTGCGGCGAATGGATGTACACGGCCAACACCCGCTCGTGCGCCGCGCAGGCCGCCGACAGAGCTGGATGGTCCGCGAGACGCAGGTCGCGCCGAAGCCACACCAACGCCGTACCCATAGTCGGCGCGCTCAGCCCAGCGCGGAATCCGGAAGCGAAATCAACATTGCCGTGGCCGCATCGGCAGCGTGGTTACCGGCCGGGGCGGCGCCGATGCTGCCCTGGCCGATCACCGGTCCCGTGGGCCGCCCCGTCGGCGAGCCGCCGCGTGGCTCGACGGATACGGCGAGAACGGCCGTCGGTCCGAGCTCTGCGAGGAGCGCCGGCGCCAGCCGGATCGTGATGGGCGAGGTCGCGGAAATGACACCCACGGCGATCGGCTTGCCCCCGTGCGGAATCAGCCAGAGCTCGGGCGAGCGCCCTGCGCGAACACCCTGCGGCGCCGCCGGCACGACGATCATGCGGGCCTTGGCGATGTCCATGGTGGCGGTCCACCCGACGCGACCGCCGCTCTCGGTGATCGTCGAGGCCATGTAGGGAATCGGGGGCGCCGCCGGCCGGCGCAGGACGAGCGCCACGATCGCAACGCATGCCGCCGCGAGCAATGCTCCGGTCACCAGGCTGAACCGGTGCCAGAACCTCAGGCTCTCCCAGACACCCGGGCGCGCGCCCTGCTCGGGCGCGCCCGGCGCCACGAGCTGCAACTCGCCACGGATGCGCTGCCAGAGGTGCGCCGGGGGCGATTCGGGGGGGATCTCCTGCGCGAGCGGCAGCAGCCGGCGCCGCCAGCGCTCCACGGCCGCGGCCGCCGCTTCGCTCTCGGCCATCTCCCGCTCGACCTGATCCCGGCCCTGCGCATCGAGCACGCCGAGCACGTACTCCGCATAGCGCAGATCGGGGATCCCCTCGTCGGACGATATGGTCATTTGGACGGCGTCATGTTTCCAAACACGTGCGCAGTTGCGCCAGGGCGCGGCGGATCCGGCTCTTCATGGTGCCCAGGGGCACCTGGAGCCGGTCCGCCAGCTCCTTATACGTAGCCCCGGAGAAGAAAGCTTCACGAATCGAATGACGGTCCTGCGGCTCCAGGGTCTCCAGGCAACGCCGCAACCGCTCGTATTCCTGGCTCGCCTGCGCGTCCGCCGTCGGACCCGGCCCCTCGTCCGCAAGGGTATCAAAGTCCTCCACGATCGCGAGCGGCGCCCGGGCGCGCTTCTGGCGCAGGCGGTCGATGGCCTTGTTCCGTGTCAGGGTGACGAGCCAGGTGGTGGCTGCCGCGAGCTCGGCATCGTAGTCCCCGGCCCGCCGCCACACGGTCACGAACACCTCCTGCAGCACCTCTTCGGCCTCGTGCCGGTCCCGCAACATCCGCACACAGAGCCCGAAGAGCCGCGGGGACGTGTGCTCGTACAGCTGGGCGAAGGCGCGCGAGTCGCCCTGGCCGGTGCGTGCCAACAGGCGCTCGAGGAGCGGGGTCTCGTCCGGATGCTCGCTCATGCTGGTGATCGCCCGCCCCGATCGGAGTGTTCGTGGGTCGAGTCACGGTGCGCCGCAAGCACTGCAGGAATTTGCGTGAGCCGCGTGACGAATCGTACGCCAGGCACGGGCCGGCGCGCCCGAGTCCACAGTCTGCCTCCAGCCCAGACCTCGACATCGTCCGGCAGGCGGCCTCGCAGGTCCTTCAACATCTCATAGGCGACATTCAACCTGACCGCCTCGCTGAAGGACAGCCCGACTACGTCGATTCCTTGCCGCTCGACCGCTTGCGCGATGTCCCAGGCAGGCGTTTGCACGCCAAGAGAAATGCAGCGTGCGCCCTCGGCAGCGAGACATACGTGCGCCATGAGAAGTCCGAGCTGATGCTGCTCGCCCGGCAGAGTCGTGAGCATGACGCTCGGCTGCTCCGCGCCCGAAGGGATCGAGCCTATGCCCTGGCGCAGCAGGTGCTGCATCTGCTCCGCGTACACATGCTCCTGACTGACCGCAATCTCCCCGCGTGACCAGCCGTCACCGACCAGCTCATTGAGCGGGGCAACGAACTCCGTGACGAAGCGTTGCAGTCCGAGTCGCAGCAGCACGCGCGAGAAGTGCGCGCGCAAGCCGGCCTCGTCGTAGCTCTGCAGCAGCCGGAGGGTCTCCTCCATCAACGGTGCGAGCTCGCCGCCGGAGGACCCGGCGTTGGCCGCCGGCCGCGCGGGCTCGACAGCCTGGGAGCGCTCGATGAGCTCCTGCAGCGGAATTCCCATCAGCTGTCCGGGACGCATTCCCCGGTCGAGCAGCCGGCTGATCAGCCGCAGCTTCGCGACCTGATCGGGCGGATACACCCGCTCACCGCGGCTGTCCCGGTTCGGGAAGGGGAAGCCGTACCGCCGCTCCCAGACGCGCAGCGTGTCCTTCGACAGGCCTGTCTCGCGCTCGACGGCGGCAATCGTGGCGTCCTCGGGTGAGGGCCATTTTGTCCTGGACATCATATTGACTACTTCGCCGTCCTGCGTCATTTTACGCATAGCAGGCTCATTTTGTCCAAGACAATATGATGGAACCGATTCACAAGATTCTCAATCCCGCGGCCGGGCCGATGGCGCAGGGTGATGGTGACGCCGACGAGGTACCCGGGGGCCTACCTGCCCCTCCAGTCGTTCTCGCAGTCGATGACGAGCCGGACATGCTGTTGGCGCTGCAACTTTACCTGTCCACCGAAGGCTTCGCCGTCATCACGGCGTCGAATGTCCTGGAAGCACGGCGACGCATCGAGGAACAGCGCCCCGATGTCGTCATCACCGACTACATCATGCCGGGCTTCAGCGGCCTCGAGCTCTGCCGCGCGCTGCGCGGGCGCCGCGAGACCCGCGACATACCCATCATCGTGCACACCGGGTGGGATCTGTGGAAGGACTATCCGGGGCTGTTCGATCGCCTGGTACCGAAGCCCGCCGAGCTCGATGCTCTGGCAACGCTCATCCGCAGGTTGCTGGCGCAGAGCGCATAGAGGCTGCTTCAGCAGTCCGGGAAGCACCCGAGCACAGACTTCACACTGCGAACGGCAGGCGGCGCTCGAAACCGAGACCGGAGCTCCGCCCTCGTCGGGGCATGCGGCTGGGCATGGCCTGGGCACGGGCATGCGGGATGCTGCTGCCGAGTCAGCGCGCATCACCTGCGCCGCGCGAGCTGCCGGCGCCACGCCTGCGACGAGGGAAAGACTGATGAGAGGGGAAGCCTGGATTCCAGCCGCCGCGGGAGCTGCGCTCCTCGCATTCGCGGGCCTGAGCGTCCTCGCGCTTGCCCAGTCCGCGCCCGCCGACCAGAGGCTGCTGCAGGTCTCCGCGCAGGGCAACATCGCGGAGGTCGAGCTCGGCCGGCTCGCGTTCACGCTTTCCGCCAATCCCGAGGTCCGGGCGCTGGGCACGCGCCTCGCCCAGGATGGCTCCAAGGGAATGGCCAGCCTGCAGACCGTCGCGGCAATGCTGCACGCACGGCTTCCGACGGCTCCCGGCGCCACAGAGAAGAAACAGATCGCGCTGTTGAGCCGGCTGCGCGGAGCAGCGTTCGACGCGCGGTTCGAGAAGGTCGCGCACGAGGATGCGAGCAAGATGCTCCACCAGTTCCGGTCCGGAGTGAGCACAGCGCGCAACACTGCCGTCAAGTACACGATCAAGGGCATGATCCCCATCGTCGAGGAGCATCTGCAGATCGCGCGGGGCATTCCCACCCGCGAGGCCAGCGCCGCAACGGGCGTGATGCGGTGATGTCGGCGAGAGCGACCGGCCTGGACACACGGACGCCCGGCCGACCGGTCAGGAGCGGCCGACCTCGGGCTTGAGCCACCGCGCCGCGAGCGGTGGCACCAGCAGCAGGCTGACGATCGTCGAGGAGACGAGGCCGCCCAGGATCACGACCGCCATCGGTCCCTCGATCTCGTGGCCGGGCTGGTGCAGTTGGACCGCCACCGGCAGCAGCGCCAGCGCGGTGAGCAGCGCGGTCAGCAGCACCGGGGTCAGCCGCTCCTTGGAGCCACGCAGCGCGGTCTCGAGGCTCCACGGCTGGCCTTCCACCTGCACCAGGTGATCATAGTGCGATACCAGGAGAATCGTATTGCGCGCCGCCATGCCGAACAGCGCCACGAAGCCGACCATCGCGCCCAGGGTCAGCGTCGCACCGGTGACCGCCGCGGCGGCGACTCCGCCGATGAGCGTGCTCGGCAGCACGAGCAGCACCAACCCCACGTGCCGCCCGCGGCCGAACGCCAGCCCCAGCAGCAGCACGATCAGCACCAGCGCCGCGGCGGCATGGAGGTAGAGCTGATGCGCGGCGGCGACCTGCGCCTCCGCCGTGCCCCCATACCGCAGCGCCACGCCGTAGGGCAGCTTCACGTGCGCGGCGATCGCCCGCTGCGCGGCCGCGGCGAAGCCCGTTTGGTCCGATGTGGTCGGGTTCGCGGTCACCACCTGACGGCGCAGGCCGTCCTCGTGATCGATCTCGCTGCGGCCGGACTCGACGGCCACTTTGGCGACCGCCGACAGCGGTACAACCGCGCCGTCGGCGCTGCGCAACGGCAACGCCCCCACCGATTGCGGCGAGGCCCCTGCACCGGCGATGCGCACCACCACCGGCATGCTGCGGTCGGCCTGCGCAAGCTGGCCGACCACCGCGCCCTGGTAAGCCGCGTTGACCGCCCGCAGCACGTCGGCAGGCTGCAGTCCGTACAGGGCCAGCCGCTCGGGCCGCAATTGCAGGTGCAGCTCGGGCTGGCGCGGAGGGACCTGCAGGCGCACCTCACCGGCGTTCGGGAGCTTGCGCAACACCGCCGCGATCCGGGCCGCGACAGCATCGTCGGCGTCCAGGTCGTTGCCGAACACGCTGACGAAGAACGGCGCGGTCTCCCCCGAAAGCGTCTCGCCGATGCGCTCGGCGAGCACCGAGTACACCTCGGTGAGCTGGTTGGGAAAGTCCTCGAACACCTTGTGGATCGAGGCCTCTATCTGCCCGGGCGTGCGGCCCTTCGCCGGGTTGATCTGGATGTCGAACTCGCTCTTGTTCGGGGCGTCGCGGTCCTGCCCGTTGACGGCGCGGCCGATCTGCTCGGCGACGGTCTCGACCCCCGGAATCGCGAGCAGCCGCCTGGAGATCTCCTCTCCGACGCGGCTGGTCTCGCGCAGCGAGATGCCCGGGCGCAGGCTGGCGTGGGCGATCAGATAGTTCTCACGGAAGTTCGGCAGCAGCCGCTGCCCGAATAACGGCAGCAGCACCGCGCCGGCGACTCCGGTGCCGAGCAGCACTGCCAGCACCGTCCGCGGGTGCCCGTACAGGCGCTCGATCGTCCGCCGCTGGAAGTGCTTGCAGGTGACCAGGAAACGCGCCTCGGGCGGCGGCGTATGCTTGCGCATGAGCAACGCGCAGAGCGCCGGCGTGGCGCTCATTGCCACCAGCAAGGAGATCCCGACGGCAAGCAGGAAAGCCGCGGACAGCGGCCGGAAGAACGCGCCCTGAATCCCGGTGAGCATGATGATCGGCAGGAAGGCCATCACCACAGCCGCGGTGGCGTAGAACACGGGCTGCCTCACTTCGAGCGAGGCAGCGACGAACAGCTGGCGAGCATCGAGCGCTCCGCCGGCGGCGCCGGCGTCGCGGCGTCTGCGTGTGATGTTCTCGACATCGATCACCGCGTCGTCGACGACCACACCCAGCGCAACCACGAGGCCGCCGATCGTCATGGTGTTGAGCGACACACCGAACATTTCGAGGATCCACACCGTGGCAAGCAGCGACAGCGGTATCGAAGAGAACGAGATCAGCGCACCACGCCAGTCGCGCAGCGTTGCCAGCAGCAGGATCACCACCAGCACCGCGCCGATCAGCAGCGACCCGCGCAGGCTGACCAGCGCGCTCACGATGAAAGTCGCCGGCCGCAGCAGCGCCGGATGATAGATCACTCCCTCTTTCTTCAACGCAGGGGCGAGCTGATTCAGCCGCTTCTCCAGCGCACGGGTGACGGTCAGCGTATTGGCGCCATACTGTGTCGAGGTCTCGACCAGGATCCCGGCCTGATCGCCGATGATGCCATCGCCGAAGCGTGGCGCCGGGCCATCGCGCACGGTCGCGACGTCGCCGAGCCGGATCGGCACGCCGTCGCGCGTCGCGAGCACCGCCTGCGCCAGCGTCTGCGGCGTCTCCCCCGGGGCCTGGGCGCGCACCACGATGCGCTGCACCGGTGTCTGGATGTATCCGCCGCCGATCAGCCGAGTGGCGCGCCGCGTGGCGCGAAACACATCGTCCAGGGTCAGTCCGTCGGCGGCCAGCTTCTGCGGGTCGACCATCACCTGGCGCTCGCGCTCGGCGCCGCCATAGAGCATCGCCTGCGCGACGCCGGGAACCGAGAGAATCTGCGGCTCGACCTGCCAGCGCACCACTCCGCGTAGCTGCACCGGCGTCAGTCGATCGCTGGTGAAGCCGAAGTGCTCGAGGTACTGCATCGACGACGATAGCGGCGACAGCAGCGGCGGACCGACGCCCGCGGGCAGGATCCCGGCGGCGCCCGCGAGGCGCTCCGTGACGACCTGGCGCTGCCGGTACGGATTGCCGCGCCGTTTGAAGACCACGTATATCGCTGACAATCCCTGGATCGACTTCGAGCGGACCGTCTTGACGCCATCGGTGCCAGCCAGCAGCCCTTCCAGCGGCCGCGTCACCAGCGACTCGACCTGCTGCGCATCGAGCCCGGGCGCCTCGGTCTGTACGGTCACGTGCGGCGGCGCGAAGTCGGGGAATACGTCGAAACGCGCGTGCAGCAGCGCGCCGAAGCTCAGCACCGCAATGAGTATCGACAGCGCGGTGACGATGCGCGGATGCGCCAGCGAGGCGCGGACGATGGCGCTCAGCATCAGTCGTCGCCGGAACCGGCGCCCAACCCCTGCAGAGACCACAGCACGCCTGCACCCTGGACGACGATGCGGTCTTTCGTGTGCAGCCCAGCCACCAGCCAGCCGTGGCCGACCGGCTGCAGCACGGTCACCGGAAGCGGCGCGAAACGCGTATCGCCATCCTTCGACTTCTCCGGCAGCGCGCTGTAGACATAGACACCCTGCTCACCGTAGAGCAGAGCACCGTTCGGCACCACGCGCCCGTCGCGTCCACGGCCTTCGAGCACCACGGGTAGCTCCGCGCCCGGTCCGAGACCGGCCGGTGGATGCATGATCTGCAACAGGAGCCCGACGCTCTGAATCTGCGCGGCCGCCTGCGGGAGCGCACCGAGCACGAGCGCCGGCACCCTGATGCCGTCCACGTCCACCAGCGCATCCTTCGGCAGCGTACCGAGCGTATGTCGCCCCGGAAGGTCGGCGCGTAACAGCAGCTGACGGCCGGCCGCAAGCTGTTTGATCAGCACACTGCGCGGTGCACTGCCGAGCCGCGCGAGCGGGCCCCAGCGCAGCAGGAACTCAGCCTGCGCCTCGCGCGCACGGACTTGGGCTTGGATCTGCGCCGCCTCGGCGACCTGCAACGCCTTCAGCGACGTATCGGCGCCGCGATACAGCCCCTTCAGCCGCGCAGTCTCCGCCGCAGCGGCTTTGGCGGCGGCCCGCGAGGACTCGAGGCGGCCGGCATCCGCCACCAGCTGCGACGGATCGAGCACCCGCCCGTAGGCCTCCGTGCGCCGCGGCAATGTGACCGGCGCCGCACCGGCGATGACGATGCCCACGGCGCGCTGCTGCTCGGCACTGAGCGCCGGGAACGGCTTGCTCTGCGGGGTCACGCGCGGCCTTTGAGCGCGATCGCTCCCGGCGTAGAGCGGCGCGCAGAAGAGCAGCGCGACGCAACATGCCGGCAGCAGGCACTTGAGCGGTCTCATCGGCAGCCTCCGATGCTGGACTCCCGGCCGGTTCGACTGAAGCAAGCAGCCGTTGTCGTGACGTTCGGTGTGACATCTCCCATGCTACGTACAGTATAGTTCCTGAATGGGCATCCGAGCGAAGCCGGCAGTCCCGTCGAGGTTGGCGAGCAGGCGCCGCCGGCAGACGGCACACACGATCCGCGGCGTCCTGATCGTGGCTTGCGCAGGTCAGCTCGCGGCCTGCGCCCACTTCAACCCGCGGCCGATTTCGGCCACGGCGAGCATCGCCCGCTTCGAAGCGCGCTCACTCGCGGCACCAGGTCTACGGGCCTTTCTCACGGCAAATCACGTCTCGGCGCCGGCACCCGGCGGGGCCTGGAGCCTGGAGGAACTGACGCTCACCGCGGTCTACTACCAGCCTGCGCTCGCGGCAGCGCGCGAGAAGCTGCTGGCCGCGCAAGCCGCCCGGATCACCGCCGGCGAGCGGCCCAACCCCTCGCTCTCCGTCGCGCCGGGATACGACACAGGTGTTCCAGGCGCGATACACCCTTGGATCGTGCCGCTGACGTTCGACTGGCCCATCGAGACTGCCGGCAGGCGCGGCTATCGCCTCGCGCAGGCACGGCATCTCGCCGCGGCGGCCCGTTGGGATCTGGTCGGCGACCTCTGGCAGGTGCGCAGCCGGGTGCGCGCCGCGCTCCTCGCGCTCTATGCGGCGCATCGTTCCGAGTCGCTTCTCGGACGGGAAGAGTCGACGCGGCGCAAAGTCGTCCGTCTGCTCGAGCGCCAGCTGCAAGCGGGGAGTGTCTCGAGTTATGAGGTGGCGCAGGCTCGAATCGCCCTCGATCGCGTGATCCTCGCGAGACAGGCCGCGGCGGGCGAGCTGCGGCAATCGCGCATCGCCCTCGCCGGCGCCCTCGGGGTGCCGGTGCGTGCCCTGCACGGCGCGCGACTCCCCCTCGCGCAGCTGCAAGCCTTTCCCTTGGCGCTCACCCGTCTCCAGGTGAGGGAGCGCGCCCTGCTCGAGCGCGCCGATGTCCGGGCCGCGCTGGAGCGCTACGCGGCCAGCCAGTCGGCTCTGCAGCTTCAAATCGCGCGTCAATGGCCCGACATCCACCTGGGGCCCGGCTTCGCCTGGAACGCGCAGCTCGCAGGCGACAAGCAATGGAGGATCGGGCTGTCGCTTCCCCTGCCCCTTCTCAATCACAACCAGGGGCCGATCGCCCAGGCCAGAGCGCAGCGCGCCCTCGCCGCCGCTCGCTTCCTGACGGTGCAGACGAGCGCCCTCACCCAGATCGACAGCGCCCTCGCCGCCTACGAGTCGGCGCGCGCACAGCTCGAGACCGCCGAGGCCCTGCTGCACGGCCTGCAGCGCCAGGTTCTATCCATCCATGCGCAGGTCACAGCGGGTGAGCTGCAGCCGCTCGAGCTCGCGAACGCTCAGCTGGCCTATGAGGCCGGTGCACGGGACCGGCTCGATGCGCTCGTAGGAGCGCAGCGGGCACTGGGACGGCTGGAGGACGCCGTGGAGAGTCCGCTCACCCTGTCGCCCGCCGCGGTGAATTCCGTCCTGCGGACGACCGGCACGAAAGCCGTCACGCGCTGACAGATCGCAGGGCCGCGCGACCTCCCCGGTCGCGCGGCCTCCCCGGTCCTCAATGATCCCGATCGTCGCCCGTGACCCACACCGTCACGGGAGCCGAGGCGATGCCGCTCGCCACGACCTGGAGCTTGCTCAGGCCCGACTCGAGACCTGCCGGCACATCGAAGCGCGTCCAGGACATGTCATCGGAAGCCACCGCCACGCTGCTGAAATCATGCGTTCGGGCGTAGAAGACATGTCCGGTCTGCACATTGGGGATGCGCACCACCGGGAAGTTGGTCGCGGACTGCACGTCATCCCCATAGCGCAGCCGCATGCGCCGATTGCCTGGGGGCGCCGCGGCGCTTAGACTGGACCTCGGCCCCCCGCCTCTGTCCACCGCATGCAAGGCTCGCTGTTCCGCTTCTACGTTCACGAAGGTCATCGCCACCACGGCCGGCTGGCGTGGGAGTGGCTGCTCGAGCAGGGCAACAAGCTCGGCATCAGCGGCGGCTCCGCGTTCAAGGCGATGGCGGGATTCGGCCGTCACCACGTGCTGCACGAGGCACGATTCTTCGAGCTCGCCGGGACTCTGACGGTCGAGGTGGAGTTCATCGTGAGCCAGGAAGAGGCTCAGAAGCTCCTCGACCTGCTGCACCGGGAGAAGCTGCGTCTTTTCTACGCCTATACGCCAGCCTGCTTCGGAGTGGTCAATCCTGACTCGGCCGATCCGCCTTCCGTGGGCGACTGTCCGGCATAGTTGGTGTGATCCCTGCCGCTCGGGCGGCCCGGGACGAAGTCCCGCCGCCCGGCCGGCCACCGTCCCCGCTCGAGACTCGACTGTCGGTCAGCGGTTGCCGCCGAACATGTCGCGCAACACGGCCCCGCCGATTCCGCCGGCGACGCCGCTCTCGGGACCCTGGCGGCAAAGGCGATGACGCCGTGGCCGGCCGGAGCCGAGTACTCGGTCATGAACAGGCCGCCGCCCGAGAAGGCGCGGCCGATCGCGCTCCAGAGGCCGCGCGCTCCGGCCGAGTAGGCGGTCGTGCGCATCTGCACGCCCTGCGTCATCCACGAGAACTCGCCCGGCTCCGCGACGATGCGGTCGTTCGGCTCGAGGCCGATCTCGAGCACGGGCATGGTGGTGCCTTTGATCTGGGATCTCATGGTCTTCGACTCCGGGTTGCCTCGGGCCCGAGGATAGCGCAGGCGGCGCTGCAATGCGGTACCATACAGACGGTATCGCTCCCATAGGTCAGCACACCATGCGCCGTACATCGCGGGCCTTGCCGGCCATCACTCTGCTCCTCGCCTCGTTCGAATGTCTGGCCGCCGCACCCGGCGCGCGCCTGGCGCTGAAGGTCACGAGGAACGGCTACCTCGAGGCACCGGGCGTCAGCATCATGCTGTACAGCGACAACTACAGCCCGATCTTCTTCGACCAGAAGGATGCGGCCATGCAGATCATCCTGCACGGCCGCCGGATCGCCACCAACGGCAGCGTGCGTCTTTCGCCCACGCCGCAGCAGTGGGACCCGATCCCACACCTCATCACGCATGCGGCCGACGAGGCGCGCGACCGCCTCACCGCCTCGGTCGCCTATCCCGCCTACCACCTCCGTTACCACGTCGTGGTCACGGCCGAGCCCGGCGGCGTGCGGGTGAGCGTGAATCTGGACCGGCCGCTCCCGCAGACGCTGGTCGGCCGAGCCGGGTTCAACCTCGAGTTCCTGCCGTCCCTCTACATGGACAAGCCCTACGCGGTCGACGACAAGGTATTCGGCGTGTTGCCGCGTAGCCCGGAGGATCGGATGACCACGGTCCCGCCCAGAGCCGGGGACCCCAAGAGCCTCTGGTACGTGCATCAGTGGCACGCGGCCAACGGCTACACCCAGCCGCTGCCGTTCGCGACCGGAAAGAGCATCACGCTCGCCGTGAACGACCGGCTCGACCGCATCAGCGTGACCTCGAGAACCGGCCCGCTGCTCCTCTACGATGGGCGCGACCTGGCGCAGAACGGCTGGTACGTGCTGCGCACGCTGATTCCCGCGGGCAAGACCCGCGATGCCGTGGTCTGGCACATCCGGCCGAGCTACATCCCGCACTGGATGCGGCCTCCCATGATCGCGCACAGTCAGGTCGGATACGCGGCTGCGTTCCGCAAGGTCGCCGTGATCGAGCTCGACCGCAGGTTCAAGGCCCCACGCACCGCGGCGCTGCTGCGGCTCTCCGATCACGGCACGTATCGGCGGGTCTTCACCGGCCCCGTATCGGCGCCCACGCGCTGGCTGCGCTACGACTACGTCAAATTCGACTTCTCGTCGGTGCGAAAGCCCGGCCTCTACGTGATCCAGTACGCCGGCCGCAGATCCAGCGTGTTCCCCATCGCCGCGGATGTCTACGGCAACACGTGGCAGACCACCCTCGATGAATTCCTGGCCGAGCAGATGGATCATGTGTCGGTGCGGGATGCGTATCACATGTGGCACGGCATTGCGCACATGACCGACGCTCTGCAGGCGCCGCCCAACATCACTCACTTCGATGGCTATTGGATGGGGGCGAGCACCGAATCCCCCTACAAGCCGGGACAGCACATCCCGGGGCTCAATGTCGGCGGCTGGTTCGACGCGGGAGATTTCGACAACGACGCCTTCGGCCAGTACGGCACCATCCAGAATCTCGCCCTGACGTACGAGACCTTCCACCCCAGGTGGGACGAGCTCTCGGTCGACGAGAAGGCCCGCTCAGTCGTGATGCACCGCCCGGACGGAGTCCCCGACATCGTCGAGCAGGTCGAGCACGGGGTGCTGCAGACGCTCGCGCAGATCGACGCCGTGGGCCATCCGTTCACGGGGATCCAGTCGCCCTACCTGAGCGCGTACACGTTCATCGGCGATGCGGCCTCGCAGACCGGGATCTACTCCAACAATCCGTACCCCCGGTGGGCCTGGACCATGACCTCGCCCAACATGGAGTACGCGGCCGCAGCATCGCTCGCCAGCGCTTCGCGCGTCCTGAAGGGCTGGAACGACCCGCTGTCGAGGAAGTGCCTCGAGGCGGCGGTGAAGATGTGGCGCCTGGCGCGCAATCACCCTCTGCACCGGCATCTGCCCGGCTACCTCGAAGGCGCCGGCGGCTATCGGGAGTTCGGCCTCGGCTCTCCGCAATGGACGGCCGCAGTGGAGCTGACGATCGCGACCCATGGGGCGCAACCCTACAGGAAGCGCCTCGAGGCGATGTTTCCCACGACGGGCAAGCAGATCGCCTTCGGCGGCTGGGCGGCGGTGCGAGCCCTGCCCTACCTGAGCGCCGGCTACCGGACCCGCCTCAAAGCAGCCGTCGAGGCGTTCGTGCCGCAGTTGAACCGATATCTGGCCGCCACGCCCTTCGGCGTGCCGCCCTCCCTCGGCGCCTGGGGCGGCTCGGCGCAAGTGGCGCAGTTCGGTGCCGAAATGTACTTCCTCCACCAGGCGTTTCCGGACATCGTCGGCCCGCAGTACACCCTGCGCGCCGCCAATTACCTGCTCGGGACCCATCCGGTCTCCAGCGTCTCGTACATCTCCGCGATCGGCACGAGATCGAAGCTGCAGGCCTACGGAAACAACCGCTACGACGACTCCTTCATCCCCGGCGGCATGATCCCGGGCTACATCATCATCAAGCCCGACTTCCCGGAGTGCATCACGCGCTTCGGATTCCTGTGGTACGAGGACGAATACACGATCGACGCGGCCGCCACGTGGGTGCTGGAAGCCAACGCCGCGAACGCCATCGTGAAGCAGGAAGCGATGGCCGCCAGGCGGGGGACGTGAGTCCGCGGCCCGTCAGATGCGCCAGGCGCCGGTTACCCGGCGGCGATGGAGCCGGATAGCCGCCCGGTGGCGCCGGCGCTATCCGGAGCGCTTCGCGCCGGGCCCGACGCCTTCGGCGTCAGGTCGATCGGCTCGAGCTTGCGCAGCGGCATTTCGCAGCCGATAACGCAGCCACACGGCGCCGTGCTCCAGGACCTCGCAGCTCTCGAGCGACATCTCCGATACCGGGGCGCGCAGCTGCGAGTCGCGGTCGGCCGAGTCGAACACGCTGGGCGCACCCCGCGCCCCGTCGACGGCAGGGCAGATGGCGAGGCTGATCTCATCGATGAGGCCCGCGCGCAGGAATTCCCCGTTGGCGTGTCCACCGCCCTCGAGGAGCAGCCGCTTCACGCCGAGCTCGCGATTGAGAAACTCGAGCACGACAGCGAGGTCCAACTCCGTCGTGCCCGCGAAGAAATACGACACGCCGTCCCGGCGCAGTCCCGCCAGATGCGCGTCGCAGACCTGCTCGGTGAGCGCGACCACGATCGGGTCGCCGCCGATGTCCGAGCGTCCCCAGGCGATCTTTCCATGGGCGTCCAGCACGACTCCGTATGCCGGCGCGTCACGGCGGGCGAGCCACGGCTCCCTCGGCCAGGTCCGCTCCGCCCGCGCCTCGTAGGCTTGCGCTTTCGCGAATTCCTGGCCGGTCACGCGCCCGACCAGCCACGCGTCTGCACCTATCCACGCGTGGAGGCGCTCGAAGAGATCTCCCCCGTCGCGGGTAGCCGGACGCCAGCGGCTGTGCAGGATGCGCCCGTCGATGCTCGACACCATATGACAGACGACGTATGGCTTCATCGCAGTGGAATCAGCGGTTCAGAGCTCGCTTCAACGCATCGGCCATGACCCCGTTCCCTTGCGGCTCGCTCTTGCGCTGCGAGTCCCCACGGGACGCGGCACGCGGGGGCGGACGGCCTCTGTCGCGCTCGCCGGGGCCCGATCGGCCGGCTTCCGGTCGAGTACGAGGTGAAGCGTCCCCGAGCCGCATGGTGAGCGCGATGCGCCGGCGCTGCAGGTCCACCTCGAGCACCTTCACCTTCACCACGTCCCCCGCCTTGACCATCTCGCGCGGATCCTTGACGAAGCGCTCCGACATCATCGAGATGTGGACCAGGCCGTCCTGGTGCACGCCAACATCGACGAAGGCGCCGAAATTGGTGACGTTCGTCACCACTCCCTCGAGCACCATGCCAGGCGTCAGATCCTTCAGGTCCTCGACGCCTTCCTGAAAGACGGCGGATTTGAACTCCGGACGCGGATCGCGCCCGGGCTTTTCCAGCTCCTTGACGATGTCGCGCACCGTCGGCAGCCCGAAGCGCTCGTCCGTGTAGCGGGCGGCATCGATCTGCCGCAGGACGCGCGAGTCGCCCATCACCTCGGCCAGCGGCTTGCCCAGCTGCGCGAGGATGCGCTGCACGACCGGATAGGCCTCCGGGTGCACCGAGGAGCGGTCGAGCGGGTTCTCACCGTCGTTGACGCGCAGGAAGCCGGCGGCCTGCTCGAAGGTCTTGGCGCCGAGCCGCGGCACCTCACGCAGAGCCTCCCGGCTGCGGAATGCGCCCTTCTCGTCGCGGTGGCGAACGATCGCCGCGGCGAGCGACTCGGAGAGCCCCGAGATGCGGGCGAGCAGGGCCGGCGAGGCGGTATTCACATCGACGCCGACCGCGTTGACGCAGTCCTCCACCACCGCATCGAGCGAGCGCGCGAGCTTCGTCTGACTGACGTCGTGCTGGTACTGCCCCACTCCGATCGATTTCGGATCGATCTTGACGAGCTCGGCCAGAGGATCCTGAAGGCGCCGCGCGATGGAGACCGCGCCCCTCAGTGTCACATCGAGGCCGGGCAGCTCGCGGGTGGCGAGCTCCGAGGCCGAGTACACCGAGGCGCCCGCCTCCGAGACCACGATCCTGGTGAGCTTGAGCTCCGGATGGCGCTTGATCAGATCGCTCGCCAGTCTGTCGGTCTCCCGTGAGGCGGTGCCGTTGCCGATGCTGATGAGATCGACCGTGTGCTTCCTCGCCAGCGACGCGAGCACATGCAGCGCTCCGTCCCAGTCGTTGCGCGGCGCATGAGGATAGATGGTCGCGGTATCGAGGACCTTCCCCGTCGCATCCACGACCGCAACCTTGACCCCCGTGCGCAGCCCGGGATCGAGCCCCATGGTGGCGCGCGGACCCGCCGGCGCGGCGAGCAGGAGATCGTGCAGATTGCGCGCAAAGACGCGGATGGCCTCCTCCTCTGCGCGCTCGCGCAGCTGCGCCAGCAGTTCACCCTCGAGCTGCCAGGCGAGCTTCACCTGCCAGGTCCAGCGCGCCGTCTGCACCAGCCAGGCATCGCCAGGCCTGCCCCGGCTGCAGATGTCGAAGCGCGCGGCGATCTTGCGCTCGCAGGAGTTGAGCGCCTCGGGCGCCGCGGCGGCCGGCGCTCCGGCCTCCTCGAGCTCCTCGGGAAGCTTCAGAGCGAGCTGCAGGACCTCTTCCTTGCGCCCGCGGAAGAGCGCCAGCGCCCGATGCGACGGAATCGCCTCCAGGGGCTCCTGATAGTCGAAGTAGTCGCGGAATTTCGCCCCCGCCTCCTCCTTGCCCTCGGCCACCCGCGAGACCAGGCGCGCGCTCGAGCGCAGGTGCTCCCGCAGCTCCCCGACCAGGGAGGCCTCCTCCGCGAACTGCTCCATCAGCACCTGGCGAGCGCCGTCCAGCGCCGCCTTGGCATCGGGAACGCCGGGATTCTCGCCATGCTCCGTCGCGAAAGGCGCTTTGAGGTATTGCGCCGCCTCGGCCTGCGGATCGCGCATCGGGTCGGCGAGGAGCGCATGCGCCAGCGCATCGAGGCCGGCCTCGCGGGCGATCTGAGCCTTGGTGCGCCGCTTGGGCCTGAAGGGCAGATAGAGGTCCTCGAGCCGCTGCTTCGTATCGGCCGCCTCGAGGCTTCGCCTGAGATCCGGCGTCAGCTTCCCCTGCTCCTCCACGCTCTTCAGCACCGCGGCGCGCCGCTCCTCGAGCTCGCGCAGATACCCCAGGCGCTCCTGCAGCGCTCGCAGCTGCGCGTCGTCGAGGCCCCCCGTGGCCTCTTTACGGTAGCGCGCGATGAAAGGCACCGTGGCTCCGCCGTCGAGGAGCGCGACGGCGGCAAGGACCTGCGGCGGTTTGACGGAGAGCTCGGCGGCGAGGCGGGATTCGATGGAACTCATCGGGCCACTATGCGCAATCGGTCCGGCTCCAACAAGTCTTGCGCCGGCGGCCGGATTTGGATACGGCCCCGCAGCGGCTCCAGATGTGATAGCTTGCGGGCGCAGCCGAGATCGCGACCGTGCCGAATACACTGATCTACGAGACCCGCCGCCTGCAGTTTCCGCTGGATACTCTCGTCGACGCCCTCATCGCGCTGGAAATGAAGCAGGCGCATTGGCCGCCGAAGGCCACCGCCGTCGGGGCCACCATCGATGATCTGGGCGGCGGCAACGCCGTCGCCGTGCTCTCGATTCACCGGCCCGAGAGCGACAAGGTGAGCGAGCGGCGCTATTCCTCGCCCATGATCGCTGCCGCGATGGTCAACTACTGCGTGACCATGCGCGTGCCCATTCCGCGCAATTCGTCGAAGAGCATCCAGGTGCTCACGGACGGCGTCGCCCTCGTGCTCGAGAATACGGTCATCCTGCAGAGCCGGCACGCAGAGCTCTCGACGCTGCCGGCGGGCAGCGTGGCGCCCCCGGTGAGCCCGGTCATAGGCGAGACGAGCGCCGCCGCGGCGCACGAGTCAGGTACAGAGCCCCGAGAGCTCCCGCCAGAACCAACGCCGCCCCCGCCGGATGCCGCCTGAGCAGGCGTGCTCCCGCCGGAATCAGCCGCCCTCCGAGCTGCACGACCGATACCGCTGCGGCGACGCGTCCGACAGCGGAGCTCGCCGGTCCCACGGCGTGGGCCGCCCTCTCGATCAGGTGGCCCACGTCGGAAAGCACGCCGCCCGAGCGGCCCAGGTAATCGGCATCGACGCTCATGGTCCTTACAATAGCGCGATCTCCGGCGGGTTCCGCCGGCGGAACCCGCCGGCTCAGCGCGCGCCGGGACGCCGGATGCGATCGATGGCCGCCACCAGGTGATGGAGCGTCTCCAACAGCGGCAGGGATAGCCCGAGCTGCGCGGCTTTGCGCACCGCGTAACCGAAGGTCTCATCCACTTCGAGCGGCCGGCCGGCCTCGAGGTCCTGAAGCGCGGACATGCGATGCTCGGGGGCGCGCGCGCGCATCTGCTCGCCGGCCCTCCTCACCGCCTCGACGGCCTCGGGCTCCGGAGCATCGAGGATCGTCAGCAGCGGCAGCGCCGCGGCGCCCTCGACCAAGGCGATTCCCTGCGCTCTCGGCACCGCAGCGACCTCTCGAACGAGCCGCACCAGCACCCGCGCACAATCGCAATCCGTGAGGTAACGCCAACTGACGGAGCGCGTCGTCACGGCCATGCTCATCAATCCGAGCCAGACGATGAACTTGCTCCACTCCAGGGAGACGATGTCGGAAACGGCGCTCGAGCGCACGCCGGCCGCATCGATCATGCCCGCGATCCGGCGCGCCCGCTCGCTGATGCCGCCGGCCAGCTCGCCGAGCGGCAGGCTCACGTTCCGGGTAAGAGCACTTCCCGCGAGGGCAGCAGCTCGCCGCTCGTGTCCGCCAGCGCCCCGAGCACCCGCTCGGCACCGAAGGTCCGGGCGAGAAGCTCGTCCTTGAGGACGCCGTTCTGAATGGAGAGCGCCGTGTCGACCCGCAGATGGCTCAGCCGCTCGAGCGCGGCCTGCGTGCCGGGGGTCTTGGTCGCGACGATCAGGGTGTCAGCGGCCGCAAGCTCCAGGGGATCGGTGATGACCGGCACCCGCACCGAGAAATCGGCGAGTCCCTTGATGCGAAGCCCTTCCTGCTGCACGGCCCGTGCGCGCTCGCCGCGCGCGAGAACGGCCACCGAGTGGCCGGCGCGCGCCAGGTGCGCGGCCAGGATGGAGCCGAGGGCTCCGGCTCCGAGGATGGCGAACTCAGGCCGCCTCATGGGCGCGGACCGAAGCGATCGCGATGGGCCGCCATTGCGGCGACGAAGCGGTCGATGTCCGCTTCCGAGTTGTAGAAGTGGATGGTGGCGCGAAGGTTGTCGTTCCTGAACGATGTCACGATGTCCTCCTGCAGCAGCCGCGCGAGCAGGCCCGCCGCATCGCGCGAAGGCACCGCCACCATGGGACCCCGGCGCGCATCGTCCGCCGGTGTCACGGCGGGCCAGCCGATCGCGGCGAGGCCTTCCATGCAGCGCCGCGTCAGCGCCCGCACACGCTGCTCGATCGCATCGGTCCCCGCCTCGAGGATGATCTTCAGCCCCGCCTCGGCCGCGTAGCAGTTGACGACGGGCGGCGTGCCGGCCTCGAAGCGCCGCGCGCTCGGCGCCGGCCGGTTCGCCGTGATGTCCATCGCCGCGATGTCCTGCTGCGCGAACCAGCCGGAATTGCCCGGCACGAGCTCAGCGATGAGCTCCGAGCGCGCGTAGAGGAAGCCGATGCCCGCCGTGCCGAGCAGATACTTGAGCATTCCGCCCACGGCGAAATCCACCCCGAGCGCCCTCGCATCGACCGTCATGGCGCCGATCGCCTGATAGCAGTCCACCATGACGCGCGCGCCTCTCTCGTGAGCCAGGCGCGTGATGCCGGGGATATCCAGCCGCGCCCCGTTGCGGTAGCACACCTGGGTGACGGCGACGAGCTGCGTCCGATCGTCGATCGCCCGCGCGAAGCTCTCGAGCGGAATGTAGCCGTCCGGCGCCGCCGGGACGTGCACCACTTCGGCGCCGAGCCTTTCCTGCGCATGCCAGATCTGCGCGTGGGTGGGAAACTCGAAGTCGCTGACGAGCACCTTGGGGCGGGATCCGCGGAAATCCAACGCGCTCGCAAGAGCGTTGATCCCCGCCGAAGCCGAAGCCGTGACGGCGATCTCATCCGGGGTCACGCGCAGCACCTGAGCCATCGCGGTCCTGACCGCCTCGTTCCTCGCCACCCACGCATCCCAATTGGCCCCCACCGCGAGGCGCTCCTGCAGGTAGGCCTCGATCGCATCCCGGACACTGTCGGCCAGGGCGCAGTACGAGCCGCTGTTGAGATAGGTCTTGCGCTCGAGGACGGGAAATGCGCGCCGGAGCGCATCGAAGTCGGTCGACATCTTCATCCTTTCCTGGCGGCCGGCGAGGCGACAGAGGCGTTCCTCAGGCGAGCCCGCCGCACGAAGTAAACGAGTGATATGAGGGCGAGCCAGGGCACGCCGTACATCCAGGCGACCTGCAGATGGCTCTCGAAGGCCAGGGTGACGAGGACCGCGGCGAGGAGCCCCAGCCCCGCGTACTGCAGCCACGGGAAAAGCGGCATGCGCACCGGCAACGCCGCGCGCGAATGGCGGCGGCGGAAGCTCAGGTGGCTCACCAGGATGAACATCCACACGATGATCATGGCGAACAGCGCGACCCCGAGCAGATCCGCGTACGCATCCGGCGTGAAGATCGACGCGCCGGCCGCGACGAGCACGAAGGCACCCGACACCACGCTCGCCGCCACCGGGCTGCCCTTGTCGCTCAGCCTGCCGAGCCCTCGCGGCGCATCGCCGCCGCGGGAGAGCGAGAAGAGCATGCGCGAGCAGAGATAGACATCGGTATTCATGGCCGAGAGCGCCGCGCTCACCACGACGAAGTTCATGATCCCGGCGGCATCCCTGACGCCGGAGTGCTGCAGCACCGTGACGAACGGGCTCTGTGCGACGACTCTCGCCCCCGTGTCCGTCCAGGGGACGATCGTGACGATGACCGCGACGGCGAGCACGTAGAAGAGAAACAGCCGCAACAGCATCGTGCGCAGCGCCGCCGGGATGGCCGTCTCGGGATTTCGGGTCTCGCCGGAAGTGACCGCGATCACCTCGATCCCGACGAAGGAGAAGATTCCGACCGTCACGGCCAGCCAGAGTCCAGCGACGCCGTTCGGCAGGAATCCGCCCGGCAGGCGCGTCAGGTTGTGCAGGCCCACCGCGGGGCCGCCGAGACCCACGATGCTGGCGATCCCGAGGAGGATGAAGACGATGATCGCCGCCACCTTGATCACCGCCAGCCACGACTCCACCGTGCCGAAGTTGGCGACCGAGCGTGAATTCAGATAGAGGAGCACGGCGCAGAAGCCGAGGGCCCAGACCGAGACCGGCACCCCGGGGAACCAGTACTGCATGTACAGTCCCGCCGCGACCGACTCGCCGCCGACGGCGATCACCTGCGCCACCCAGTAGGTGTAACGCACGACGAACCCGGCCCAGGAGTTGAGGTACATCTCCGCATAGACGCCGAATGAGCCGGCGGACGGGTGCATCACCGCCATTTCCGAGAGGCTGAAGACCATCACGAGCGCCACGAATCCCGCGAGCGCATAGCTCACGATGACCGCGGGGCCGGCATAGCCCACCGCGAGCCCGCTGCCCATGAAGAGGCCCGTGCCGATGGCGCCGCCCAGCCCGATCATCACGATCTGCGCCTTGCCCAGGCTGCGTCTGAGGCCCCATTCCCGCTCGCCCGAGTTGTCGGTATCCGCGCTTTGCATACCCTGAATCGAATGCCCGGCGCGCACCAGGCCGGACCGCCGCCGCGGGCCGCCGGAGCCGTGGTGCGCGAGGGGATTGTCTCCGGGAGAGACCACTCCGACAACGTCCCTGCGCCGAGGGCCCCCTGGAGCGCAGGGCGCAAGCGGAAATTGAGGTCACGGCGCTCATCCCGTAAGCTGCGCACCGCCGCGCGGCGGCTTCAATCTACCGGAAACGCGAGTCCCCATGCCCCTGAATCCACTCGACCTCTACGACGTCGCCTCTGCGCTCACCGAAGAGGAGCGCATGGTGCAGGACTCCGTCGCGCGCCTCGTCGACGAGAAGGTGCTGCCCGTGATTCAGAGGTGCTTCGAGGAGCACCGCTTCCCGCGCGAGCTCATCCCCGAGCTCGCGGCCCTCGGCCTGCTCGGCTCCTCGCTCAAGGGCTACGGCTGCGCGGGCCTCAACGGCATCAGCTACGGGCTCATCTGTCAGGAGCTCGAGCGCGGGGACTCCGGCATCCGCAGCTTCGTCTCGGTGCAATCCTCCCTCTGCATGTATCCGATCCACGCTTATGGCTCGGAGGAGCAGAAGCAGAGATATCTGCCCGGCATGGCGCGCGGGGAGCTCATCGGCTGCTTCGGGCTCACCGAGCCGCACGGCGGCTCCGATCCGGCCAACATGAAGACCCACGCCAAGCGGCGCGGCAAGGACTGGGTGCTGAATGGCTCGAAGATGTGGATCACCAACGGCGCCATCGCCGATCTCGCGGTCGTGTGGGCGATGACCGAGGAAGGGATCCGCGGCTTCATCGTCGAGAAGGGAACGCCCGGGTTCGCAGCCCCGGAGATCGAGCGCAAATTCTCACTGCGGGCCTCGGTCACCTCGGCGCTGTTCTTCGACAACGTCGTGGTTCCGGAGGCCAACGTGCTGCCCGGCGTCGTCGGCCTCAAGGGCCCTCTCTCCTGTCTGACGCAGGCGCGTTACGGAATCGCCTGGGGTGTGATCGGCGCGGCGCAGGCCTGTCTCGCGCAGCTCCTCGATTACTCCAGGACGCGCGTCCTCTTCGGGCGGCCGCTCGCCCAGAACCAGACCATTCAGATCCGCCTGGCCGACATGGCGCGCCGGATCACGACGGCGCAGCTGCTGGCGCTGCAACTCGGCCGTCTCAAGGACGAGGGCAGGATGCAGCCGTCCCATGTGTCGGTCGCGAAGTGGAACAACTGCCGCATGGCCCTGGATATCGCGCGCGACTGCCGCGACATGCTCGGCGGCGCCGGCATCAGCGCGGAGTACGTCCCGGTTCGCCACATGCTCAATCTCGAAAGCGTCATCACGTACGAGGGCACGGAGACCATTCACCAGCTCACCATCGGACGCGAGCTGACGGGTCTCAACGCGTTCTGAACCGCGCTCAGGGAAGCTTGTGGCCCTCCCCGACTGCCGCCGGCCTGCCGGTGATGGTCGCGGCCAGCGCGGCAACGAGATACGAGACTCTGCCGGGCGTCTCCCAGTACTCGGCGCGCTCCGGGGTGACCCGGAGAATGGACAGCTGCGCATCGCCGACGCCCTCGGGATACCAGGCCCTCTGCGCAGGCGTCCAGAGCTGCGCCGCGAGCGCGGGGTCCCTCAGGATCAGACCGTATCCCGCGACGGCGGCATAGATCTTCTTCGACGGCTCGGAGTAACCGGCGCTCACACGCATGTCGCGCGACAGCTCGTCGGCCTTCGGGCTCCGATGGTCCGTGAAGAACCATAACGTGCCGTCGCTATCGCAACGCAACGTCTCGACGGGACGCGTATGAAGGGATCCATCCAGATCCACGGTGGTGAGCAGAGCGATCCGGACGCTCTCGATGAGAGCCTTCAGCCTCGCCCAGCCGGCTCGGTCGTTCATCGTGCCGCCACCGCCTCCCGCAGCCTCGCGAGATCATCGTGACGGGAGGCGATATCCGGCCGATCGGCGGCGGTGCGCAGGTCCCGAAGCAGCTCGAGCGAGCGCAGCAGCACCGGCAGCGGGGGACCGCTCGCGGTGAGGCCCTGCGACTGCTCCTCGCCGAGCCGTGAGGCGGGCTCCGCGATGAAGCGCTTCACCAGCTGATCGTGATGCTGCGCCGCCGCCTGTCCGAAAAGCCCGCACACCTCGAGAAATGACCGCGCATTGCGCTGAAACCAGGCGGTGCCGGCGTGATCGGGGAGCAGCTCCAGCAGCTCATCGAGCAGGCTCCTGCGCGCCATGCACTCCTTCAGCCGCACCTGATCGCCCGGCAGCATGAAGAGCATCTTGTCGACGAGGAGCTGACCGTAATACGGGTCATTCGCCCGACAGAGCCCGAGCAGCAGGTCGATCTCGTTGATTCCGGAGAAATCCCCGGCGTTCGCGCCTCGGTACTCCTGCCGCCCCACCCGGTAGGGCTTGTAGTAGGGACGCACGCAATGGAAGAACCGCTCCACGTCCAGGCGCTCCATCAGCCGGCGGTTGGCGTTCATCACCTCGCGCAGCGAGTGCCTCGCGGCTTCGAACATCACATCCGCCACGGGACTCGAGACCCCGATGTGCACGATGCTCGTGAGCGCGTCCGCGGCGCGCTGCAGCGACAGAATGCCTCGGGTATTCTCGTCGATGAAGAGGAACTCGGCGTCGAGGGACGTGAAGCTCTTGCGCAAGCCGGCACGGGCCCTGTTGTGGAGGGTCAGGTGGGCGGTGGCGAATCTCGGCGCCATTCCGAGCGAAGCGCCACAGTGGATCGCGAGAGAGGACGCCTCGGGAAAGGGCGAGCGCTCTTCCCGTGCCGGATTGGTGAGCTCGTGACGCCTCAGGGCGCCGAGATACATCCCGACGTTCCCCAGAACCCCGAAAGCGCTCTCGAAACCCTCTCCCGTGTTGCCTTCGGCGCGCAACGCAGTCACGTGCGCATGCCCTTCATCACGCAAGGCGTGCTTGATCCTCTCGCCCACCCCTGTCACCCGCGATCGGTCCTCCTGCCGGAAGTAAAGCTCCTCCAGTTCGGTGTTCATCTGCACGAACGAGGTTCGGATCCAGTGCTCGAAGGATTCCGCGTTGTTGCTCATGGGGGGCAGGGCCGAGTGGAGACATTCAACGTTCATGCTACCGCTTGCACGCGAGAACATTGTCCTGGCCGATGGGTCACCGCCTCGACCCCCGCAGAACGTTGGCCTGCCCTCCCCCGTCCCGCGCAAGGTGCTCCCGCTATGCGGCCTTGAGGAATGCGAAGACGATGAGGACCACTCCGATCAGGACCAGCAGATGGATGGCGCCGAACGTGATCTTCACCGCGAGCCACAGCACCAGCCAGGCGACGATGAACGCGATGCCGAGCACCGAGAGGACTGCCTTCATGGGAAACTCCCTGACCTGCTACACCTCTCCAGAAAAAGCCCCGGACGCGTGGCAGGTTCCGCCGCGGCACTGGGCCTCGGGCCGAGCCGCAACCGCCGCGAATCTCGGCTCATCCAGTGGCCGCGGCGCCCGGCCACTGCATGGACAGCCGCCTCGCCCGCTTCTTACTCTTGCGGGATGCGAGAGCTGCGCGACGTGAAGAAGCTGGATGACCGCTTCGGGCAATTCCTGGTCCGCGTGAAATGTCCGGCCTGCGGCGCCTCGCGCGACATCGCGGCCGAGGCGCTGGCGCGTCTCGTCGGCTGGTCCACGAGCCTCGAGCGCCTCGCTCCGCGCCTGCGGTGCTCGAAGTGCGGCGCCAAGGGCGCCGCCTTGGTGACCCCCATCGGCCTGCCGCGACCGCGGGGGCTCACCGGCAATCCGCACTGAGCGCGGTCGAGCCGGCCGCTAACCTTCCGCGTGCCGGGTCGCCTCGAAGAGGAACCACACCCGATTCTCGGTCTCGTCGATCCAGTTCTCCAGCAGGCTCGCGGTGGCCACGTCGCCCAGCTCATCGCACACCCCGTGGACCTCGCGCATGTATGCCGCGAGCTGCCGGTTGTCTTCCCTCAGCTCGGCCAGCATGTCCCGCGGGGTGACGAAGCTCGCGTCATTGTCCTTCAGGCGCTGCAGCTTCGAGATCTGTCCGATCGACTTGAGCGTCGCGCCGCCGATCTTGCGCGCGCGCTCGGCGATGGGATCGGTCATCCCGTAGATCTGCGTCGCCTGATCATCCAACAGCAGGTGCCAGTCGCGGAAGTGGGGTCCCGACATGTGCCAGTGGAAGTTCTTCGTCTTGAGATAAAGAGCGAAGGTGTCGGCCAGCAGTGTCGTGAGGGCAGGCGGAATGTCACGGACCGCCTCCTTCGAAAGACCCGAGGGCGTATCCAGGGTGGCAGTCTTCTTGGCTTCGTTGACCATCTCAGGGCTCCTTTCGGATCGAATGGAGTGGGGCGCGGACCGGACCATCATATCGCCGCGCAGAGCATCGGACGAGTGTCGCGTCCAGGGTGATCTCTGCCCTCGAGAGCGCAACTCTGGATCCTTCAAGAGCTTATCGTCGAGCCCACAACCGCCTGCAGCGTAACCGCGACCTCGGGGGCGACCTGCCGGGCGGGCGCCCGAGCGCCGGAGGTCCCCGCGGACACCGTCGCCAGACCTCGATCGATGGTGCGCGCGCTCATCAGAGCGCACTCCAACAGAACAGTGTACGCGCAATCTTCGGCGATCGGGCGACAAGCGCAGCACCGGCCGACGCGCTTGGGTAGGATGTCGGTGACATGGCGTCTCCCACTTCATCCCGCAAGGTCGTTCATGCCGCCCTGATTGGCAACCTCCTGGTCGCGGCAACCAAGCTGTTCGCCGCGGCCTGGACCAGCAGCTCCGCCATGATGAGCGAGGCCGTGCACTCGTTTGTCGACTGTGGCAATGAGTTGCTGCTGCTCCACGGGCTGCGCCGCGCGGCGCAGGGCCCCGATGCCCAACATCCGCTCGGCCACGGGCGCGAGCTTTATTTCTGGAGCTTCATCGTCGCGTTGCTGATCTTCGCCCTCGGTGCGGTCATTTCTATCTATGAGGGAATCGATCATATCCGTCACCCGGCGCCCATCCGCGCACCGGGCGTCGACTATCTGGTGCTCGCTCTGGCCTTGGCTTTCGAGAGTGTCTCGTGGGCGATCTCGCTGCGCCAGTTCCGGGCCGCAAAGGGGCCGCTCGGCTACTTCGAGGCCTTTCGTAAAAGCAAGGATCCAGCCTCGTTCATGGTGCTGTTCGAGGACAGCGCTGCGATAGTTGGTATCCTCATCGCGACCATCGGAACCTTCCTCACCGTCCGGCTGCATCAACCGCGCTTCGACGGCATCGCCTCAATTCTCATCGGATTGGTGCTCGCCCTCGTCTCGTTCCTGCTGACGGCGGAGAGCAAGAGTCTTCTGATCGGGGAACGCGCCGATCAGAGCCTCAGCGACGCTATACTTCAGATTGCGAGGTCGGAGAGTGCCGTGACGCGCGCCAATGGGGTGATCACGATGCAGCTTGCCCCGGATCAGATCGTTGCCGCGCTCAGCCTCGATTTCGAAGATGCGCTGAGCGCGCGCCAGGTCGAAGACGCCGCGGCCGAGATCGAGCGCAAGGTGACCGCGGCGCATCCGCACGTCGTCGCCCTGTTCGTCAAGCCGCAAGCGCATCGAAATCACGAGGGGCCGGCCTCCGCGGCGCCGAAAAGCCTCGGCGGTGAGTGAGCCCCGCGTTCCCGCTCACCCGGCGGCGGCCCTGCAGTGCCGCTCGATTTACTGACGGTGCGTCGGGAACGCCTGCGCCGCCTGGTTCATGGCGCATCTGCACAAGGATTTTCGCGACATCCGCGCCGCCGCGCAGTGCGGCCGAAGGGATGGAAGAACCGGTGATCCGGCCGGACCCGGTCAGGAACGCGATCCCGAACTTGAACGTACCGCGCGTCGAGGCGAGGAAGGCGCCGCCCCAACGATGACGATGTGCCGGAGGCGCCGTGACACGATGTCCGGCCTCAGGAAGCCAGCAGCTCCCGCAACTCGGCGCCCGCCGCATCCGCTGCCGGACCGACGATGACGTGCACGCAGTCCGAGGCGGCGATGGCGACGCCGCGCATGCCCAGCTTGCGGATCGCCGCGCTGTCGACCGCGCTGGCGCTCGCCACACCGATCCGCAGGCGCGATGAGGCCGGCTCGATGCTGCGCACGTTGGCTCGGCCGCCGAGCGCCGCGAGCAGCCCCTGCAGAATCTCCCGGGCCGGCGCCGCTGCCGCGGCGGCGGCCGATGACGCCTCGGGCGGCCGGCCCGCGGACGCGGCGTGAAGCGCCGGGCTCGCCGGACCCTCCTCCCGCAGCGATGCCATGGCCTCGCGGATCTCGCCGGCGAGTTGATCGGCGGTCGGGCCGACCACGACCTGCAGGGAAGTGCTCGTGGGCCGGATGATTCCGCGCGCGCCGAGTCTTTTCAACGCCGTGGCGTCGATCGTCTGCTGGGTCCTGACCGTCAGCCGCAGGCGCGTCGTGCAGGCACTCACGGACTCGAGATTGGCCGCACCGCCGAGCGCCGTGACGTACGAGCGCGCGCGATCGGCGGGACCTGCGGCCGATGCCGCGCCGGCGGCCGCGGGCGCGGCGGTGTCCAGGTCTTCCCGCCCCGGCGTCTTGAGGTCGAACCTGAGGATCGCGAACCGAAAGATGCCGTAATAGAGGCCGAAGTAGACCGCGCCCACCGGCAGCAGCAGCAGCGGACGGGTGGCGAATTTGTAGTTGAGAATGTAGTCGAAGAGTCCCGCCGAGAACCCGAACCCGAGCCGCACGCCGAGCGCATTCATGATGATGAAGGAGAGGCCCGTGAGCAGCGCGTGCACCGCGTAGAGCCCGGGCGCCAGGAACATGAACGAGAACTCCACGGGCTCGGTCACGCCCGTGAGGAACGAGGTCAGCGCAATGGACAGCAGCAGGCCCGCGACCATGGGCCGCCTCTCGGGAAGCGCAGTGTGGTACATGGCGAGACAGGCGGCCGGCAGCCCGAACATCATCACCGGGAAGAACCCCGCCATGAACGCCCCGGCGCTCGGGTCGCCGGCGAAGAAGCGGTTGAGGTCGCCGGTGCGACCGTGATAGTTGCCCAGAACGAACCAGGCGATGCTGTTGATGACGTGGTGCAGTCCAGTGACGATCAGGATGCGGTTGAGCACGCCGTAGGCGAACAGTCCCCATGGTCCGGCCGCCAGCACCGCGCGGCTGAGCGTTTCCATGCCGTGCTCGATTCGCTGCCACTCGAGGCCGAACGCCGCCGCGAGGCCGAGCGCCGCGAGGCCGCACACGATGGGCACGAACCGCCTGCCCCCGAAAAAGGCGAGGTACGCCGGCAGGTTGATGCGGTGACAGCGGTTGTAGAGGGAGCCGGCGAGGAGCCCGCAGAGAATGCCGACCGGCACGGTCAGGGTCTTCAGCTCGTTCGACTTGAAGGCCTCGATCGCGAGATCGCGGGCGTGCCCCGTCAGGGCGAGGAGCGCGGCGGGCGGAACGATGAACGCCTCCGCGCCGCGGGTGGTGACGAGATACGCGACCACGGCCGCGAGCCCGGCGGCGCCGTGGTTCTCGCGCGCGATCCCGATCGCGACGCCCACCGCGAAGAGCAGCCCCAGATTGTCGAAGATCGCCTGTCCGGCCGCCCGCATGACGGGCAGATCGAGGAGGTCCGGCTGTCCGAAGCGAAGCAGGAGCGCTGCCACGGGCAGCACCGCGATCGGCAGCATGAGGGCGCCGCCGATTCGCTGCAGTTGGGCGAAAAGCTGTTTCATGCGTTACACCCGCTCAGTCTCGCTCTCGGACGCAGCCAGCCGCAGGCCCAGAGCCCGGACGGCCTCCGCCGAGCTCTGCTCGAGCGCCTGCCGGGCGACCCCGGCGCACTCCGCCAGGGTGAGACGGCGGATGAGCGCCTTCAACCGCGGAATGACCGATGGCACGGCGGAAAGCTCGTGCACGCCGAGCCCGATCAGGATCGCCGCCGCTGCCGGATCGGACGCCAGTCCGCCACACACGGCGACGCCGCGCCGGTGCACTCTCGCGGCCTCGGTGGTGCGCGCGATCAGCCGCAGCACCGCCGGATGCAGCGCATCGAGACGCGCGGCCAGCTCCGGATGGCCCCGGTCCATCGCGAGCGTGTATTGAGTGAGATCGTTGGTGCCGATCGAGAAGAAGTCGGCCTCCGCCGCCAGGGTATCCGCCATCAGGGCCGAAGCCGGAGTCTCGATCATCACGCCGAGCGCGATCGGCTCGCGGCGGCCGATGGCCGTCCGCTCCTCCTCCACGATGGCGCGCACGGAGCGGATCTCCGCAACATCCGTGATCATGGGCAGCAGGATCCGGCACTGCCCGTGGGGCTGCACCGCAAGGATGGCGCGCACCTGCTGGCGCAGGAGATCGGGCCGCCAGAGACTCGTGCGCACTCCGCGCAGGCCCAATGCCGGATTCTCCTCGGCGGGCATCGGCAGATACGGGATCGGCTTGTCGCCGCCGATGTCGAGCGTACGGATGGTCAGCGGCTTACCGGCGAGCGCCGCGGCGAGCCGTTGATATTCGGCATGCTGCTGCGCCTCGTCTGGGGGGGTCTGCCGCTCGAGAAACAGGAACTCCGTCCGCAGCAGCCCGCAGCCCTCCGCCCCATGGCTTGCCGCGGCGTGCGCATCCGCCAGCGAGCCGACATTGGCAAATACCTCGATGCGGACGCCGTCGCCGGTGTAGCAATCAGACCGGGCGGATTCGCGCTCCGCGGCCCGCAACGCGGTGCGGCGCTCGAGCTGGCGGCGCGCGGCCGCGAGACGCTCCGCGCCCGGGTCCACATGAAGCAGGCCGGCGTCTGCATCGAGCAGCAGCGGCGTGCCATCGGGAACTCGCTCGAGTGCGGGCCCGACCGCGGCCAGCGCCGGTATACCCATCGCCGCCGCGAGGATCGAGACGTGGGAAGTGGCGCCACCCGCCGCGAGACAGATGCCTGCGGGCGGCGCGGCATCGAGCCCGACGAGCTGCGAGGGCAACAGCTCCTCGGCGAGCACGATGGCCTGCGGCGGCAGCGCCTGCACGGCGGCAGCTGCAGTGCCGCTCAGGGAAAGCAACACCTGTCGCTCGAGGTCGAGCAGGTCATCGACGCGCTCGGCCATGCGCGGATCCCCGAGCGTACGCAGCGCCTCGACACTCGAGCGGATTGCCTGGCGCCAGGCGTATGCCGCGCTCGTGCCGTCCCGGATGAGCGCCAGCGAGCTCGCGGTGAGCTCCGGATCGTCGATCAGCTCCAGATGCGCCTCGACAATCTCACGCGCCGCGCCCGCGGCAGAAGCGCGCGCCGCTTCCAGCCGCATACGCACCTGAGCCCGCGCCCGCTCGAGCTGCTGACTCTCGTGCGAGACGCCGGCGCCCGCCTGCTTCACTTCGATCTCGCGCACGGCCAGGCGAACGGCCTGCCCCACAGCAAGTCCCCGGCTGGCGATGACCCCAGAGAGCACCGTCCCCGAGAGCGCCTCCCCGGCGGCCGGCGCCGCCGGTTCCCGCGGAGCCGGCATCGACGGCCCGGATCGAGCGGCGCAAGCGGCCTGTCGCGCCGGCGCAGAGGCGGAGGATTCCCCGTGCGCGCCGGCCAGCACGGCCGCGACCGCATCGACGGCCCTTACCGCATCCTGACCGGCCGCTCGGATACTGACTTCATCGCCCTGGCGGACGCCGAGCTTCATCAGCGCCACGGTGCTGCGCGCGTTGGCCGCGCGTCCCTGGACCGCCAACTCGACATCCGCGGCGAGGCCCTTCAGCGCGCTCGCGATCTGCGCAGCCGGCCGGGCGTGAATCCCATGCTCGAGAGCGACCCGCAACCGCCGGTCCTCGCCCGCGTGGCCCGACCTCTCACTGGAGGTTGACTGCTCCAAGCCGCGCAGCCCGTCCGCCTGCGCGACAGGCGCGATCTCCATCAGGACCTCGCCCACGGCGACCTCGCGGCCGGCGGTGCGGCGCACGATCGAAAATCCGCATCCCTCCATCACCACCACCGGCGTGAGCAGACTCTTCGCGCGGCGCGCGATGAGGTCCAGATCGAACGAGATCAGCCGCTCGCCCGCCGCCACCCGCCGGCCCGGGCTCACGTGCGCTTCGAAGCCCACTCCCCCGAGACCCACGGTATCGACACCGATGTGCACGAGGATCTCGGCGCCGCCGTCGCCGCGCAGCGTGACGGCATGCCGGGACTGCGGGAGAGCAATGACCTCCCCGTCACAGGGCGCATGGAGCGTGCCGGCCGTCGGATCGACCGCCAGCCCGTCGCCCAGCATCCGGCCGGCGAAGACCGGATCCGGGACCTCATCGAGCGGCGCGCTCCAGCCCGAGAGGGGCGACAGCAGGACGAGACGGCGCTGCGGCTCAGTGACGCGCATGGCGCGGAAGCCCTCGCGGCTGAAGGTGCAAGACGAGCGCGTTCAGCAGGCAGTTCCGCGGATCATCCTCGGCGAGCACCCAGATCATCACCCCGTAAAGCTGTTGCCGGCGTACGAACAGCGCCTTAATGCCGAGCGAGAGAGGATCGTCGCGGGTGATGAAGACATGCCGGCTGGCGTTGCGGCGCCAGGGGGCCTCGGCCGTGGCGCTCCAGTGGCGCACCCAGTCCGGGCTGGTGAGGAACTGCGATTCGACGGTACTCCACGGCGTCTCCGGAAAGCCGCCAGTATACTTCGAATACAGGCCCGCATCCCGGGACGAGACCTCGGTGAACCCCCGGCCATGGAACGCGATGCCCAACATGACCTTGCCCGACGGGACGCCGTTCGCCTCGGAATATCTCACCGCGCTCGTCACGTTGTCGTGGGAGCTCTGCGGCCGCGGATCGCGCGGGTCACCGGGCGGCGGCGCATCTACGCCGGCCACGGAGCTGAAGACCTTGTTCATGTCATGCCATCGAGGCTGGTGGGCCGGAATCGCGGACAGCGGCATGCCCTCCTCGTCATAGGCACCGATCTGCGACGCCGTCTCGGCTCGAATCCCAAGCGAGGCAAGGCCCACGAACGGCACTCGAGAAAGCAGGCGTGACATCGCGGGAAATGGGACCCCTTCGCGGCCCGAAGGTCCAAAGACACCGCTCCCTTCCCAGCCGCCGAGATCCCGGGATCACGGCAAACCGGGGAGATAACCTCCCACGATCCAGTGGGGCCCACGGAACCCTTTGCACCTCGCGGCATCCGAACTGTGTCAGCGCGACGGGCCTGCGGTTCAGTGTTGATCATTGAGATTTGTCCTCAGAAGGACCATTTAAGTGCCATTATAATACCACTTGTGCTAAAGTGTACTAAGCTAAACAGACGATCGCCCCCCAAGTGGACTATTTTTCCCTAAGAGTCAATGTGTTACGCTTAATTCGCGTATCGATATGGCGCACACTGGTCCTGTATTGGTAGTACACTTTCCTCCCCAGCACCGCAGGAGACGGGCTTTGACGCTGTCGCAGACCATAGGCAAGTTGGACGAATCCAGCTCCCTGCCGCTTTATCAACAGCTACAGCGAGCACTGCGCCGGGCGATCGATAACCGCGTGCTCGGGCCAGACGATGCGCTGCCCGCCGAGCGCGATCTCGCCGAGGAGTTTCACGTCTCCCGCATCACCGTGCGCAAGGCGATCGATGGCCTCGTGACTGAGGGTCTGTTGGTCCGCCGCCAGGGATCTGGAACTTTCGTATCCGCGCGAGTGGAGAAGAACTTCTCCAAGCTGACTTCCTTCTCCGAGGACATGCGCGCACGCGGCCGAACGCCGCGCAGCGTCTGGCTTAAGAAGGCTGCCGGCAGCGTCACGCCCGAGGAATCGCTGGCGCTGCGATCGAGCCCTGGCACACCAGTCTATCGCTTCCACCGTATCCGTTTCGCCGACGATGCGCCGATGTGCGTGGAGTACGCGACGGTGCTCGCCTCCTGCCTACCCTCGCTCGATGCGGCGGACTCCTCCCTCTATGAGGCGCTCGAACGCACAGGCAATCGCCCAGTGCGCGCATTACAGCGGCTGCGGGCCGTTCTGCTCATGGCCGAACAGGCGGAGCTCCTCCAGGCCGAGGAGAAGGATGCGGGATTGCTCGTGGAACGGCTCGGATTTCTGAGAGATGGCCGGGCCGTCGAATTCACCCAATCCTACTTTCGCGGCGATATCTACGACTTCGTCGCAGAGCTCAGTGTGTCCTCATGAGCGCGCGCGAGCTGTCCACCCGCATCCACGCCGAAGCCGCGCAGGCGGCGCAGGCCGTTCGCGATCAGCTACTCTCCAACGCCGAGGAAGTGGAGCGTCTGGGGGCTCGGCTGCGGCTGCTTGCGCCGCGCGCGGTCATCACCTGCGCGCGCGGCAGCTCCGACCATGCAGCGACGTTTGCGAAATATCTGATTGAAACCCGCCTCAACGTGCTCACCTCCTCCGCGGCACCGTCCGTCAGCTCCATCTACAATTCGCGGCCGGATCTCAGCAACTCGCTCTGCTTAGCCATTTCCCAGTCCGGCGCGAGCCCTGACCTCCTCGCCGCCGTCGGCAAGGCTCGCGAAGCCGGCGCGCTGATCGTGGCGCTGGTCAACGCGCCGAACTCGCCGCTCGCCGAAAGGGCCGACCACGTGGTGCCGCTTTGCGCCGGTACCGAGATGAGCGTGGCCGCCACCAAATCATTCATTGCCTCGCTGGCCGCCATCATCCACCTGGTCTCTTGCTGGGCAGCCGACCGGGAGCTTTCCCAGGCGCTGCACAAGGCACCCGAGCAGCTCGAGCACGCCTGGCGGCTCGACTGGAGCGCCGCCGCGGACCGTTTGATATCAGCCGCGAATCTATTCGTAATTGGCCGCGGCCTGGGTCTGGGGGTGGCGCAGGAAGCCGCGCTCAAGCTGAAAGAAACCTGCGGGCTGCATGCCGAGGCATTGAGCGCCGCTGAGCTGCGTCACGGCCCCATGGCGTTGGTGCGACCTGGATTTCCCGTACTCATCTTCTCGCAGGACGATGAGGCCCGCGCAGGCCTCGAGGCACTCGCAGCGGAGCTCGCGGCACGCAAGGCCGATGTCATGATCGCGGGTTCGCGTTGTCGTGGCGCGCTGCACCTGCCGTTTGAGCCCGCCCACCCGGTGATCGCACCCATGCTAATCGCACAAACCTTCTACCGGATGACCAACGTCCTATCGCTCGCCCGCGGCCGCGACCCGGACCGGCCTCCGAATCTCAGCAAGATCACAGAGACATTCTGATGCCTGTCGCACTGGTCAACGGGCGTGTACTGCGCAATGACGCGTTCGTCGAAGGACAATCCGTGCTGCTCGAGGGCGGCCGCATTCTGGATATCGTCGCCGACAACCACCCGAGCTGCGGCCACGCGGAGCGGGTCGATCTGCGCGGACAGCTGCTGTTGCCCGGGTTCATAGACTCGCAGGTCAACGGCGGCGGAGGCGCGCTCTTCAATGATGCGCCGTGCATCGACTCCATCCGACGGATCGGTCAAGCGCACCGGCCCTTCGGCACCACAGGATTCCTGCCAACCCTGATCAGCGCGGACCTGGATGTCGTCGCGCGCGCAATCGCGGCGGTCAGAGATGCCATTCAGGCCGACGTTCCGGGAGTGCTGGGCATCCATATCGAAGGCCCCTTTATTAACGTCGAGCGCAAGGGTGTCCATGACCCCGCGATGCTGCGCGAGCTCGATGCAAGTGCCGTGGGGTTGCTCACCTCCTTAGGCACCGGCCGCACCCTGGTGACATTGGCGCCCGAGATGACCACCCCGCAGATCATCCGGGAGCTGACTACCGGCGGAGTCATCGTTTCCGCCGGCCATACGAATGCCACGTACGCGGAAGTCGTACAGGCGCTTCATCACGGACTCACTGGCTTTACACACCTCTTCAACGCCATGTCCCAGCTCACGGGTCGCGAGCCAGGAGTAGTTGGCGCGGCCCTGGAAAGCCGCGACAGTTGGTGCGGCATTATCGTTGACGGTGAGCACATCTCTCCGGTCGTGCTTCGGTTGGCGACGCGCTGCAAGCCGACGAACCGCTTCATGTTGGTTACTGATGCAATGCCGAGTCTCGGCACCAACATCCGGTCATTCGAGCTCCAGGGGCGCGACATCACCGTATCTGGACACGTCTGCCTGGACGAGGAGGGCCGTCTCGCCGGCTCGAATATCGACATGGCGACTTGCGTGCGCAACGCCGTTTCCCTGCTCGATGTCTCGCTCCCGGAAGCGGTGCGCATGGCAAGCCTTTACCCAGCCGAGTTCCTGGGCCTCTCCCACGAACTTGGTCGCATAGAGCCCGGCTATCGCGCCAATTTGGTTCTGGCGGACGAGCATCTCAACGTCATCGATGTCTGGATTGATGGACGTTCGACAGCTCGTGGAGCCGAAGCAATCACGTGAACACTTTCGAGCATAGAGCTTTGCGGATGGTCGGCATAAATCCTGTGGGGTCTGTTCCCGTCAGGCTTCAATGGCATTGAAGGCGATTGCAATCCGTGGTTCATCGCCTTGGTGCGGCTCCACGTAATGCTCGAGCCAGGACGGGAAAAGCACGAAGAGTCCGTCCGATGGCGTCAGATGAATGTCCCGATGGGCATTGGCTCCGCGACCTTTGATGCGCGAATTGGCGGCGCCCGGCCTCGGATCGCGGAAAATCAAACCTCCCGCGCCTTCCGGCACGCGCAGATAGAAGCACCCGCTGATCAGGCAGCCCTCATGCATATGCGGGAAATTGAAACCTCCCCTGTCATGCATGTTGATCCAGGACCGGAGCTTAAACTCCGGCGGTGTATGGGTGACCTCCTCGAGCGCCGAGCGGATTGCCAGTGTGAGCAGCGCCTGCAAGTCCGCGAACGCTTCGCAACCGAGGACATCCATATCCTGGCTGTTCCAGCCCTGCCGATTTGAGCGGCCCGCAGGCCTCGGCGAAGAGCGTCGCAACTCGTGGACGAGCGCGATCCATCCCGAGAAGCGATCTGCCAATTCCGTAGCACGACCTTGCCAGATCGTGGTTGGAAACAGCTCCGATCTCGAGAGCCGGCCCAGCGATGGCATATCTGGAGCTATGGATCCAGCGGGTCCATGGGATCAACCCGCATCGACGCACGCGCCGGGCGAAACGTCAATTCGAATGGCGACAACTGATTGCCGACGGTACCAGGCTCATAACCCAGAACACGCAGATTGAGATTCGCGAATTCCCGACTCTTGATGTATCGGATTTGCTCTGGATCGGAGACGATCAACGCGTCGCGGTCGAGCGGCGCTCCCAATGCCATGAGGCGCCGCGTCGCATTACGCAGGTTCGTTGTCGTATGCCGGGCATAGGGATCGACGACTATGCGATCGACAGGGATACCATAGTCCTCGAGAAGTGCCCTGCGCATCTGGATCGCCTCAGCGAAATGAGTGCCGCGTGGATGCACCATGCCGCCGCTGACGATGATGAAAGGCGCGAGTCCTTCGGCGAAGGCTTGGGCGGCCAGGCGGATGCGCAATTTGCCGCCCGGACTGAGCGGTGTGGACAGGTCATCCGGGCCCCTGCCAGGCACGATGATGGCCGTAAATCGGTAACGCTCCCATCCCCGCCCCAGCGTCTTGGCTTTGGCCACAGCGCCGGCGTTATATCTGGCGTCGAGCGATTCGAAGGCGATGGCGTCATCCCGGTCGTTGACGTCTAGCAGAGCAAGGCCGAGGGCGATGCTCGGATCCAGACGAGTCACAGGATCGTCCCGCGCGACGCCCGCGAGCTCCACGGCGTACTTGAGGGTTCTCGCCGCCTGACGAGCACTCATGGCCGGATTCGGTCCGTCGATGTCGGGGTAAAGAGGCTTTGCACCAAGCCCATAGACGCTAATAATATTATTCAGGCCGCGAAATTCACGCATCAATTGCGCACGAGGACCGTCATCCGGCACCGCGTCGGACGATTCCATACCGGCGAGCAGCTTAGTTGCATCGGCCGCAACTGCGGAGCTCTCGGCGTTCGTCCATCGCGACACTTCCAATACACACTCGACGACTTGCTGGCAGGCATCAATTCGCAATCTCCGCGCCGCAAGCACCGCACGAGCCTCTGGATCGATACGATCCAGAGGAAGCGCTTCGAGGGCAGGAAACAGCCTGTGCGCCAGCGCCGCCCATCGCGCATTGGCAACCGGGGCCGCCTGCCCCGGTTGCCAGACGAGCACAAGCGCCGCAACTGCGGCGATGAATCCAGATTTGCTCACCACTTCTTGGTGACCATGACGCGGAAGCTGCGGCCGAAAAGCGGCCGTCCGTAAATGGCCGTCGGCGTGCCCTGCCCCGCCAATTCATCCGAGCGTACATTGCCTTCGGTGAGCCCGTGCGCATCCGTAAGATTATCACCCACGACCTGCGCCTGCCAGTCGCCTCGCGTCATGATCGCGCCCGCGCCCAGTGTACCGTAGGAGGGCAGCTCCGTCGTGTTGAGTACATCGACATACCGCTTGCCGACATACTCATAGGTTGCATAGAGCCTCAGATGCATGTCGGAATCAAAGTTGATGTCAAATACCGGACCGACATGACCATAAATTTTTGGCTCGCGAACGATCTGTTTCCCCATGATCGCGGCAGCACTCGCTCCCGTGACGCTGGAAAAGTTCTGATATTCCGGGTTGGCAACGGTGACTGATGCGAACAGGGAAAAATCTCTTGCGGCGGCCGCAGCGAACAAATCTCCAATATGCAGGTTACCATCCGCTTCCACACCCTCTGTCCTCGCGGTGCCCAGGAAACTCACATTGGTCAACCCGCCGGTTTGCGGATTGAAGGCCTGAAACGAAGCATTGAGCGGATTGAAATTGGTGAGGAATCCGGTCAGGTAGAGATAGCTGTGCCGAAAAGTCGTCTTCAGACCCACTTCGTACTGGTAGGCCTTACTCGGCTCCGTCGAGCCGACCGGGTAGGACGTATAGCTGCCGAGCTGCGGCGGCATGGTGAGTTCAGAGGCGCGCCCGTATACCCCGACCGAGTCGGTGAAGTCGTAGTTGACCCCGACTGTCCAATTGGTGGCCGTCGGTTTCACATCGATATTCTGTACCGCTCCCGTGAAACCAACCGCATAACTTCCTGCCAAACTTGGACCCGGCAGCGGCCGACTGGCGGTCACGAGCAGAGTGCCTATGTAGTCGTATCGCTCGGTGCGAATGCCAGCGTCGAATCTAAGCTTGTCGGTGACTGCCCAAGTGTCGTTCAGATACAGGGCGAACGACTTCGCATCGAGTGACATCTGGTTAAGACCCGTGGTCGCCTGCAGCACGCCGTTGTTGGTGACATCACCGAGAACGGCGCCGCTGCTGGAGTAGGCCACCAAATTCAACAGCTGGGGCTGGCTTCGTACCTGCACCAGATAGTTCTGATAGGCATCAAACCCGGTGAGACCCCAAAAAGCGCCGTTCACTCCTATTTTCACATCGTGCGTTCCCCAGATGGTTTTGAATCGGTGGGTCGCGCTCAAATCGTTTTCGTCGGAGTAGAAACCCGAATTCACTGCGCGGTATTGTCCCTGCATGACCAATCCGGAATCCGACGAGGGATTATAGACCGTCATGCCGGGAACCCCCGCGATCGTATACCCGAGATGATCGACCGCTGAGCCGAACGCCGTGCGCGCCGCCGTGAGATAGGAGGCTGCAAACGCGTTTCCATCAACCGGATTGCTAGTGGAATAGAAAGCATCGAAAGTGAGCGTGCCTTTGGTCAGGCTCGACTTGAAATCGACCGTTGTTCCGTTGAAGTCACCCTCGTAGTCGAGCCCGACGTTGCCGAACTTGATGTGACGCCCATTGGCCAGGTCTCTGTTGAAGCTCTGCAACACCCCGTTTTGGTCATAGTACTGAAAGCCAACGTCGCGCATCGAAGGGGAATTCAGTGTGCCGGTGAAATAGTTGATATAGGGATTGAGCGACACCGACGGGTTGCGGGGATCTGCGATTGGGATCGGCAGGTAAAAGACGTTGATATCATCCATGTATTGAGCGGAGACCTTGACCCAGCCGTTGGCAAAAACATGCTTGATGTTCCCGCGGATTTGACCGCCACGGTCGTTTGGAAAGCCATTGTCGCGATAGCCATCGTTATAGCGGATAAACCCGCCAATTGCGTAGAAGGTACTATCGCTCAGGGGTCCGGATTGATAGACATCCCCCCTATACAGCCCGGTGTCGCCTAGTGTTAGCTCGGCAGCGCCTTTGGAAACGGGACCGCCGCTGACTGTGATGTTGTTGGCGATCGCCGTCGCACTGCTCGCGTAAATGGGCGCCGGTCCGCCTCGAACAATTTCGACCCGCTCGGTCATGAGATCGAACCTGTTCATCCCGTCCGTGGAGTTGAAATAGAGACCATCTGTTTGCGGCCATAGCGGCAGGCCGTCCTGCTCGACGATCAGGCCAGTACGGTCGCCGGGAATGCCGCGTACGCGAGTAACGTTCTCGGCGTCACCACCAGTCGATTCCACCTGGATGCCGGGAACTTCACCCAGCAGATCCGAATAGCTCGAAGGCGCAAGCTCTTTGATCTTCTTAGCGGAAAGCGAGTTGACCGCGTATGAGACATTGAAGCGGCGCTCCGGGTAAGCCGAGCCGGTCACGACGATCGGGTCGAGTGTGTTCGTTTCTTCCGTAGTTGAAGGCCTGGCACGCGCCCGTCCGACTTCGGTGTTGCTCGCCCGTCGCGCGGCCGAGCCGGACGAGCCATTCGAAGACGCAAGCGTTGCGCCAGAGCCCCGTCGGCCTTGAGCCGGATTGCTCTGGCCATCCGCGTGGGCAACTGGCGGGAGATTTCCTCCGAATAGCGCCAGCGCTACTGCGGTTCCCACCAACGTGGACCTTTGGATTCTCATAATTCACCCACCCCGATGTAGTCGTTGAGTCAATGCCAGCCCAATCGCGAGACCGTTTGGGTTCGAGACGTTCCGGTCCGAAAATGCGCGTTTGTCATCCTCGTTTGGACAGCTCACGAGCAGGACCAGTTAAGCTCCAGTCTAGTACCAATTGCATGATTGCGCCAGATAGGTAGAGACCAATTCTTCATATTGGATATTATTCCGTTAATCCAATAAGTTACGTCAGACGTAACCCTATGACGCGGCTTGAGTGGTATTTGATTGGTATTTTTTATCGGCGGTATGCGGCCGCGGGCTCCCAGTTCGAGGCCGCGCGTCTCGGACTTCGAAGACCATGACTCGCACGTTTCGCGAGCTTGACCGACGCCCATTCGGCAGATCTCCAGCTGGGATGTGCCGTGGCTGGCAACGTCTGCATTGCTGACAACGACCGGGTAGCCGACGCCATCGACATGGGCGACCTGCCCCCCTACGCCATCTCCCGCCCCGTGGTCCCGCCGGTCGGGGTGGTGCGCATGGCAAGCCTTCGTCCCGCGAGGATCCCGGGGCCCTCCTCACGAGCTTGGGCGGAGAGAGCCCGGCTAGCGCGCCAGCGCCACTCTTGTGACCGGCGACGACCGCCTCAATGTGATCGATACTCTGATCGACGCTCAGGCGGCCACCTGAGCAGGCGCGCGGCTTGCTCCGCCTCCGGCAGCAGCCCCGCGCCGCATACGGCGGGGGCTTGGCCGCCGTCAGGAGGAGACCGACCGATGACCCATCTGCAGCAGATCCAGGCGCTACGCGATCGGGCGCGCCAGCACATCGCCGAAGGAGCGATCACTCCGGATTACCAGCTCGACCGCGAGCAGTCGGTCCGGCTGCTCAACGAGGCGCTGGCCACCGAGCTCGTCTGCACGCTGCGCTACCAGTTTCACTACTTCATGGCGAGCGGCATCCACTCGCAGGCGGTGAAGGCGGAATTCAAGGAGCACGCGCGCGAGGAGCAGGAGCATGCCGAGCGCATCGCGGAGCGGATCAAGCAGCTCGGCGGCAAGCCCGAGATGAACCCGGCGATGTTGACCGACTTGAGCCACAGCGAGTATCGCGAAGGCGGCTCCCTGGCCGATATGATCCGCGAGGACCTCATTGCCGAGCGCATCGCGGTCGAGAGCTACCGGGAGATGATCAGCTACTTCGGCGAGCGCGACCCGACCACGCGCGTCATGCTGGAGCAGATCCTCGCCAAGGAGGAGGAGCACGCCGATGAGCTGACGGATCTGCTCTTCGCCGTCGATCCCGCGACGGGCAAGAGCGCGCGGCCCCCGAAGGGGCAAAAGCCGAGCTGAAGGGACCTCCTCCCCCGGACGGCGCCGAGGCCACGCGCGGCTTGCGCTGGCCCTGGTTCACCTGCTGGCCCGCCTCATGGCCACGCTCCGCCGACCGCCGGGTCCTGGCCCTGCCCGTCTTGGGCGGCGGCAGCGGCAGGTCAGCCGACCCGGCGCAGACGCTCGCGCCGCCCGTAACCCTCGGCCATCTTCTCGAGCGGCAGCGGAGTAATTCGAGAGGCGTGGCCGGCGCAACCGAACGCCTCGAAGCGCGCCTTGCAGATCTCGCGCGCCGCGGCAGTGGCGGCCTTGAGGAACTTGCGCGGATCGAAATCGGCGGGATTGGCGGCGAGCGAGCGCCGCGTCGCGGCGGTCATGGCGATGCGAATGTCGGTGTCGATGTTCACCTTGCGCACGCCGTTGCGAATGCCTTCCTGGATCTCCTCGACCGGCACCCCGTAGGTCTCCGGAATCTCCCCGCCGTACTGGCGCAGCAGCGCCAGCCATTCCTGGGGCACGGAGGATGAGCCGTGCATGACCAGATGGGTGTCGGGGATCGCGCGGTGGATCTGCGCGATGCGCGCGATCGCGAGCACTTCCCGGGTCGGCTTGCGGGAGAACTTGTATGCGCCGTGCGAGGTCCCGATGGCAATGGCGAGAGCATCGACCCCGGTGCGCTCGACGAACTCGACGCACTGGGCGGGATCCGTCAGCAGCTGTTCCCGGGTGAGCGTCCCCTCCGCGCCGACGCCGTCCTCCTCCCCCGCCAGACCCGACTCCAGCGAGCCCAGGCAGCCGAGCTCACCCTCGACCGAGACGCCGACGGCGTGCGCCATGTCGGCCACGCGCGCGGTGACCTCCACGTTGTACTCGTAAGGCGCCGGTGTCTTCATGTCCTCCCGCAGCGATCCGTCCATCATCACGCTGGTGAATCCCGAGCGGATGGACGCCTGGCACACCGCGGGGCTCGCGCCATGGTCCTGGTGCATGACCAATGGGATCTGCGGCCAGGTCTCGACCGCCGCCTGGGCGATGTGGCGCAGGAAGGGCTCACCGGCGTAACCGCGCGCGCCCGCGGACGCCTGCAGGATCGCCGGGCTGTCGGTCTCGGCCGCCGCCTGCATGATCGCCTGCACCTGCTCCATGTTGTTGATGTTGAATGCCGGAACCCCGTAGCCGAACTCGGCCGCATGATCCAGAAGCTGCCGCAGCGAGATGAGTGCCATGCCGTTCTCCCCAGTGAGTCAATCGGAATACGCGACCCTCGAGCGGGTCGCGGCATGAAAGATCGCCAGCTGCTCGAACCCGAGATACGGGGCGCCGATGCGCCACGCATCCGCCGCCCCGAGCGGCGCCTCGGGATCGCCCAGGCTCGGCAGCACGAGGTCGGCCGCGGCCAGATCCTGGCCCCGGGTCCAGTCGCTCGGGGTCGCCACGGTGAGAAGCCCCGTGGCCTTCGCCGCCGCGACGCCTATCGCGGAATCCTCGAATGCGACGGCGCGCCGGGCCGTGATGCCCAGCCGCTGGAGCGCGAGCCGGTAGATGTCGGGAGCGGGCTTCTTGCGCGCCACCGCATCCCCGGTGGCGATCACGCTGAAACCCTCGAGCGCATCGTGACCCAGCGCGCCCTCGAGAAGCGCCGCGACGTTATCGGGGGAGGTCGTCGAGGCGATGGCGAGTCTCACGCCCGCGGCCCGCCCCTCGCTCATCAGCCGGCGCACTCCCGGGCGCAATGGCACTCGGCCGCGCTCGAGTCTCTCCCGGTAGAAGGAGGTCTTGGTCGCATGCAGCCGCGGGATCAATTCGCAGAGGCGGCTGCGCTCCCTCCGAGGCAGCGGGGTGCAATCGAAGAACGCCGCCAGCCGCTCCTTGCCGCCGGTGATCTGCAGCAGCTCGGCATAGAGCTCGCGGCTCCAGCGGAACTCGAGACCATGGGCACTGAAGGCGTCGTTGAAGGCCTGCCGGTGGACCTCCTCCGTATCCGCAAGCGTGCCGTCGACGTCGAAGATCAACGCCTCGATGCGCAGCTCCCCGAGCTCGCCCTCCTCTCCTGGCGGCGCGAGCCGGGCCGCGTTCGCAGCTCTCCCGCTCACGAGCCGGCTCTGCCCCGCGACACGGAATCCTTGCGCCGCTCCATCAGCCGCCAGATCATGGGCGTGAAGATGAGCTGCATGGCGAGGTCCATCTTGCCTCCCGGGCAGACGATGGTGTTGGGGCGCGACATGAAGGCGTCGTGCAGCATCGAGAGCAGGTAGGGAAAGTCGATCCCGCGGGGATTCGCGAAGCGGATGACGAGAAACGACTCGTCGGGCGTCGGGATGAACCGCGCGATGAAGGGATTGGAGGTGTCGACGACCGGAACGCGCTGAAAATTGATGTGCGTGCGCGAGAACTGCGGACAGATGTAGCTCACGTAGTCCGGCATGCGGCGGAGGATGACGTCGGTGACCGCCTCGGCGGAGTACCCGCGGGTCGACTTGTCGCGGTGCAGCTTCTGGATCCACTCCAGGTTGATCACCGGTGTGACGCCGATGAGAAGGTCGACGTGCCGCGCGACGTCCACTTCGTCCGTCACCACCGCGCCGTGCAGCCCTTCATAGAAGAGCAGATCCGTATCCGGGCCCAGGTCCTCCCATTCCGTGAACGTTCCGGCCTTCTGACCGTAGCGCGCGGCCTCGGCGTCGTCGTGCAGATACTTGCGGGCCTTCCCCGCCCCGCTCTGCGCGTAGCCCCGGAACAGATCCTCCAGCTCCGCGAAGAGGTTCGTCTGCGGCCCGAAGTGGCTCAGCCGGTGATCTCCCCGGGCGAGCGCCTGGGCGAGCTGCTCCTTCATCCCGGCGCGGTCGTAGCGGTGGAAGCTGTCGCCCTCGACGAAGGCCGCCTTGATGTGCTCGCGGCGGAAGATCTGCTCGAAGGTCTTGCTCACCGAGGTGGTGCCGGCGCCCGAGGAGCCGGTGACTGCGATGATCGGATGGCGCACGGACATGGGTGGCGATCGCTCAGGTGTGAGTGGTGAAGAGGCCGCGTGTGGCGAAGAGCGGCACGTCGAGCTCGAATTCGTTGTGGTCGCGGTGATAGCGCTCGATGCGCTCGACCTCCGCGCGTGCGCCGAACACGAAGCTGATGCGCTGGTGCAGGCTCTCCGGGACCACATCGAGGACCGGACCGTACCCGGTGCTCGCCCGCCCGCCCGCCTGCTCGATGAGATAGCCGATGGGGTTGGCCTCGTAGAGCAGCCGCAGCCGTCCGGCCCTGGCCGGGTCCTTGCGGTCGCGCGGATACATGAACACCCCGCCGCGCATCAGGATGCGGTGCGTCTCCGCCACCAGCGAGGCGATCCACCGCATGTTGAAATCCGTGCCGCGCGGGCCGCTCTGCCCCGCCAGGCACTCGTTCACGTACCGCCGCACCGCCGGCTCCCAGTGACGGGAGTTGGACGCGTTGATCGCGAACTCCGAAGTGGTCTCCGGCACCCGCAGGTTCGGGTGCGTGAGCATGAACTCCCCGATCTCCCGATCGAGCGTGAACCCGTTGACGCCGCGGCCCGTCGACAGCACCAGCATGGTCGCCGGACCATAGATCGCATAGCCGGCACAGACCTGCGCGCTCCCCGGCTGCAGGAAGTCCGCCTCGGTCGGCTCGGTGACGCCCTCCGGGCAACTCAGGACGGAGAAGATGCTGCCGACCGAGACATTGACGTCGATGTTGGACGAGCCGTCGAGCGGGTCGAAGAGCAGCAGGTAACGGCCCCGCGGGTAGGCCTCCGGAATCGAGTACGGCTGCTCCTGCTCCTCCGAGAGCATCCCGGCGAGCTGCCCGCCCCATTCGTTGGTGCGCACGAAGATCTCGTTCGCGAGCAGATCCAGCTTCATCTGCGTTTCGCCCTGGACGTTGACCGTGCCCGCATCGCCGAGCGCGTTCGCCAGCGCTCCCTTGCCGATCAGCGTCGCGATGCGCTTGCAGGCGAGACGCACATCGTTGACCAGGGCCGTGAAGCTGCCCGTGGGGCCGCCCGCTTCGGTGGCCGCATTGAGCCGGCGCTGCTCCTCGATGAGAAAGCGGGTGATGGTGCCGGTGTTGAACAGATTGCTGTTGGTCACGGTCGCTCTCCCTTCAGGACACGACTCGCCCGGATGTCGGATTCTTCTATCGTTTGCAGCTCCTGCCGCGAGATCACCCCGCCCTTGCGCTCGAACAGGCGGCTCGCCTGCCGCAGCCGCGCCCGATCGAGCGCGTTCCTGATGGACCTCGCGTTGGCGAAGTGCGGCTGCACCCGCCGACGCTCGATGTACTCGCGCAGCGCCTCGTCCGCCGGCGCGCTCAACTGGTACTGCATCTGCTGCAGCATCAGCCTCGCGATCGCCAGCAGCTCCTCCGGCGTGTAGTCCGGGAAGTCGATGTGATGCGCGACGCGCGAGGACATGCCCGGATTGCTGCGGAAGAAGGTCTCCATCCGGTCCTTGTAGCCCGCCAGGATGACGACCAGGTCGTCGCGCTGGTTCTCCATCACCTGCAGCAGGATCTCGATCGCCTCCTGGCCGTAATCCCGCTCGTTCTCCGGGCGATAGAGATAGTACGCCTCATCGATGAAGAGCACCCCGCCCATCGCCCGCTTCAGCACCTCGCGCGTCTTGGGTGCGGTATGCCCGATGTACTGTCCCACCAGGTCATCCCGCGTCACCGCGACGAGGTGGCCTTTGCGCACATAGCCGAGGCGATGGAGGATCTCCGCCATGCGCATCGCCACCGTGGTCTTGCCCGTTCCCGGATTGCCCGTGAAGGACATGTGCAGCGCCGGAGGACCGGAGGAGAGGCCGACGGCCCGCCGCAGCTTGTCGATGAGCAGCAGTGCCGCGATGTCGCGGATGCGGCCCTTGACCGGCGCCAGCCCTATGAGCTCGCGATCGAGGCTGTCGAGCACCTCCCCGACCTGGGAGTCGCGGTGGGCAGCCTCGAGGTCGAGCGGCTCATCACCGCTGTGGGCTGCGGGCTCTGCATCCGGAGCCGGGGGCATGGGATCGATTCTCGCGTTCATGACCGGTCAATACCGCTCTCCCTCGGGGCGCTCCGTCGCATACGAGCGAGTCGTATAGCGCACGCTGCGTCCGGGTCCCTCCTCGCGCACCAGGCTGAATCCCGGCTCGGCGGCCGGTCGGTTGATGATGAACGACAGCCGCAGCGACTCGCGTCCGCGGGTCGAGTCGAAGGCATTGAGCTTGATGTAGTGGTTGGGAAAGGTCTTCCGGCAGGCATTCACCTCGGTCATGACGCCCGCGGCGTCGCGGATGTCGAACATCGGATGGCCGAACATCTCCCAGTACGCATTGCGTGGATGCGGATCGTCCGTGTACTCGAGGGATACCGCCCAGCCGTTGCCGAGGCAGTACTCGATCTGGCCGGCGATCTGCCGGTCGGTGAGATCGGGCAGGAAGGAAAAGGTGCCTTGGGTGACTCTCATGGCTGGCTCCTCAGGCGACGTTCGCCGTCGGCACGAAATCGGGGGTGTCGGTGCTGGCGTAGTTGAAGGTGATCTCGCCCCAGACGTCGAGAGCGGCCTTGAGGGGCGCGCAGTCCTTCGCGGCCGTGGCGAGAATCTGCGGCCCTTCGTTCCAGATGTCCCTGCCCTCGTTGCGTGCGAGCACCATCGCCTCGAGGGCGACGCGGTTGGCGGTGGCGCCGGCGGCGATGCCCATCGGATGGCCGATCGTGCCGCCGCCGAACTGCAGCACCACGTCCTCGCCCAGATAGTGCAGGAGCTGGTGCATCTGGCCGGCGTGAATGCCGCCCGAGGCGACCGGCATCACGCCATGCAGCCCCGCCCAGTCCTGATCGAAGAAGATGCCGCGCTGCAGGTCCTGCTCGTTTCGCCCCTCGCGCAGCACGTTGTAGAAGCCCTGCACGGAGTTCGGATCGCCCTCGAGCTTGCCCACCACCGTGCCCGCGTGGATGTGGTCGACACCGGCGAGCCGCATCCACTTGGAGATCACCCGGAAGGAGACGCCGTGGCTCTTCTGGCGCGTGTAGGTGGAATGCCCCGCCCGGTGCAGGTGCAGGATCATGTCGTTGCGGCGCGCCCAGCGCGACATCGACTGGATGGCGGTGTAGCCGATCACGAGATCGATCATGACGATGACCGAGCCCAGCTCCTTGGCGAATTCCGCGCGCTCGTACATGTCCTCCATGGTGCCGGCGGTCACGTTGAGGTAGTGGCCCTTCACCTCGCCCGTGGCGGCCTGCGCGCGGTTGATCGCTTCCATGCAGTAGAGGAAGCGGTCGCGCCAGTGCATGAAAGGCTGCGAGTTGATGTTCTCGTCGTCCTTGGTGAAATCGAGGCCGCCCTTGAGCGCCTCGTACACCACCCGCCCGTAGTTCTTGCCGGAGAGCCCGAGCTTCGGCTTCACCGTCGCCCCGAGCAGCGGCCGCCCGAACTTGTCGAGCCGCTCGCGCTCGACCACGATGCCGGTCGGCGGTCCGGCGAAGGTCTTCACATAGGCGGCGGGAAAGCGCATGTCCTCGAGCCGCAGCGCCTTGAGCGGCTTGAAGCCGAAGACGTTGCCGATCACCGAGGCGGTCAGGTTCGCGACGGAGCCCGGCTCGAAGAGGTCGAGGTCGTAGGCGATGTAGGCGAAATACTGTCCGGGGGAGCCCGGCACCGGATCGACCCGGTAGGCCTTCGCCCGATAGCGGTCGCAGGCGGTCAGTCTGTCGGTCCAGACGACGGTCCAGGTAGCGGTGGAGGACTCGCCCGCCACGGCCGCGGCGGCCTCCTCCGGCTCCACCCCGTCCTGCGGCGTGATGCGAAAGAGCGCGAGCACGTCCGTGGGCGCGGGGGAGTAGTCGGGATTCCAGTAGCCCATCTGGGCGTATTTGAGGACCCCCGCCCGGTAGCGTGCCGCGCCGGTCTTGGCCCGCTTCTGCTCATCGGCGGCAACTACGTTGTCTTTCCCGGCTTTGTCTTTCACGGCTGTGTCTCTCACGGCGCTGGTCATGGCTGATCTCTCCGCCTGCTGTTCGTCCGGGCCATCGTGGGACTTGATTAATATTAGGTCTAGTTAGATATTGTTCTTATCTACATAAGCAGTTCTTATGCATGCGTAACGTTACCATCCGGCAGATACGGGTGTTCGCGGCCGTGGCGCGCAACCTGTCCTTCACGCGGGCGGCGCAGGAGCTGCACCTGACCCAGCCCGCCGTGTCCCAACAGGTGAGCCTCCTCGAGGAGGAGGTCGGAATGCCGCTCTTCGAGCAGATCGGCCGCAAGATCCGGCTCGCACCCGCCGGGATGGAGCTGCTGCGCTATGCCACCCAGGTCACGGAGCTGCTGCGGGAGGCGGGCGAGACGCTCGCGGCGATGCGCGGCCTGAAGCGGGGCGAGCTGAAGCTCGGGGCGGTGAGCACCGCCAAATATTTCGCTCCGAAGCTGCTGTCGGCGTTCGCGCCGGCCTATCCCGAGGTGACGATCAAGTTCACGGTCGCCAACCGGGAGGAGATCGTGAATCTCCTCGGTGCCAACGAGCTCGACCTCGTCATCATGGGACGGCCGCCGCGCGAGGCCGACACCACGGCGGAGCCCTTCGCACGCCACCCGTTCGTGATCATCGCCTCCCCCGACCATCCCCTCGTCCGGCGCCGCCGCATTCCGCTGAAATCGCTGGCGCGCGAGAGCTTCATCATCCGCGAGCAGGGCTCGGGAACGCGCGCCTCGATGGAGCATGTCTTCCGCGAGCGCGCGGTACCGTTTCGCGCCTCGATGGAGGTGAGCAGCAACGAGACCATCAAGCAGGCGGTGATGGCCGGCATGGGGATCAGCTTCATCTCATCCCATACCATCGGCCTCGAGACCCAGACCCGCAGGCTCGCCGTCCTCGATGTGGTGGGCCTGCCGATCGTGCGCGACTGGTATGTGATCCACCTGCGCGAGAGGATCCTCTCGCCCATCGCCGCAGCCTTTCGCGGCTACCTGCTCGAGAACGGCGCGCGAGTCATCCTCGACACGGTCGGCGACGTCGCCAAGCGCTCCGCCAGGCAGCAGTAGGCGGGCGGGGACGGCCACCGCCGGTCGAGGCTGAGCTGCTTCGAGGCGCCGAGCGACCCGGAGCCGAAAGCCGGCGGATCGACGGCGCTGGCCCGGGGCCGGGACGCCCGGGGTCCGGCGCCTCCGATCAGTGCAGGATGCGCCCGGTCTCCTCCACCTTGTCGGCGTCCACCGTCGGCACGTCCGCCCAGGGCTTCAACACCACCTTGATGCAGCTGTCCTGCTTGTCGCGGAACATCCGATAGCCCCGCGGCGCATCCTCGAGCCGCAGACGGTGCGTGGTGATGAAGCTCGGATCGATCGAGCCCTTCTGGATGAGCTCGAGCAGCGGCTTGAGATATCGCTGCACGTGCGTCTGGCCGGACCTCACGGTCAGCGCGCGATTGACGACGGCGCCGAAGGGGATCTTGTCGAGGAAGCCGCCGTAGACCCCGGGGATCGAGACGGTACCGCCGTTACGGCAGGAGGTGATCGCCTGACGAAGCGCCGTCGGCCGGTCCGTGTCCAGCATGAGCGCCTGCTTCAGCCGGTCGTAGGTGCCGAAGGCGCCATGCGCGTGGCCTTCCATGCCGACGGCATCGATGCAGGCATCGGGTCCGCGGCCTCCGGTCATCACTTCCAGCGCCTCCGCCACATCGACCTGCTCGTAGTTCAGCGTCTCGGCCTCGGCCCACTGGCTCGCCTTGCGCAGCCGGGCCGGGAATCGGTCGATGGCGATGACGCGCTCCGCGCCGAGGAGCCGCGCGCTCTTGATGGCGAAGAGGCCCACCGGCCCGCAGCCCCACACCGCGACGGTGTCGCCGGGACGGATGTTGCATTGCTCCGCCGCCATGTATCCCGTCGGGAAGACGTCCGAGAGGAAGAGCACCTGCTCGTCGCTCAGGTCCTCCGGCACCTTGATCGGACCCACGTCGGCGAAGGGAATGCGCGCGTACTGCGCCTGCCCGCCGGCATAGCCGCCGAGCAGATGGGAGTAGCCGAAGAGGCCAGCGGGCGAATGCCCCCAGAGCTTCTCGGCGAGCCACGCGTTGGGATTGGAGTTCTCGCAGAGCGAGAAGAGCGATTGCTGGCAGAAGAAGCAGGCGCCGCAGGAGATCGGGAACGGGTTGACCACCCGGTCGCCGACCTTCAGGTTCATGACCTCCGAGCCCACCTCCACCACCTCGCCCATGAACTCGTGGCCGAGGATGTCCCCCGGCAGCATGCCCGGGATGTACCCGTCGTAGATGTGCAGGTCCGAGCCGCAGATCGCCGTCGAGGTGATGCGCACGATGGCGTCGCGGGGGTTCAGGATCTTCGGGTCCGGAACGTTCTCCACCCGCAGCTCTTCTCTGCCGTACCAGATGTTCGCCTTCATGACGCCAGCCCCCACTGTTGCGTGAGTCGACCGAGGACGCTTCTCCGACCCGTCGGCTGACCGCGCGTGGTCGGGATCTCGCCCGCCTCCATCACCTGCTTGAAGCGCCGCAGATCCTCGCGGATGCTCGACTGCGGATCGTGCCCGAGGAGCCGCACCAGCCCCGTGCCGAGCGAGCCGCCGAGCGGGCTGTAGTGCAGGCTCACACGCACGATCGTGCCGCGGCCCGCGGGTGCCGCCTCGAACCGCACCGATCCGGCATGCGCGGCACCGGAGTCATCCAGGGTGCGCCACGCGATCTCCTCTCCCGGCCGGTCGGCGGTGATCTCGGAGGTCCACTCGAGGCGAGTCGCCATGGGACCCCGGGCCACCCAGTGCGAGCGGCGCTCGTCGAGATGCCGCACGGACTCCAGGCTCTGCATGAAACGCGGCAGATTCTCGAAGCTGCGCCAGAAGCGGTAGCACTCCTCGGGGGATTTGCCGATCGTGACGCTGCGCTCGAGATAGACATCGGTTTGCCCCGACACCCCGGGCAGGTGCCGCCCCGTCGTGCTCCCGGTGAGTCGGACCGCCGCGAGCACATCGAGCGCCGCCACGCCCGCCACCGCGGCAAGGGCGACGCCGGCCCGGCCACGCCGGCTGCCTCTCGTGAAGGCCACGGAGAGCGCCGCGAGATCGAAAGTGTCGCCGACCACGCGCGACCACATCCATGGGGTCCGATCGCGCTGGGTCAGAATGCCAATGCCTGCCGCGAGCTCCCGCGCGCCGACCAGCCGCATGACCGTCGGACTGCGCGTGCCGCTCAGCCAGCACACCAGGCGGGGAGCGGCAACGGCGGCGGCCCCCAGGCCGATGCTGAACCAACCGAGACCGCGCTCGAGTGATTCCGCCGGCCCGCGCCGGGCGAGAGCACCTCGCTTCGCGTGGCGCTCAGGCGGCGCCCCCGGCTCCATCCCGGTGAAGCCCGAGTGTTGTTGCCGACTTCGTCCCAAGCCCTGCTGTGTGAGGTCGGTTGCCATGAGCTCTCTCCAGGTGGCCGCGCCTGGCTACCAATACGAGAGAGACCCGGCGGTTCCGGCCGCCGGCACCGATTGCTCGACCCTTAGGGCCCGACGCTGCGCGTCGTCCAAAATCGCTCCCGGCGATTTAGTGCTCGGCCCCTCCTGGGCCTCGGCCCTTAAGGGCCCGACGCTGCGCGTCGTCCAAAATCGCTCCCGGCGATTTTGTGCGCTCAGCCGCGGGAAGAGGAGCCGAAGCGCCGTCCCGTGTGCGAACCGAAGCGGCGCCCGGCGGGCCGCGAATGCTGGCTGGCTCCGGCGCCTCGTCCCTTGGGCGCCGGCGTGTCGCGCCGTCCGGAATCGCCGTGGCGCCCGGCCTGATGCTTCGGCTGCGAGGCCCGGGGCGCCGCCGCGGCGGCCCGGGGCGCGGGGCGCTGCTCGGCGGCGATGGCGAATTCCGGCGTCACGGCGACCTCGAGCGAGCGGCGCAGCAGTCGCTCGATGTCCTTCAGCAGCCCCGCCTCATCGGGCGCGACCAGCGAGATCGCGCAGCCCTCACCGCCGGCGCGGGCGGTGCGACCGATGCGGTGCACGTAGTCCTCCGGCACGTTCGGCAGCTCGTAATTCACCACGAACGGCAGCTCCTTGATGTCGAGGCCGCGCGCGGCGACCTCGGTGGCCACCAGCGCCGTGATCTTGCCGGCCTTGAACTCAGCCAGCGCGCGCACGCGCGCATTCTGGCTCTTGTTGCCGTGGATGGCCGCGGTGGCGATCCCCGCGGCGGCGAGCTGCTCCGCCAGTCGGTTGGCACCGTGCTTGGTGCGGGTGAAGACCAGCACCTGGTGCCAGCCGCCGTCGCGGATCAGATGCGCCAGCAGATGGCGCTTGTGCTCCTTGGGCAGACGGTAGACCCGCTGCTCGACGCGATCGGCGGTGGCGTTGCGGGGTGCGACTTCGACGGTCACCGGGTCGCGCAGGAAGCGCGTCGCGAGATCGCGGATATCGTCGGAGTAGGTCGCCGAGAACATCAGATTCTGCCGCTGCTGCGGCAGCAGCTTCAGCACCTGGCGGATGGCATGAATGAAGCCCATGTCGAGCATCCGGTCCGCCTCGTCGAGGACGAAGTGGCGGACCTCGCGCAGGTCGAGAGCCCGCTGGCCGGCGAGATCGAGCAGCCGGCCGGGCGTGGCGACCAGAAGGTCACACCCGGCGCGCAGAGCTTCGATCTGCGGGTTGATGCTCACACCGCCAAAGACGACGCAGATGCGCGTCTTCACGTGCCGGCCGTACTGGCGGGCGCTCTCGGCCACCTGTGCGGCAAGCTCCCGCGTGGGAGTGAGCACGAGCGCGCGCGGTGTGCGCACGGCGGGGCTCTGAGCGAGCGCCTGCAGCAGGGGCAGGACGAAGGCGGCCGTCTTGCCGGTGCCGGTCTGGGCGCCGGCCAGCACGTCGCGGCCGGCGATCACCGCGGGAATCGCCCGCAGCTGAATGGGCGTCGGCGTCTCGTAGCCCTGCTCGGCCACGGCGCGCGACAGCTCGGGCGCAAGCCCGAGATCCGTAAAGGACATGTATCGGGGAACCTCTGTGTTGGCTTGCCCAGCCCGGTCGGGCGGGTATCGCCTAGTAACGCGGGGGTGGGTATGGCGCCCCGCAGGATGAGGCCGGCACTCTACCGGCTTTCCGGCCGCGCGTCGAGCCCCGAGAATGGCTAAACTACGCCCCAGCGGGCAATGTGAACGGAACCGCGGCCGGCACCTCTAACCAAGCCATGCGGGTCCCAGGCGGTCCCGGCGTGACGCACTTGCCCATTCATCCCGTGTGACAGGGGGAGCTTTCTTGATGACCTTCGACCGCGCTCGCGCCAAACCGGGCGCCTCGGGCGCTCTGCGCCTCTGGATTCTCGGCTTCGGCATGGCGCTCGCGGCGGCACTCGCCGGCTGCAGCACCAATACCAATGTCAGCAACGGCACCCCCGTCGTGACCGTCACCAGCCAGGCGGCGGGTGACTTCTCGACTTACGTCGTCGGCATCACCCTCTACAGCGCGACCCGCTCGGACGGCTACATCGCCTACCCCGCGGGCTATACGTACGAGGAATTCGCCGACCTCACGCAGCGGGTCGACCTCACGGAGCTGCTGAACGCGGTCGGGATTCCGACCGGCACCTACAAGACGGTCACCATCGGGATCGACTACTCGTCGCCGATCGTCTACATCAAGGGCCAGTCCACCGCCGCCAAGGTGGAGAACGCGAGCGGCGCCCAGAACTTCGGCATCGTATACGTCAATGTGAAGCTCGATCCGGCGCACCCTCTGGTGATCGGGCTCAACCAATCGACGCCGCTCGCCCTGGACTTCGACCTGGCGGCCTCCAACACCGTCAACGCGACCTCGAACGTCGTGACGGTGAAGCCGTTCGCGGTCGCCACCACGACGCCGGCCGACACCGAGCCGGTCCGCGCCCGCGGGCTGTTCGTGGCGGCCAACACAGGCGCCAGCAATTTCGTCGAGGACATCCGGCCGTTCCAGGACAACATCTACTCGACGGTCGGCGCGCTCACGGTCAACACCAGCTCGAGCACGTACTTCAACGTCAACGGCAAGGTCTACACGGGCGCGGCGGGGCTCGCCGCGGTGGCGGGCCTCAGCTCGAACACGCCGATGATCGCCATCGGCAGCCTGGGCGACATGTCGACCATCACTCCCGGCATCAATGCGACGCAGGTCTATGCGGGCACCCCGGTCTCGAATGGCCAGTACGAGCACGTGACCGGCGTCGTCACCGCAAGGAGCGGTAACACCCTCACGGTGAGCGATGCGACTTACCTCTATTACGAGGGCTACTGCACCAGCAATCTGTGCTTCAACTGGTATCCGAGCCTCACCGTGACCGTGGGCCCCTCCACGGTGGTGACCGAGGATGGCACGAGCGCCGCGACCGCCCTTTCCGCACAGTCGATCTCGGTCGGCTCCACGATCGATGCGGTCGGAATCAACACGAACAATGCCAACCCGCCGAAGCTCGATGCCACTTCCGGCCTGGTGCGGCTGCAGTCCACCCCGGCCTGGGGCACGCTCGTTTCGGGGGCCTCGGGATCCGCGACGCTCAACCTGCTCTCGATGGGCCCGGTTCCGGCGAGCGCCATCAACTTCGCGGGAACCGGCCTCTCCGGCGCCGACGCCACGGCAGCGAGCTATGGGCTCGACACCGCCGCAGCCACGACCGGGGCGGACCAGACCGCAACGGCCGCCGGCACGCTGCTGCGGGCGGATGGCTTCCCCACGCCCTTCGGCACGGCGCCCCCCGACTTCACCGCGACAGCCGTGACCCCGGGCACCTCGGAGCCCGCCGACCTCGTCGTCGAGTGGAGCGCAGGCAGCAGCGGCAGCCTCGCCCCGTTCACCTCCTACGACAGCACGAGCCTGTCGCTCAATCTGACCGGCGACACTCTCGCCGAGGTCGTGATCGGGCCGCAGGTGACGCCCCTCACGACGGCACCCGCCATCACGATCTCGGGCGGCACCGAGTTCGCGATCGGCAACGCCGCCAGCGGCGTCTCTCAGTTCAGCACCTCGAGCGGCTTCGCGAGCGATCTCACCAGCACGCTGAACGGATCGACTCAGGTATACCGGGTGGTGGCGGTCGGCTCCTACGATTCGGGCACCAACACGTTCACCGCGTCGCGGGTCGACGTTGCACTCGAGTAGCCGGGAATGCCCTGGAAACGGCGGGCCTTCGGCGGCCGCAACCGCGCCCGCGCACTGAACATAGCGGACCTGCGCGAGGTGGCGCGCCGCCGCGTGCCGGGTTTCGTCTTCGAGTACGTCGAGGGCGGGGCGGAGGACGAGGCGACGCTGAGGCGCAATCGCGAGGCCCTCGAGGCCCTGCGTTTCGTGCCGCAGACGCTGATCGATACCTGCGCGAGAAGTCTCGCGACGCCGCTGTTCGGGCGAACCGCCGCGGCGCCGCTCGTCATCGCGCCCACCGGGCTGAACGGCATGCTCCACCCGGATGGCGACATCGCGCTGGCGCGGGCGGCGGCTTCGCTCGGCATCCCCTACACCCTGAGCACCTTCTCGACCGCTCATCTGGAGGACGTGGCGGCCCAGGCGGGGGGCCGGCTCTGGATGCAGCTCTACGTGATGAAGAATCGCGCGATCGCCGAAGACATCATGGGCCGCGCTGCGGCCGCCGGCTATGAGGCGCTGCTGCTCACGTCCGACGCCAATGTCTTCGGCAGCAGGGAGTGGGACAAGCGCAACTACGTGCGGCCTGGGAAGCCTGCGCTGCCCGCCATCCTGGACACCCTGCGCCACCCCGGATGGCTGACCTCGGTGCTGCTGCGCAACGGGGTGCCGCGATTTCGCAACATCGAGGCCTTCCTGCCTCCCGGTGCTGCCAGCGCGGTCGGGGGCAGCACCATCATCCCGCAGATGTTCGAGCCCACCATCGTATGGTCGGACATCGCCTGGATACGCCGCCACTGGCCCGGGAAGCTCCTCGTCAAAGGCGTGCTGAGCGTCGCGGACGCGCAGCGCGCCCTGGATGCCGGCTGCGACGGGATCGTCCTCACGAATCACGGCGGCCGGCAGCTCGATTACTGCGTGGCGCCCATCGAGGTGCTGGGCGAGATCGCCGCGGCCGTCGGGAGTCGGCTGACGATCGTCATCGACAGCGGCTTTCGCCGCGGCAGCGACATCGCCAAGGCGCTCGCCCTGGGGGCCCACACGGTGATGATCGGACGCGCCGCCCTGTATGGGCTGGCGGCCGACGGCGAGCGTGGCGTGCGCCGCGCGCTCGACATGCTCACCGTCGAGCTCGATCGTGTTCTCGGTCAGCTCGGCTGCCGCTCCGTCACCGAGCTGGGACCGTCCTTCCTACGCTAGCCGGCTGAGGCCGGCCTGCGGGCCATTTGTGACTCGGGCGCGCCGCAGCCGGCAAAAGCAACGCTTTTGCCGGCTGGGACGTTTGTCGGCGCATGCAGCGCGGACGGTGCGCCTTCAGGCCGCGAGCACGCCCTTCGCCTTGGCGGCGTGCGTGGCAATGGCGTCCATCAGCGGCGGGGCGAGGCAGTCATACGGCTCGAGCTTGAGCTCCTTCAGGCGCGAGCGCACCTCGCCCATGCGCGCCGGCGGGAAGCCCGACTCGATGATGGACGAGACGAAGGCGGCGAATTCCGGCGCCGCCCAGCCCTGCTCCTTGAAGAGCTCCGGATGCACGAAATCGAATCCGTGGAACGGGTGGTTCTTGTTCTCGATGCGCCCGTACATGTGCACGCCGCAGCCCGTGCAGCGATAACGCTGGATCGGCGCGCTCTCATCGACGATCTTCAGCTTCTGCGCATTGGCAGTCACCGAGAGCTTGTCGCGCGGCACCACCGCCACAAGGGAGAAGAGCGCTCCCTGGGGTTTCCAGCACTTGGTGCACCCGCAGACGTGATCGAATGCGACGTTGGCCCCAAGGCTCACCGTCACGGGCGCGGAGGCGCACTTGCAGGTGAGCGTGCCGCCGGAGAAACCGGGGTTGCCGGGCTTGACGCCGTGATCGACTAACGGATGGATCGAAATAGCCATGATGTTTTCCTCTCGAACGATTGTTCGGCTTTTCAGAAGGTCACGACGGAGCGGATCGACTCCCCCTTGTGCATGAGATCGAACGCGTCGTTGATCTTTTCCAACGGCATGACGTGGGTGATCAGATCGTCGATGTTGATCTTCTTGTTCATGTACCAGTCGACGATCTTCGGCACGTCCGTCCGGCCGCGCGCCCCACCGAACGCACTGCCTTTCCAGACGCGGCCGGTCACCAGCTGGAACGGGCGGGTCCTGATCTCCTGACCCGCTCCGGCGACGCCGATGATCACGGACACGCCCCAGCCCCGATGGCAACACTCGAGCGCCTGGCGCATGAGGTCGACGTTGCCGACGCACTCGAAGCTGTAGTCCGCGCCGCCGTCGGTCAGGGCGATGAGGTGTTGTACCAGATCACCGCCGACCTCCTTCGGATTGACGAAGTGGGTCATTCCGAAGCGCTCCGCGAGCGCCTTGCGCCGCGGATTGAGGTCGACGCCGATGATCTTGTCGGCACCCACCAGGTGTGCGCCCTGGATGACGTTGAGGCCGATGCCGCCCAGGCCGAAGACGACGACGTTCGAGCCGGGCTCCACCTTCGCGGTATTGATGACGGCGCCCACGCCGGTAGTAACCCCGCAGCCGATGTAACAGACCTTCTCGAACGGCGCGTCCTCGCGGATCTTGGCGACGGCGATCTCGGGGAGCACCGTGTAGTTGGAGAAGGTCGAGCAACCCATGTAGTGGTGCACCATCTTGCCGCCGATCGAGAAGCGGCTGGTGCCGTCGGGCATCAGACCCTTGCCCTGCGTGGCGCGGATGGCCGTACAGAGGTTGGTCTTGCGTGAAAGGCAGGACTTGCACTGCCGACATTCCGGCGTGTAGAGGGGAATGACGTGATCGCCCTTCTTGACCGAGGTGACGCCCGGCCCCACGTCGACGACGATGCCCGCGCCCTCGTGCCCGAAGATCGCCGGGAAGAGACCCTCGGGGTCGGCGCCCGAGCGGGTGAATTCATCTGTATGGCACACGCCGCTCGCCTTGATCTCGACCAGGACCTCTCCGGCCTTCGGGCCTTCCAGGTCGACCGTCACGATCTCGAGCGGCTTGCCGGCCGCATATGCAATAGCTGCCTTGGTTTTCATGTAGGTCCTCTCTCATTCGGCGCGGTGCGCTGAGTTTAGCCGCGGATGCGGCGGAAGCCGCGCGGGGGCGCCCCTTTCCGCACCTGCGGGGGGCTCTTGTTCCAATACGGGACAATCCCCCCGGCTGTTGTACCGCTTTCGATGCTCGCCGGAGCCCTACCGCGCGGTGCGTGGCATAATGGCGGCTCGGTCCAGAGGGGGACTCCATGCTGCAGCCGATCGGCAGTCACGCACGATACATCCAATCCGTGCTGCGAGGCACCGCGCGCGACGATGGCCCGGGAACGCCGGACTACGTGAAGCGCTCCTGGCTGCGCTGCCTCACGCAGTTCCACCTCGACCCGCAGTCCCAGCGGGAGCCGTACGTGCTGCCCCGCGACGAGCGCCTGGAGCGCAAGGAGCGTAACCTCGAGCTGGTCTCCTTCGCCGATGCGGAGATGGCGCACCTCTACCATCAGCTCGCCGGCTCGGGCTACTCCATCATCCTCACGGACCGGGATGGCGTTCTGCTCGATTATTACGGGGACCTCAGCTTCCGCAACGCCGCTTTTCGCACCGGGCTCGTGCTCGGGGCGGTATGGAGCGAGGAGCACGGCGGCACCAACGGCATGGGCACCTGCCTCTTCGAGCGGGCGCCCCTCATCATCCACCGCGACCAGCACTTCTTCTCCCGCAACACCGGCCTCACCTGCTGCGCGGCGCCGATCTTCGACTACCGCGGCGACCTCGTGGCGGTGCTCGATGCCTCCGGGGAATCCGACCGCGCGCAGCAGCACACGCTGGTGCTGGTCAACATGTCGGCGCAGATGATCGAGAACCGGCTCTTTCTGCATCGCTTCAAGGACGAGTTCGTGGTCCGCTTCCACAGCCGGCCGGAGCTGGTCGGCACCTGGGGCGAGGGCATCATCGCCCTGGATGCCGCCGGAGCGATTGCCGCCCTCGACCGCAACGCCCTCTTCCAGCTCGGCGTCAAGACTGCGACCGAGCTCGCCGGAGCACCGCTCGAGCGCGTATTCAACATCTCGCTGAACGCGCTCATCGGGCGCAGCCAGAAGAAATCCTTCCACCCCCTGCCGATCTACGACGCACGCCACGGCGGCCGCTTCTTCGCGATCGCGCAGGCGCCGCAGTCCAAGCGCGGTCCCGGCAACAAGCAACGGCCGGCGCGTATCGAGGAACGGCCGCTCCCGGAGCCCGGACGCAGCCCGCTCGATGACCTCGACTTCGGCGATCCCATGATGGGCCGCAACATCCAGGCCGCGCGGCGCACGCAATCGCGGGAGGTTCCGATCCTCCTCCTCGGGGAATCCGGCACCGGCAAGGAGTTCTTCGCGCGCGCCATGCACGCCTCCAGCGACCGCGCGGACAAGCCCTTCGTCGCCGTCAACTGCAGCTCCCTTCCGGAGGCGCAGCTCGAGCGCGAGCTCTTTGGACGGCCCGGCAGCAGCTCCCGCAGCGCAGCGCCGCCACCCGCACCGGCCCCGGCCCAGGGCGAGGCGGCCGCCGCGCACCCGAAGGCGGAGGTGGAGGAAGATAACGGGCGCGTCCTGCAGGCGAACGGCGGCACCCTCTTCCTCGACGATGTCGGCGAGCTCCCGCTGGAGCTTCAAGCCAGGCTTCTGCACGTGATCGAGGAGCGCGAGGTGCTGCGCTCTGACGGCGAGGCACCTGTCCGCGTCGACATCAGAGTGGTGAGCGCGGCGCGCGGCGGCCTGCAGGAGAAGGTGCGCCGCGGCGAGTTCCGCGAAGACCTTTTCTACCGCCTGCAGAGTCTCGTCCTCACTTTGCCTCCGCTGCGGGAGCGCAAGGACAAGGCGGCGCTCATCCGCCACGTCTTCGCTCAGGAGAGCGCCGCCACGCCGTCCGTCTCGCTGGGGGACGATCTTGCCGATGCCCTGCGCGCATACGCGTGGCCGGGCAACATCCGCCAGCTGCGAAACGTGCTGCGCGGGATGATCGCGATGCGCTCCGGCGACCGCCTCGACGGCAGCTGCCTGCCCGCCGACTACGGCGTCGGCGAGCCCGAGGCCGTATCGCCCGAGGAGCGCGAGCTGCCGCCCGAGGCGCAGTCGCTCAATCCGCTGGAGAGGGCCGAGCGCGGCGCACTGCTGAAGGAAATCGAGCTGCACCACGGCAACATCAGCCGCGTCGCGCAGAAGCTCGGAATCGGGCGCAACACCCTCTACCGCAAGATGCGCCGGCTCGGCATCACCCTGCCCCAGCGACACTAGTTGAAGCGCTGGATCGGGGCATTGCGCTGCGCAGTCCCTGCTGCGCGCAAGCCCGGGGTGGCCAGCCATGGCCACCCGTGCGACGCATGCGTCGCATTGCGCTGCGCTGTCCCTGCTGCGCGCAAGCCCCGGGTGGCCAGCCATGGCCACCCGTGCGACGCATGCGTCGCACCCTGCCCCGCCCGGCGCGGCGGCGGGCAAAACGCGGTTTTTGCCCGCCGCCTCCGCCACCTGCGGCGGCGGGGCACATCCGTTTGCCTGGGTGTGCCCTCATGCCGCTTCATGATTCGGGGTCGGCATGTGCCGATGGGCAACTACCTAGTGACGGGTGTGGCTGCCCTCGTGGCGCGATGCGCCCGACTCCCCGTGACTTCGCCGCTCCACCGTGTCGCGGCCGACGATCTTGGAGAAGAGGCTCTCCTCTTCATAGACTAGCGCGAGCTTGCGCCGCTCGAACTCCTTGAAGAACTCCTCCCAGGAGATCTCCGTCAAGGCCTGATGCTCCGACCGCGGAGCGTCGGGGAACATGATCCGCACGATCCCGACGTCGCCACCCTGGTGGGTGCGCGCCACCGCGGCCGGCTTGCCGCCCTTCTGCTCGGCCCACCTGCGGATCGTCTCATGATCTGTCGTCACTTCTGCCATGGCATCACCTCGGCTGCATCACCCTTCGTGGCGGGTCAAATAGACGTAGACAAAAGCTGTGACGAAAAGCACGCACAGGCCGCAGGCAATGAAGGTTGCGCACGCGGCGGCGAGATAGACGAACACATTCGCAGGCCCCTCGGCATGGGCTGCTCCGCCGCCGAGCCCGTCGAGCCATTGAGCGAGCAGCGCCGCGGCCGAGAGCACCAGCGCCCATCGGCGCATGCAGCCCACGAGCGCTGCGCGCCGTCGGCGGTTGTGCCGGTAGGCGGCGATACGCTCCTCCCGCGTTCCGGCGCCGGCGTCCTTCATCAACCGGAACGGCGAGAACGCACGAAGCAGTGACTCGAGCATGCGCATCGCGACCCAGGCGTGTCTCTCAGCTTTCCGTCGAGAGTAGACGGTCGAGGCCCATCCGTGTTCCAGGTTGCGCCCCGGCCCGCCGGGCACGGGGACGCGCCGAGCGTGACGCCCCAGACTGCGCGACAATGCGGGGTCTTTCGGCCCGAGCGGACGGAGCGCATCCATGTCAGACACCATTTTCGCCAAGATCCTGAGCGGCGCGATTCCCTGCCACAAGGTCTACGAGGACGAGCGCGTCTTCGCATTCCTCGACATCAATCCGCTCAGCACCGGCCACACCCTGGTGGTCCCCAAGGAGCCCGCAAAGACCCTGGATGCGCTTTCGGACGAGTCCGCCGCCGCACTCGGCCGCGTCCTGCCGCGACTCTGCCGCGCCGTCATCGCCGTGACCGGGGTGAAGGAGTACAACGTGCTCGAGAACAACGGCGCCGGTGCCCACCAGGCCGTCGGTCACGTGCACTTTCACATCATTCCGAAGCCGAGTCCCGGCGAGGGGCTTGGCGTGGGCTGGCCGGCGCGGTCGCTCGATGCGCAAGCGGGTGCCAAGCTTGCCGCGAGCCTTCGCGAGCATCTTGGGTAGCGGCGAAACCCGAGCCTCGTCATGCGGTCGCGACAGAACAGCCCATCGAGCGGCCACGCCAAGTGCCGGCCTGAAACGAAGCCACCCGAAAGGGGTTGCTCAGCCACTCCCCGTCTTGTAGAATGCGCGGCTCACCTGGTGCGGGGTGGAGCAGTCTGGCAGCTCGTCGGGCTCATAACCCGAAGGTCGCAGGTTCAAATCCTGCCCCCGCTACCAAACGATATACCGGTTTGCCGCATCCACTCGGCCGTGAGGACCGGGTGGAGCGGCAACTCCTCGGTGCAGCGGCTGAAACGCGCGACCAAGTAGCGCTCCACGCTCTCGCCAGCCTCGATCCCCTCCCCGTCCAGCGTCTCTTCCGGCCGCAATGCGCCTCGCGTGGTGCGCTCAATGTACGGTCGCACCTGGATCGTACCCACCACCTGCCGTAGGGCCTCGCGAGCCTGTGACACGTCGGCCCCGTCGAGGGCCTGACGCAGCCGGCCTGCCCAGCCTCGGAACGTTTCCTCAACCGTTTTGGCGTCGTCGCCCGCCTGAACCTCGCGAAGAGCCGCCGCGCGGGCCTGCCTCGCTCGCTCAAGCCCTCCGAGGGCCTCAGCCGCGGACAGGGTGCCGAGCGACACCAGCCGCTCGAGGTCCGCTATCCGACGATTTGCCTCGGCCAGAGCTGGGCTCGACCGCTTCGCGGGTGCAGCCCGGCGCTGGGCTCCCAATTCCTCCCGCACGCGTACCACGACCTGGTCGACAACGTCGGGCTGTAACCGCGGCAGCACGGCGCCTACGATCACCTCCTCGGCCAGCGCCCTAGCGACGGTGAGACCGTTGGTGCAAGCAGTCACGCCACCGTGATGGTACGAGCTGCATACATAGCGCCGCTGAGAGCCGCCCATCACCACCAGCTTTGATCCGCACTCGGAGCAGACCAGTAGGCCGCTCAGGAGGTAGACCGGCTTCGCGGTGCTACGCCCTGCTCCCACGTTGCTACCAAGACGCGCCTGGACTCGATCCCACACCGGACGCTCGATAATCGCGAGCTCCGGCATATCGCGAGTGGTCCACTCAGCAGGGGGCACGGCGCGCGCTATCCGGGCGCCCGTATCGGGGTCCTTCTGGAACACGCGGCGGCCATAGATCAGCCGCCCGATGTAGAGCTCATTATGCAGGATGGCGTGGAGTGCCGAGACCAGCCACTTACCATCGTGGCGCCGGATTGCGCGCTTCCATGCCGCGCCAGGCGCTGGAACGCGGCGCGCATTAAGGTCCTGCGCGATTTCGAGCATCGACGCCCCGCGGGCGTAACGATCGAAAATCTCGCGGACGATCACCGCTTGGTCGGGGTCGATCTGCTTCCGGCGGAATCTGCCATCCGGCACCACGGTGTAGCCAAAAACTGCTCCGCCGGCGTGGTAGCCCTGCTCCGCGCGCATGCGCAGCGCGGAACCCGTGCGCTCCTTGACCATATCCCGAAACGCCTCGCCGATGATCCCCGCGAGCCCGGCCTGCAATTTGTGGCCCTTGCGGCTCGAATCGTAGCCGTCCTGAACTCCGACGACGCGCACTCCGCCGAGCTGCAAGCGCTCGATCAGGCGCGGCAGGTCACCTTGCGAGCGCGATAGCCTCGACAGGTCAGAGACCAAGACAACGTCGAACCGGCGCCCGCGGGCTGCTTCGAGCATCGCCTGGACACCTGGCCGATTGCCAATCGCGGCTCCGGAAATGCCCTGATCGTCGAATCGTTCGACGATCTTGAACCCGTGCCTTGCTGCGTGCGCTTCGCATATTCGCACCTGGTCGGCTATCGAGGAGTCGTCCTGCCGGTCTGTACTGAATCGGGCGTATATGGCCGCTTTCATGAGTTCACCTTTTCGGCCGCGAGGGCGATTCCCCGGCTGAGATTGTTTCCACCAAAGCGCCGAAGCTTCTCCGCAATGCGCGGCTCCAGAGCTACGTTGTAGCGCACTTTCCGCTCCTTACCCTCGACTGGCCGCCCACCGCTTCGGTTTGGTTGTTTCTTCATACCTTGCTACTGTACACAATATTTGTGTACTTAACCATACTCATTCGTTAGATTTTGAGGAAAAACCAATGCCGCTACTGGCCGAACCTACTACGCCAGCCCAATAACGGTCAAAATATTACTGAAGCGTGATATTACGATCCTGCCAACAACTCGAAACGCCCGTTGGCGTGGCGGAGACTTATCTGCCCGACAGGATTCCGGCTTCAACGGTCCATGACAGCTGCGATCTCGTCTTTGGCGTGCCATACTATGCGCCCCATGGAAACTGAAAGGCTTCATCGATTCGGCGCCAGCTACCGAAAAGTACTTCATGAGGGTACCAACCTCGCATTCTTTGTTGCTGGCGCGATCACTTTAGCGTTCGGCACTTGGCATGCGATCCGTGGCCAACCTGGGACCGCCGCAACGCTGCTCGCCTCGGGCCTGCTGCTCCTTTTTGCGGCGACAGTGGATAGATTCGAGTCTCTGAAGGGATTAGGCATTGAAGCCAAGACGCGGCAGCTAGATCGAAAGATAGAGGAAGCCGACGAGGCACTGGCGCGCCTCAGGGGCGTCGCCGAGCTAATGAGCACCGCGCTGATCGATCTGAATTGTAAGGTCGGTCGTTGGGATTCTGCGTCCACTCCGCGCGAATCTTACGAGCTTTCTCGCAAGGTTCATTCGCTACTAAAGGCACTTGACACTGCCGATTCCCAGATCCGGGCGACATTGGCACCGGCGGCGAGAACCATATGCCGCGATCTCGGATTTGCCTTGACGAACTCCTTGAGGCGTGCCGCTATCGACGAAGAACAGAAATTGAACAAAGAGCGAGCGGAAATTCCTCAACCGATTAATCCAAGCGATCCAAAGTATGCTCAGCTCACAGAGAGAATCAATGAGCTGAGGCAGTACCGTGAGCGACTCACCGCGGGTGCGGCGAGTCTCCAAGATGATTATCCGGAAGTACTGCTGAAGCTAGTTGAGGACGCCCCGATTGCAGATGCCGGCTTTACTCGTCAAACCGCAGAAGAATTCGCTCGCGATATGAGGCAGTTACAGGAAACATTCGTCCTTCGGAATCCGGAGCGGTGGTTCGAAGCTATCGAAGCTGCTAGACGGCCATAAGCGAGCAGCCCTGGAGGCGCCGCTCCTCGCCACCTGCGGTTCGTGGGGATGTATGCAGTACGAAAAGCTCTCTTCGCCGGAAGTGGATGTAAGATTCACGGGAACCCCTAGAGGACTTGGGGTATACGCCGCGCGCGAGTTCAAGGCCGGTGAGCTCGTCGAAAATTGCCCCGTAATCGTGTTTGAGGAGAAAGACTGGGATCGGCTGCCCAAACTCCTTCGAGTTCGGCTCTTCAATTGGAGTCAGCTAATCAACAAGCCCCCCGGTCAGCATGCATTAGCGCTGGGCTATGGAAGCATATACAACAGCGCCAATCCCGCAAACATGAAATACTCGGGAGTGCGGTCGACTTCGATGCTGATGTTCTCGACTATTCGCGCAGCCCATGCGGGCGAGGAACTCACGATCAACTACGACATGCGGGGCGGCGTGAATTGGGAGTCCGAGAGCGCTTGGGGAAATGGAAACAATATCGAGCTTTTGTGACAAAGGCTCAATTACTTCGCTCCCGAAGGGGCGTCCTGAACTCGGCCTCGAGCAGGGCGAATATCCGAACCTGCTCGGCAAGCCCCCGCCGAGCGAGCTTGGGAGCCTGGAGGGCAGCTCGCTCAAGCGTCTCTCTGTAAACACGCACCGCGAGGTACACGCGGTTGAGAATCCTACGGAGTCGCCGCCGCTCGACTGGGTCCGTCTCATCGGCAAGCGACATCTTCATTCGCATGATGCCCGCAAGGACTGAGCGGGCTGGGACGCGTAGGTCCTCCTCGGTGATAGGTCCGCCTCTCTGGCACCTCGGAATGGCTTTCTTCCGAAGCTTGGATACGGGGGTCTTGCTCGCCATGCGCCATACAGTACGCCCGTCGAACCGGTGCTGCATGGACACCTGTACCGACCTCCACTACGATTATTCCATGCCGGCCGTCCAGCTCACCGATGACGAACTCCGAAATGGCGCCTGCGCTTGCCGTGCAATGGCTTACCAGGAGAAGGAACGAGCTAAGCAGATGGACAACCCTGGTATTCGCGGTGTGTTCACCGAATCGGCACGGCAATACAGTGAGCTCGCCGTGAAGCTCGAAAGAGCGCGCACCCGGAGAGAGTGACCCCGGGAAGCGAACCATGCGCGTTACGATTGGCTTCGATTATGTGCTGATTATAGAGTGGCTCGGCAAACGAGACGCGCTAACAGGGTCGCAATTGCATGGATATCTGCCCTCCCTCAGATTCGAGTCGACGCTCGTCGAATGTCAGCGCCCGGAAGACGTACGTCAAGCGCTGGCCGACGCCGCCGCGCAAGTGCGTAGTGCCGGGATCCCAATCGTCCACCTAGAGGCGCATGGGTCGAATCCCTGGGGAGGAAAGGCCGAAGACATTTGCTTCGGTTCAGGCGGCGGTCCTAGCGTTACATGGTCGCAGCTTGGCGAATGGCTCGCGCCGCTTAACATAGCGAGTGATTTCAAACTGCTGTGCGTCTCCGCGGCATGCTGGGGATCAGGCATTATGGGCGGCATCAGCGGAGGGCAGCATGCAGCGCCGTTCGCGTGTGCCGTGGGCTTTCGTACGGAGGTCGACGAAGGGAGACTTAGGGATGCAATGAAGGAGCTGTATCGGGCCCTAAAATCCGGTAATGACCTCCCGGAATGCGTAAAGCGCGCGCAGCGAGAGCTGGTTCATGGTCAGAAGATAGAGCTTGAGGTGGGATTGGAGCTCGCAAGAAAGATACTTCTCAACGGTTCCCTCCGAGGGGCCACCAAATCACCAATCGGCCCCCATCGCAGGCGTCGGCGTGCACGGGCGGTGTGGAACACGTGGTTTCCGGACTATTTACAAGAACGCGACCCGGCTTACCGATTCGACTCCGCGTGGATTGTGCTCTGAAAAGGGCTCAGTCAATGGGTTCTGCTATGCCCACCGCGCCAACTGAGCCTGCAACAGACTGGTTCACTCTTCAAGATAGGATCGCGTCCACAGATTCCAGGTCGCAAGACTATCGCAACGCGTTTCACCAACCGAACAAGCCTTCAGGTCGCGCACCAATACGCCAGCTGGGTCGACAAAAGTCTTCGCGACATCGATCGTGTCCCCGGAAATCTGTGCTACTGCCAGATCGCCATCCACCTGATACAGCTGGCGCGAATAATTGAAATTGTAAAACTTCCCGCTCAACGTCGTCTGTTGATCGATGACCGCGTAGCAGGCACGCCGAGCGAGGCTGTAATGGGTCCTTCCAAGATCGACGACGATACTCAAATTCCCATTTGCGTTCGGATTGTAGCCCTCATTCCGTTCTCGCTCGTTGAGCCACGCACGGGCTTCGCGGGCGCAGGCCGTCTGCAGCCGAAATGCCGTTAGCTGTTCCTGTGCGGGGT
>DASTAC010000059.1:0-6782 GCA_035713045.1 Steroidobacteraceae bacterium
GATCTCACGGCCGCGGATGTCGGCGATTCGGGTCATGATGCTCTCCTTATGCGCTGCGCGCAGGTCTTAACGGGGTTCGCCGATGCGAACCCCGAACATGTAGCGGCGCGCAGACGCGCCGAGCGGATCGTATAACGCTCACAACAGGCTCTCCTCGAGCGGCCGTGCCTTCACTGCCTGATCGAGAGCCTTCAGTGTCACGAGCAGCGGCTCCATTCGGTCCAGGGGCCACGCGTTGGGTCCGTCGGAGAGCGCACGCGCCGGATCGGGGTGGGTCTCCATGAAGAGACCGGAGACGCCCGCCGCCACCGCGGCGCGGGCGAGGACGGGAATGAACTCCCGCTGGCCGCCGGAGGCGGCGCCGAGGCCGCCCGGCAGCTGCACGGAATGGGTGGCATCGAATACCACGGGGCAGCCCGTGGACCGCATGACCGAGAGCGAGCGCATGTCGGAGACGAGATTGTTGTAGCCGAAGGAGAAGCCGCGCTCGCAGACGAGGATCGACGGGTTTCCGGTCGAGCGCGCCTTGTCGACGACGTTGCCCATCTCCCAGGGCGAGAGGAACTGGCCCTTCTTGATGTTGACGGGCTTGCCCCGCGAGGCGACACCGACGATGAAGTTGGTCTGGCGGCAGAGGAAGGCGGGCGTCTGCAGCACGTCCACGACGGCCGCGACCTCGTCGAGCGGACTGTCCTCGTGCACGTCGGTGAGCACGGGCACGCCGATCTCGCGCTTCACCGCCTCCAGGATCTTCAGCCCCTCCTCCATGCCGGGGCCGCGATAGCTCGCCCGCGAGGAGCGATTGGCCTTGTCGAAGGATGACTTGAAGACGAACGGAATGCCGAGCCGGCCCGTGATCTCCTTCAGCCGCCCGGCAACCTGCTGCGTGAGCCCGGCGCTCTCGATGACGCAGGGGCCGGCGATCAGAAAGAACGGACGGTCGATCCCGACCTCCTGTCCCGCGAGCTTCATGCGATCAGGCACCGGAGGCGCCCCGCCGCCAAAGAAGGCTTCATGCTATGCGCCCGCGGCCTGCGGCAGGAGCGAAGCCCGCTGGGCGCGGGCGGCGCGGATGAACCCGGTGAAGAGCGGGTGGCCGTCGCGCGGCGTAGAGGTGAACTCCGGATGGAACTGCGTCGCCACGAACCAGGGGTGGCCGGGGATCTCGATCACCTCCACCAGCCCGTCGCGCGAGAAGCCCGAGAAGCGCAGGCCGGCCTGCCGGTAGCGGTCGAGGTAGTTGTTGTTGAACTCGTAGCGGTGACGGTGGCGCTCGAAGATCGTCTCCCGGCCCCAGATCTCCCGCGCCCGGGTGCCCGCCCCGAGCAGCACCTCCTGGGCGCCGAGGCGCATGGTGCCGCCCTTGCCCGAGGCCTCGTCACGGGTCTGGGTGCCGCGGTTCTGGTCCTGCCACTCGCTGATGAGCGCGATGACCGGATGCGGCGTCGCGCGGTTGAATTCCGTGCTGTTGGCATCCGTCAGCCCCAGAGCATGGCGGCCGAACTCGACGATGGCCACCTGCATCCCGAGGCAGATGCCGAGATAGGGAATGCCGCGCTCCCGGGCGAAGCGCGCGGCCTGGATCTTGCCCTCGATGCCCCGCTCGCCGAAGCCGCCCGGCACCAGGATGGCGTCCATCCCCTGCAGGCCGTGGGTTCCGTGCTGCTCGACGTCCGTGGACTCGATGTAATGGATGTTGACGCGGGTGCGCGACTTCAGACCGGCGTGCATCAGCGCCTCGTGCAGCGACAGGTAGGAATCGCGGATCTGCACGTACTTGCCGACCATCGCGACGTTCACCTGGCCGTCGGTATTGGCCTTGGCGTTCACGACCTGGCGCCATTCCGCGAGATCGGTTTGCGGCACGTCGAGCCGGAGCTTGTCGACCACGATCGCATCGAGCGACTGCTCGTGCAGCAGGATCGGGATCTGGTAGATGTCTTCCGCGTCCACCGCGGAGATGACGGCCCGCTCCTCGACGTTGGTGAACAGCGCGATCTTGCGCCGCTGCTCCTCGGGCAGCGGCTGCCGGCACCGGCAGAGCAGCACGTCCGGCTGGATCCCGATGCCGCGCAGCTCCTTCACGGAGTGTTGGGTCGGCTTGGTCTTGATCTCCCCGGAGCCGCCGACCACCGGCACCAGCGTGAGGTGCATGTAGACGCAGTTGCTGCGCCCGAGCTCCACACCGACCTGGCGGATGGCCTCGAGGAACGGCAGCGACTCGATGTCGCCGACCGTGCCGCCGATCTCGACCATGCAGACATCGGCGCCTTCCGCCCCGAGGTGGATGCTGCGCTTGATCTCGTCCGTGATGTGCGGAATCACCTGCACGGTGGCGCCGAGATAATCGCCGCGGCGCTCCTTGGCGATCACCCGCTCGTAGATGCGGCCGGTGGTGAAATTGCTGTTGCGGCCGGTCGTCGTGCGCACGAAGCGCTCGTAGTGCCCGAGGTCGAGATCGGTCTCGGTTCCGTCCTGGGTGACGAACACCTCGCCGTGCTGGAAGGGACTCATCGTCCCCGGATCGACGTTGATGTAGGGGTCGAGCTTGACCATCGCGACCTTGAGCCCGCGGGCCTCGAGAATCGCGCCAAGCGATGCGGCGGCGATGCCTTTGCCCAATGAGGACACGACGCCACCGGTGACGAATACGAAACGCGCCATAGTTAAATCAGGGATATCCCGTCGTGAGAAGTGCTGCCTGCAGCGCCCGAAGATCGCGCCGAACGACGGGAGCGCAGGTTATCACACTAGGCCGGGGTGCCGGTAGGCTTCCGCCAGAGGAAGCGGCCCCGATGCGGCGCTTGCGGCGTCGCCCGCACCGAGTCGTCGATCCACAGATCCGCCGCCGCGATCAGCGCCCCGTCGGCGAGAACCAACGGCAGCCACGGTCGCTGCGCGGGCGGCACATGAGCTTCCCGCAGCAAGCTCTTGAGCGCACGGCGCGGGCCGCCGCGGCGCACCCGCAGCCGCTCGCCGCCGCGCCGCCAGGTCACGGTCAGCTGGCACGGCAGGGCGTCGAGGTCGACGGGTCCGTGCCGCTCCCGTACCAGCTCCAGCGTGCTGCCGTCGGGCAGCGTGCAGGAGGAGGAGGCCTGCCAGTCCCACGGGACTTGCGCCACCAGGGTCGCCGAATCCAACACGGGGCCACGCTCCGCGAGCGACAGCAGATCCGCGTGCCGCGAGACGATGCAGCGCCGGCCCGTGGCGCCCTCACCGCCCCACTCCACGCGCGGATGCGCATCGGTGCGCGCCTCGATGAGGGGCCCGGCGATCTCCTCCAGCCGCCGCGCGTCCGGCGCCATGCGCCCGCCGCGCGCAATCCAGAGCCGCAGCAGATTGCGCCGCCGGTCCGGCCCCAGCGCTCGCAGCACCTTCACCGAGAGCGCTGCGCCATCGCTCGCCCGCTCGAGATCCACTCGGGCGAGCGCCGTGAGCAGTCCCTGCGCCTCCGCGGCATGGCGGGCGGAGCGTGCCACGGCCGCGCCCACTCCGGGCCAGCGCTCGCGCACCGCCGGCAGTACCCGCCGCCGCAGATAATTGCGGTCGAAGCGCTCATCGAGGTTGGTGTCGTCCTCGATCCAGGGGAGCTCGCGGGCCCGGACCCAGGACTCGAGCTGCGCGCGCGCGCAGCCGAGCAGCGGCCGCGCGATCCGTCCCGAGCCGAGCGGCGCGAGCGCCGGCATGGCCGCGAGTCCCGGCAGGCCCGAGCCGCGGAACAGCTGCAGCAGGACGGTCTCGAGCTGATCGTCCTGCGTGTGGGCGGTGAGCAGCACCTCGCCGGGCCGCAGCTGCCCGGCGAGACAGCGGTAGCGGGCGGTGCGCGCGGCCTCTTCCAGCGAGGCTCCGCGCTCCCGCGGCACGCTCACCGATGAGACCTTGAGCGCGACGCCGAGCTCGCGCGCGAGCTTGCGGCAATGCGCGCTCCAGCCCCTGGCGTTGGAGTGCAGGCCGTGATCGACGTGGACGGCGCGCAGCCGCAGGCCTTCGCAGCGCAGCGGCGCGAGCGCCGCGAGCAAAGCGGTGGAATCGATGCCGCCGCTGAACGCGACGCAGAGCGACAGGTCGGGGAATTCGGGCAGGAGACGCGCCAGCCGCTCGCGGAGCCAGTCCGGACCGAACGAGCCGGCAGGGCTTCCCCTACGGCTCGCTCTCACTGAAGACCCCGAACGAGGCGATACGGCGCGAGCGCGCCGCGCGCAGCTCATCGCGCGGGATCGCCTCCAGATCACCGAGGTGCTTCAGGAGCGCCGCCTTGAGGCTCGCCGACATCGCCGCCGGATCGCGGTGCGCGCCGCCGAGCGGCTCCTCGATCACCTCGTCCACGAGGCCGAGCTTGGCGAGGCGGTCGGCGGTCAGGTTGAGCGCCTCGGCGGCCGCCTCCTTCTTCTCCTGACTCTTCCACAGGATCGAGGCGCATCCTTCGGGCGAGATGACGCTGTAGGTGCTGTATTGCAGCATCAGCAGCCGGTCGCAGACCCCGATGGCGAGCGCGCCGCCGGAGCCGCCCTCGCCCGTCACCACGGTGACGATCGGCACGCTGAGCACCGACATCTCGAAGAGGTTGCGGGCGATCGCCTCGCTCTGACCCCGCTCCTCGGCGCCGACGCCGGGATAGGCTCCCTGCGTGTCGATCAGCGTCACGAGCGGCAGCCCGAAGCGCTCCGCCAGCCGCATCAGCCGCAGCGCCTTGCGATAGCCCTCCGGCTTCGGCATGCCGTAGTTGCGCCTCACGCGCTCCTTCGTGTCGCGGCCCTTCTGGTGCCCGATCACCATGATCGGACGGCCGTCGATGCGGCCCAGGCCGCCCACGATCGCCTGGTCGTCGGCGAACATGCGGTCGCCGTGCAGCTCGGTGAATTCCGTGCAGAAGGTCGCCACGTAATCGAGCGTGTAGGGACGGCGCGGATGGCGGGCAAGCTGGGTGATCTGCCAGGGCGTGAGGCTCGCGAAGATGCTGGTGGTGAGCTGCCGGCTCTTCGCCTGCAGGCGCGAGATCTCCTCCTGGATGTTGACCTCGGAGTCGGAGGTGACGTGCCGCAGCTCCTCGATCTTCGCTTCGAGCTCGGCAATGGGTTGTTCGAAATCCAGGAAGGCAACGGCCATGCAGTCTTACCGCGACTTTTTCACGCTGCGCGCGAGGTTAAGGGGCGTGAGCCCCTGGCGCAAGCTCGGCGGTGCGCCACAGGCCCGCCCATCACGGCCCGTCCGCGGACAGGGGTGATCCCGGAGCCGCTCCGAGAGCCGCGTACTTGACATCCACGGAGCCGCGGCCGAGCAGTTCCTCCAATCCCTCGCGCAGCTCGCTCGCGGCGCGCACCGTCCACTCCGGGCCCAGCTTGAGCTCGCCGCGCGCCGCGGAGCCGCGATACCTGATCTTGACCGTGCAGGGGCCGGGCCGGTACGGGGCGAGCAGCTCCGCCAGCCGCGCCTGCAGCGCCGCCGTATCCCGCCGGTCCTCGGGCCACGTGAGGATGATGTGGCTCGCCTGCTGCTCCCCCATCCGGCCGAGGTCGGTGATCGATCGGGCTGCGAGGCGCCAGCCGTCGCTGAACTCATCGAAACGCAACGTGCCCTCGACGAGCACCAGAGCGTCCTTTGTCGCGACATCCCGATACTTGAGGTAAGCGTCCTCGAACAGCGTTACCTCGAGCCGCCCGGTGCTGTCGTCGAGGGTCAAAATGAAGCGGGTGCCGCGCTTCTTGATGTCATCGACGAGGCCGCCGACGGTCACCGGCTTGCCGCCGCCGAACCGCATCGGCTCTGCCCCAGGCGGCGGCCGGTCGCTCACCAGGTCCCCGATCCAGTGCGAGGCGATGCGAGCGAGCAGCGGCGCGAACGGCTTGGCGGGATGACCCGTGAGATAAAGTCCCAGCGTCTCCCGTTCCCCCGCCAGGCGCACCGCCTCGGTCCATTCGGGGATGATCGCGGGCGCGTTGGCGTGGGGCGTGCCACTCGCCGTCCCTGGCGGCGGGGCACCCTGCCCGGACATCGTGTCCGGGCGCTCGGCGCTTCGCGGCTCGCCCGGTGCGGGCCCGAGCCCGAAGAGGTCGTTCTGCCCCGCCTCGTGCGCCTTGGAGTTCTGATCGCCGAGCTGCATCGCCGCCGGCAGGCGCTGCATGAGCGTCGCGCGATTGGGCCCGAGCGCATCGAGGCTGCCCGAGCGCAGCAGCGCCTCGAGGACACGCCGGTTGATCTTCTGCAGATCGATCCGCCGGCACAGATCCTCCAGGCTGGAGAAGGGTCCTCGGGCCTCCCGCTCGGCGATGATCGCCTCCACCGCCCCGCGCCCGACCCCGCGCACCGCCCCGAGCCCGTAGAGTATGGCGTTGTCACCGTCCACGGTGAACTCGTACAGCGAGGTGTTGATGTCGGGACGGCGCACCTTGAGCCTGATGGCCTCGCACTCGTGGATCAGCGTCACGACCTTGTCGGTGTGATCCATGTCGGCGGACAGCATGGCGGCCATGAAAGCCGCGGGGAAGTGCGCCTTGAGGTACGCGGTCTGATAGGAGATCAACGCGTAGGCCGCGGCATGGCTCTTGTTGAAGCCGTAGCCGGCGAACTTCTCCATCTGGTCGAAGATCGCGTTGGCGATCCTCTCCTCGATCCCGCGCGCCGCGGCGCCGGCGACGAAGACACCGCGCTGCTTGGCCATCTCCTCGGGCTTCTTCTTGCCCATGGCGCGGCGCAGCAGATCGGCGCCGCCGAGCGTATAGCCGGCCAGGCGCTGGGCGATCTGCATCACCTGCTCCTGATACACGAACACTCCGTGCGTCACT
>DASTAC010000060.1:0-27850 GCA_035713045.1 Steroidobacteraceae bacterium
TCGTGGTTTCTGGCCACGGGAATCTCGCAGTACATGGGCGGCTTCGTGGCCACGTATGCGGCCGTGCCGCAGGACGTCACCGATCCGGTGAAGACCCTCCCGCTCTACACTCACCTCTTCTACGGCCTCGGTGGGGTGGCGATCATCGGAGCCGTGCTGGCGGCCGCGGTCGTGCCTCTCATGAAGCGCCTGTCCGCGAACGAGACGGACACGGCGCTCCCGGCGGGCATCCCCGGCACGATTCGCGCGGAAGAATAGTCGCCCGGGGCCGGCTCAAGACAGCCGGATGCCGAAGACGCCGAGCACGATCGGGGCGAGAAGCCGTACGTGCACGGACCACTGGAAGAGCGCGATATTCTCGGTGCGAGACGCCATCAGATCGTAGTACCCGAGGATCAGCACCAGCATTCCGACGATCCGGATCCAGAGCTCGCGTGTCAGCGGAAAGCCGAACGCGCGCAGAAGCAGATTCGGAACCAGAATGAGCGTGAGGCCGAGCACGAACATGTAGAGGGAGAACACACCCGCAGGCTCACGGCGGATCTGCTCACGTGGCTCCCTCCGGCTCTCAGGCGGAACGCTCCGCGGTCAGCACGAAATGATACTTGAGAGGTGGCTGCTCGGTGACATGCAGACCCACGCGCTCCAGGCACGTGCGGGCCTCATCCGCGGTGTAAACGTGATCGCGCGGAGGCCCGACCGGCCGCTCGATCGCCGCATTCCAGTCCACGACGACGACCCGGGCGCGCGGCTTGAGCAGCGCGGCGAGCTGGGCCATGGCCTCATCGCCCAGCTCGTGCAATACGTTGATGGCCAGGACGGCATCCGCGGTGCCGGCAAGGGCGGCAAGCTCGCCGCTGAGCCGGGGCGAGACATTCGGCGCCTGCGCCAGAGCCGGATTGGCGCGCAGGCGCTCGAGCATCTGGGGCTGCTCGTCCACGGCCAGGATCTCGAGGTCGGGGCGGCGGCGTGCAAGCTCCAGCGCGAAGAGACCCGTGCCGGTCCCGAAGTCGACCACGCGGGCTCCGTGCCCGGCGGTGAGGAGCGCGAAGATTCGCTCCGGCGGCAGTATCTCGAGCCGGGAGCGATCATCCAGCATCGGGGCGCGGCTGGCGTCGAAGCGCTCCGGCTGGCGCGCGCCGTGGCGATCCGGGCCGTGGCCGTGGCCGTGGCCGCCGTGATGGGAATGCTCAGGCATCTGCGAATCCTCCGCCGGAAGCATCATAATCCTGACGAGAGCAGGAGCTGCAATGATCGAGATCGACGAGACGGGCTTCGAGGCCGCAGTGATTCGGGCATCGCACGAGACGGCGGTGCTGGTGGACTTCTGGGCGCCGTGGTGCGGCCCCTGTCAGGCCCTCGGGCCGCTGCTCGAGCGGCTGGAGCAGAGCTACGGCGGTCGCTTTCGCCTGGTGAAGGTCAACTCGGACGAAAACCCGGGAGTGGCCGCCCGGTACGCAGTCCGCGGGATCCCGAACGTCATCGCGTTCGTGGACGGGGAGCCCGTGGACCGCTTCGTCGGCGCACTGCCGGAAGGTGAGGTGCGCGCTTTCATCGATCGGGCCATTCCGGACGCTTCCGAGCGGCAACGGCGCGAGGCCGCCCGCTTGGCCCGGGAGGGACGGGTCGAGGAGGCAGCGGCAGCCTTGCGCGCCGCGATCGGGCTGAACGCCGCCAACGAGCCGGCACACCTCGATCTGGCCGAGCTGCTGCTCGAGCGCATGCCGCCCCCCGCAGGCACCGCGCGGCTGCGCGAGGCCGAAGCCGCCCTCGAGGCGGTGGGGAAGGCGGCGCGAGAGACCCGGTGGCAGGCGCTTCAAATGCGGCTCTCGAGCCTGCGCGGCGCGGCCTCGCTGCCCCCCATCGAGGAGCTGCTTGCCCGCGTGGCGGCCGAGCCCACCGATCTCGAGGCTCGCGGCCAGCTCGCCCAAGCCTACGTTGCGCAGCGCCAGCTCCCGCAGGCGCTGGAGCAGCTTCTGGAGATCGTCGGGCGCGGGCGTGGCGAGACGCGCGAGGCGGCACGCCTGCAGACGGTGGCGGTGCTGCAGCTGCTCGCGGATCAACCGCAGATCGCCTCGGACTATCGGCGCCGGCTGTCGCTGCTGCTGCATCGCTGAGCTTCTCCCCGGGGTGTCCGGGCGGCTACGTAATTCCACGTATTCTCGGGGTGGGCGGCCATCGCCAAGCTCAGTGACGGCCGCTGCCGCGGAAGGTGGTCGTTTATTCCGAATGCTGCCCGTGGAAGAATGACCTCAATTCAGATCATGCAGAGCCCCGCGAGGACCCCCGGGTGAATTCCGTGACTCTGCCGGCCCCCTCCCTTTCCTCTGCCGCCGATCGCTGGCGGCTCTGGCCTGCGATGGCCCTGATCATCGTGCCCTTCCTGGGGCTGATCGGGCTGCAGGCCTATCAGGTTCTCAGCCAGTCCCCGCGGACGGCACTCACCGAGCATCTTGTTTCGCACAACATCGAGGTCATCCTCACCAGTCAGTCGCTGCGAAGCGCGATCCAGAACGCCGAGCGGGGACAACGGGGCTATCTGATCACGGGCGAGACCGCCTACCTCGCACCATACGATTCGGCCATTCTCAGCGTACCGCCGCTGCTGCAGCGGCTCGAGGATCTCACGGCATCCGACCCGGAGCAGCAGCGGCAGATCGCCGTGCTCGTCCCGCAGATCGACGCGAAGCTGGCGGAGATTCGAAACACCATCCACGTATATCGGACCGCGGGATTTGCGGCCGCGAGACGCATCGTCGAATCCAACGCGGGCCTCACGACCATGCAGTCGATCGAGTTCGAGATCGACCGGATGATCGTGACGGAGACCCGGCACAGGTCCCAACGACTGGCGGCGCTCGCGGCGCAGGAACACAGGGTGGCCCGCACCGCGATCGCGAGCGCCCTCCTCGTCCTGCTGCTGATGCTGTCCGGCCTGATCCTCACCGTGCTCACCTTTCGCCGGGGCCGCCGGCTGCAGCAGGAAATCCAGCGGCGCGCCGAGGAGGCTGCGCGGGCCAATAGCCAGCTCGAGGAGCGCAACATGGAGCTCGCCCGGGCCGGTGAGCTCGCCCGCGGGGCGAAGGAGGAGGCCCGGCGCGCCGAGCAGGCCAAGGGACGTTTTCTCGCCACCGCGAGCCACGATCTGCGCCAGCCGCTGCAGGCCGTCTCTCTCCTCAACGGCACGCTGCGGCGCATGGTGAAGGACCCGGACGTCAACGAGGCCCTCAGGCAGCAGGACGAGGCGATCGGTGTCATGTCCAAGCTGCTCAACGCCCTGCTCGACATCAGCAAGCTCGAAGCGGGCGTGATCGAGCCGCAACCGAGGACGATTCCCGTCTCCCAGGTGCTTGCGGCCATGGAACTGGAGTTCCGCAGCATTGCGGGGAACAAGGGGCTCGACCTCCAGGTCGTGTCATGCGAAGCCTGCGTGCGCACCGATCCGGGGCTTCTCGAGCAGATCCTGCGCAACCTGGTGTCGAATGCGATCAAGTACACGCAGAGCGGCTCCGTACGGCTGTGCGCCCTCGCGGATCCCCCGTGGGTGAGCATCGAGATCTCGGACACCGGCATCGGCATTCCGGCCGATCAGCTGCAGCTGATCGGCGAGGAGTTCTACCAGATCGGCGTGCCGAGCAACAGCACCCGCCAAGGCTACGGGTTGGGACTCAGCATCGTGCGGCGGCTGATCAAGCTGCTCGCCCTCGAGCTGCGGGTCACGTCCGAGCCGGGCAAGGGCTCCACGTTCTCCGTCCGGCTGCAACAGACCGCGGCAGCGCCCGCACAGGAGCGCCCGCAGGCCGGTCCGGTCGTGACCCGTGAGGAACCGGACGTCGAGGCCAGCATCCTTCTCGTCGAGGACGATCCGGATGTCCGTAATGCAACTCGGATGCTGCTCCGGACCGAGGGCTATCAGATAAAGACCGCCGCATCCGTCGCCGAGGCGGTGCAGAGCCTGCGGGACGAGCGGCGCACGGATCTGCTCGTCACGGATTTTCACCTGGCCGGCGGCGAGACCGGCGTGCAGGTGATCTCGCGTCTGCGTGAGGAATTGGGCGCAACGCTGAAGGCCATCCTCATCACGGGCGATACCTCCTCGGCAGTCAAGGAGCTCGCGCACGACCCGAATCTGCGGATCCTCAGCAAGCCCGTCCAGGCCGAGGCGTTTCTCGAGCTCGTACGCAACCTGCTCGCCGCTTGAGCGCGCGCAGAGCCCTCTAGCGCGGATTATTCATGAACGGCAGCATCATCGGGCGGGGGCTTGATTCGCAAGGCATTTCCCGGGGCGTGAAAAACAAGGATGTTTTTCCCGCAGGCTGCAGGGACGTATTCACGGCGGCCTGGGAAATGCCTTGCGCAGCGAGACCCCGGGGCCGAACTGCGCCAGAGTTCGTGAGGGCGCGGCATCCGGCGCCGACACGCCGCCGAGGATATCCGCCGCGGCCAGCTCCGCCATCATGATCGTGGGAGCGTTGGTATTGCCGCCGACGAGCTTTGGCATCGCCGAGGCGTCGATGACCCGCAGCCCCTCGGTGCCGCACACCCGCAGGCTTGCGTCGAGGACTGCGGCCGAATCCCGCCCCATGCGACAGCTGCCCGCGGGGTGATAGATGGTCTCCGCCTTGCGCCTGACCACGGCCTCGAGCTCCCCGGCGCTCGTGATCCCCTCACCCGGAAACACCTCGGCGCCGCGGTAGGCTGCGAACGGTGCGGCGCGGATGATGTCGCGCGCGAGCCGTACCCCCTCGAGGAGAATCCCGAGGTCACCCTCGCCCGTCAGATAGTTGGCCTGGATGCGGGGCGGGTCCTGCGGCCGCAGAGAGCGCAGCGAAATCACGCCCCGGCTGCTCGGCCGCAGCACGCACGCATGCACCGTGAACCCATGCCCCGGCAGCCGGTTGCGGCCGTGATCGTCGAGCTGTGCGGGCACGAAATGCAGTTGCAGATCCGGGCGCTCGTCGGCGGCGAGCCGGCTGCGCACGAACCCTCCCGCCTCCGCGATGTTGCTGACTCCCGGTCCGGAGTGCGTCAGGAAGTAGCGCAGCGCGACGCCGACCTCCTGCAGCCGGTTGAAGTCGTAGCTGATCGGTTGCGTGCAACGGCTCACCGTGCAGAAATCGAGGTGATCCTGGAGATTGCGGCCGACCTCGGGACTGTGGGCCAGCACCGGCACTCCGAGCCGGCGCAGATCGTCCGCTGGCCCGACTCCCGAGAGCAGCAACAGCTGTGGGGAGCCGATCGCGCCCGCGCTCAGCAGCACCTCGCGCTCGGCCCGGACCTGCTCACTGCCGTCCCGATGCCGGTATTCGACCCCTACGGCCCGCGTTCCCGCAAAGACGACTCGCGTGGCGAGGACCCCGGTGCGTATCTCGAGATTCGCGCGGTGTCGCACCGGCGCGAGATATGCTACGGCGGCGCTGCACCGGCGGCCGCGGCGCTGGGTGACCTGATAGAACCCAACGCCCTCCTGCCGGCTGCCATTGAAGTCATCGTTCACCGGCAACCCGCACGCGCGACCTGCCTCGACGAACACCCCGCTCAGCGGGTTCCGGAACCTGAGATCCTCGACCGCCAGCGGGCCGCCGACGCCGTGGTAGTCATCCGCTCCGCGAGCCTGATCCTCCGCCTTGAGGAAGAAGGGCAGCACGCGGCACCAGCTCCACTCTTCGGCCGCGAGAGCCGCCCATTCGTCGTAATCGAGCGGGTGACCGCGCGTGTAGCACATCGCGTTGATCGCGCTGCTGCCGCCGAGCACCCTGCCCCGTGGCCAATAGAGGCGGCGATTCTGCAGCTCGGGCTCGGGCTCGGTGTAATAGCGCCAGTCGACCTGCGGATCATGGACGATCCGCGCGAGACCCGCGGGCATGTGGATCCAGGGGCTCGAGTCGGCCCCTCCGGCCTCGAGCAGGAGCACCCTGACATCCGGGCGCGCGGACAGGCGGTTCGCGAGCACGCAGCCCGCGGAGCCGGCCCCGACGATGATGTAGTCGAACGTGCTGCGTCTCATGCGACCCGCTTGCGTCAGTCTTGGCATCGGCCGAGGACATCGTGCCACCTGCGAGCCAGATCTGCATGAGCCGCGTTTCTTTTCCCTCGATAACGGCGAGAAGCATCCCCGGATCGTACAATTTCCGGAAGGCCGCATAACCGTGCTCCAGAAAGTCCTGCAAGACACCGAGACCGGCCATATGGGCGGGTCCGTGCGCGGCACGCAGCGCCAGACCCGCGAGCGGGTTCTGAACCGTGCGCCCGAGCGCGTTGCCGATCTCGACGATGAGCCCGATCTGACGCCGGCGCGCGTCCGGCCGTCCGACGGACCGGTAGGTCTGCGCATAGGACTGCGAGGTCAGCGGACCGTCGGGCATCTGCCGGGCCATCTCCAGATCGAGCTCCGCGCTGAGGACATCGAGCTCGATCGCCGCGCAGAGGACCTCGAGCATGCGTGGCGGCAGTGCCCGCTTGAGGAGCGGCCACGCGCGCGCCACATCCCGATCACGGCCGGCGGGATCCTGTGCACCATAGAGCATGTCATCAGCGTTTCATCCATCGGCGTTCTGAGCAGCGCCGCGCGGTTCTCCGCATACAACGCCTCCAAGGCCGCGCTCGAGGCGTTCACCCGCTGCGCCGCCGCGGAGTATCATGACCGTGACGTGCACTTCACAGTCGTCAATATGCGGCTCGTGCGCACCGCGATGGTGGCGCCGAGCCGCGTCTACGAGCGGTTTCCTCTGCTGCGGCCGGAGCAAGCCGCCGACATCGTTTGCGAGGCGATCGTGCGCCGTCCGGCGCGGCTCGCAACCCCTCTCGGCAGACTGGCGCAGATCGTCGAGGCGCTCGCCCCCGGGTTGAATCGCGCGGTCATGAGCGAGAGCTATCGGCTCTTGCCCGAATCCGAGGCCGCGGGCGGCCCGCCCGGCGCGGAAGAGCGCCTCGCGCCCGAGACGCTGGCGATCGCAGCGCTACTGCACGGCGTTCGGCGATGATCGCGGCGCCGGTTGATGCCGGGATACTGCTCGAACAGCAGCGCGCGGCATTCATCGCCGAAGGTCCCGTTACCGCGCGTGTCCGCCTGGACAGGCTGGCTCGAGCCCACGACCTGTTGATCGCTCATCGGCAGCGGTTCTGCGACGCCATTGCGGACGACTACGGGAACCGGCCGGCTGCCGTGACACTGCTGATGGACGTGTACCCGGCAGTGCAGGCAATGCGCCATGCGCGGCGGAACTTGCGGCGATGGATGCGACCCCAACAGGTGACCACCGGGCTTCCGCTCGGCGTTCCGGGCACGAGGAGTGAGATCCTGCATCAGCCCCTCGGCGTCGTCGGGATCATCAGCCCGTGGAACTTTCCGGTCGCGCTGTCCTTCGGACCGCTGGCGGCGGCGCTCGCGGCCGGCAATCGCTGCCTGATGAAGCCCTCGGAGATCACTCCCGCGACCAGCGCCTTGACCCAGGAGCTGATCTCGAAGCATTTCGACCCGGCCGAGGTGGCCGTCGTGACCGGCGGACCGGACGTCGCGGACTCCTTCTCGCGGCTGCCGTTCGATCACCTGATGTTCACCGGGTCGACGGCAGTGGGCCGCAAGGTCATGGCGGCGGCCGCGCAGCACCTGGTGCCCGTCACGCTGGAGCTCGGCGGCAAATGCCCGGTCATCATCGGCCGCTCGGCCGCCCTCGGGCGCGCGGTCGATCGCATCCTCCTCGGCAAGCTGGCGAACGCCGGTCAGGTGTGTCTGGCCCCCGATCACGTGTTCGCCCCCCGTGAGATGCTCGAGCCCTTCGTCCGCGCGGCACGCTCGTGGGTCGGCCGGACATACCCCGGCTGCACCGCGAATCCGGACTACACGAGCCTCATCTCCGCTCGGCATGCGGCGCGCGCGCACGAGCTCGTCGCCGACGCCATCGCCAAGGGCGGCCGGGCGGTCCCGCTGGAGGACGCGCAGCAGCCCGCCGGCGACGAGCGGCGTTTCGCTCCCACGCTGATCCTCGACCCGACGCAGAGCATGCGCATCATGCAGGAGGAGATCTTCGCGCCGATCCTGCCGGTCCTCACATACGATCGGCTCGAGGACCCCCTGCGCGAGATCTCCGCGCGCCCACGTCCGCTCGCCCTCTACTACTTCGGCAACGACGGTCGGGAGCTGCGCCAGATACTCGACCGGACCGTCTCCGGGGGAGTGACGGTGAACGACATCGCCGCGCACTTCATGGTTCAGAACCTGCCTTTCGGCGGCGTCGGAGCGAGCGGCATGGGTGCCTATCACGGCGAGCAGGGCTTCAGGCAGTTCAGCCATGCGCGCGCGCTCTTCCGGCAGACCCGGCTCGACCTCGCGGGTCTGATCGGCCTGCGGCCGCCGTACGGCGCGCGGATGAGCCGGTTTCTCGACCTCCTGCTTCGAAGGTGAGCGCTCCGGGCGCCGCTCAGGCGGCAGCGACTCCACCCTGTTCCCGCTCGAGCTCCCGCCGCAGCACCTTGCCCGCCTGGGATTTCGGCAGACTGTCGCGAAACACCACCTGCCGCGGGACTTTGTACGGTGTGAGACGGGCACGACAGAACTCGAACAGTTCCTCGGCCGAGAGCGTCGCGCCCGGCCGCAGCACGACATGCACCTTTACCGCCTGCCCCGAGCGCGCGTCGGGAACACCGATGCAGCCGCACTCGAGGACGGCTGGGTGCTCGCACACGACGCTTTCCACCTCGTTGGGAAACACCTCCAATAGCCCCGCATCACCTGCGGTCCGCGCACCCAAAGCTCCCCGGGCTGGCCGGCCGAGAGCTCCCGGCCATTCTCGCGGATGCTGACTTCGGTCGACGGCAGAGCAGGACCGACCGTGCCCACCCGGACCTCCTCGGGCGGATCGCAGGCGACGACAGCCGAGGCTTCGGTCAATCCGTAGCCCTCGAACAGCGCACGGCCGGTGAGAGTGTCACAGCCGAGGCACTGGTGTACTCACCCCGGCGGCCGATCGTGCGGACGCCGTCCGCGATCCGCTTCACCCCGCGACTGGGGCGGCTTGCGCTCCTCTTGCCTGACCGGAGCCTTCGGATTGCCGCGCGGCTGCATCGCGCCGGGCGTCCTTCCGTGACTCTGCGGGGGCGCTTCGGGACGGCGCTCGAAGGACGGGCGGCCCGGCGGGGGCGGCGGGTTGCGGCGCCACAGACCGGGCGCGCCGGGCTGGTACCGATAATAGCGATTCTCGAGATTCCGTTGCTGCTGCGGGCCCGGGTAGCGGCCGTGCGGATATTGACGCTGATAGCCCGGTAGCGGTGCGCGCGGCGGCACGGCGCGGCGATTCCAGGTGTCCCAACCCCGCCGGCGCTGCTCCCATCCACGCCCCCAATGCTCGCCCCACCGCGGCGCGGCCGCCCGGTTCCAGTGCATGAAATAGGGCGGCGGGCGGCGGTAATAGAGAATCGGAACCCGCAGGACGAAGTCGGGTACCAGCTCCGGCTGCGCCAGGTACCAGGGTCCGTCGTACCAGGTGCTGTAATACCAGTCGTCTCCCACGAGCGCCCAGTAGAGCCCGTCGTAGAAGAACAGGTTCGCATCCAATCGCGAGGCGTAGTAGACGGGGTAGCCCGGGACGGGGGCGAGCTCCGGGTAGGCGGGGATGTTGATCCCAATACTCACGCCAGGCACCGCAACCCCGATCCCGAAGCGCACCTGGGCCACCGCGAGCGCGCTGCCGCCGAAGAGGACGCAGGCTGCCAGCATCCCGAGCCGCCGATATCGCCGATTCGTTCGCTTCGTCATGATGATCACCGTATCGCCAGACGCCGGAGGCAGCCTCAGCGCGGGCCGGAGGCGCGCCAGAGGGGAAGACCGTCGGGCGCGCGCAGCTGCATGCGCTCAGCGCCCTTCTTGACCTCGGCAGCGAGCAGCGCGGGCTTGTCCCGGTAGATCACCGGCGAGCCCGTCACCTCTATGAGATCGCGGGGCGACACCTTGATTGCCTGGCGGTCCACGAACCAGCTTGGCCCCAGGTGCACCGAGAGAATGCCCTTGGCCGTCCTCAGCGTCAGGTGCACGCCGTGGTATCCGCGACGGCCGTGATCGATTTTGTCGACCGAAATCACCTCGCCCGACACCGTCCACACCGTGTGCGGATTGTACCTGCCGCCGTACGCTTGCGTCGTGGCGCCCTGAGCGAGCGACTCACGCGGCGGCGCCAGCATCAACACCGAGGCGGCGGCCGCCAGCACGAGAAAGGTCTTCATGATCCGTTCCTGCGATGAAAGAGTTCGCGATCATTCTCACTGGCGCGGTCGTGCCCGCGCGATAGGGACAGATACGTAGCGCGCCGGCATTGGTGATGACCTGAGTCGTCGCGGGACCGGCACTCGGTCCGCGGCCGCGCGCAGCGGGCGTGCGCCGCCGCAGCGGCAACAGATCACAGATTGCGGACGAACCGGGGCCCATACGTTGTTATCCTGATGTCGCAGCGGCGCGCTCGTTTCAACATTCGGGTCCATGACGCGCTCGGATGAACTGCCCCCTCCTTCCAAGGTCCTCGTACTCGAGAAGGACGATGCCCTTCGCGAAGCCACCCGGATGCTGCTCGAGGCGGACGGCTATGGCGTAATCACCGCAGCCTCACTCCCGGCAGCGCTCGATGCTGCGCGAGGGGATCCCGGGATCGAGATGCTGCTCGTGGACCACCATCCACCCGATGGCGTGATCGGCACGCAGGCGATCAGCGCGCTGCGGGAAGTCGTCGGTCTGCGGCTGAAAGCGCTGCTGCTCACCGAGCATGTCTGCGCGAGCCTGCGGGAGCTCGAGCAGGATGATCACGTTCGTGTCGCGACGAGCCCGATCGGCGCCGATGCGCTGGTCGCCATGCTGCAGGCGCTGCGCGACGTGACCGCAGCCGGCGGGGCGCCACCGGCCGCCACGCCCGGGCAAGTACGTATTGAGGGGCTTTCGGCACTGGGAGACGATCCCACGCCACTGCAACATCGCGAGTCACCGGAGGTGGCCCATGGCCAATCACATTGAAAAGACAACCGTCGTGACACCTGCGAGACCGCAGATGGCGGCCGCCCTCCCGACCGCAGCCAGCCCGGCTGGAACGAAACCGAGCGCGCGCCCGGGTAGCTCCTCCTCGCCCGTGACGGCGGACGTGCGGCGGACGATGATTGCGGAGGCGGCGTACTACATTGCGGAGCAGCGGGGCTTCACCGAGGGCCGCACCATGGACGACTGGCTGCTCGCGGAGAAGCAGATCGATGCGGCACTGTCGCACTGAGCGGCCAGCCCGGTGCGGATGCGGTTTATGCGTATCGACCCTGTCCGCGAGCTGCGCCAGAATGAATCGCTTCTCTCACGGCATGGTCGCGACTGGCTGCGGGCGCCCTCAAGACCCCCCAGCGGGGCGTCGGTCCAGCGGTCGCAACGGGACCGTGCCGTGAGCTTTCCTTCACGCGCCGCACCGTGAGCGCACCTGTCCCCGACAGGTGTGCTCACGGTCCAGTGCCCCCAATGACTCGAGCCTGAAGACGCGCTCGCGCACCCATCCGGGCTACCCGGCGGCCCGCAACGCGCGCGGCGAGCTGCAGCCTCAGCGGATGAGCCATCCACAGGCGCGTACCGTGGCGAGCGCGTAGGGGAAAATCCAGAAGAGCGCGACGGGCTGTCGCGGCCCAGGATCGGCAATACTCATCCGGAGCCGCGGCTTGCGATTATCCGAATTTCGGCGCCGCCGGGGCCGGCGAGGCATCGCGGCCCGCGGGTCGCCCTCGACAGGAACGTTCCCACCTTTCCCGAGCCGCTGGCGTAGACTGTTGCGGACGCCGCAGCCGCGCGTTTGATCCGATAACCATAAAGTCATCGCCGAACGACTGTGAGGAGAACGATGCGGTCTCATTTTCGCTGCGGCCTCGCGAGGCGTCTGCGTTTTGCGCTGCTCGCCATCCTGTTCGCGCCGCTCGCATCGCTCGCCGCCGTCCCGGCACCTCACGGTCATGTCCCGGCGTGGCGAATTCCGGTCACCCGGGGCAGTCACGAATACGCCCGCCTGGCGCGCGAAGCGCAGCAGGTCACCATTGTCCGCGACAACTGGGGCATTGCGCACGTGCACGGCAGGAGCGATGCCGACGCGGTATTCGGAATGATCTACGCGCAGTGCGAGGATGATTTCCATCGGGTGCAGTACAACTACCTGCTGGCCCTCGGGTGGAACGCGCAGGCCAAGGGCCGATCACGGATCTGGCAGGATCTGCGCGAGCGGCTGTTCATCGATCCGGCTGTCCTGAAGCAGGACTATGCGAAGAGTCCGCTCTGGCTGAAGCAACTGATGATCGCGTGGGCCGACGGCGCCAACTGGTACCTCGCCACCCATCCGGATGTGCACCCGAAGGTGATCCGGCGGTATCTGCCCTGGATGGCCCTGGCGTTCACGGAGGGCAGTATCGGCGGCGACATCACGCGCGTGAAACTCTCCGGCCTCGCAGCCTTCTATGGTGCGCGCCGCGCCACAGTGGCGGCACTGGCGGTCGTGCCCCCGCCTTCGTGGCACGACCAGCTGGGCTCGAACGGCATCGCCATCGCGCCGCAGCTGACCGTCGATCACCACGCGCTCCTGCTGATCAATCCCCACGTCACCTTCTACTTCCGCGACGAAACGCAGATGTCGAGCGACCAGGGGCTCGACGCTTACGGCGCCTCGACCTGGGGCCAGTTCTTCATCTACCAGGGATTCAACAGGCATATCGGCTGGATGCACACGTCCACGGGTGTGGACGCGGTCGATCAGTTCGCCGAAACGGTGGCGAGGAGAGACGGAAAGTATTTCTATCGCTTCGGCGCGAAATGGCTACCGGTCGAGTCACGGACCATAAGGATCCGCTACCTGCGCCACGACGGCACGACCGGGGCTCGCACTTTCACGGCGTACTTCACCCTCCACGGGCCGATCGTCGCGCGGGAACATGGCAAGTGGATCGCCGAAGCACTGATGAACCGGCCGATCCCCGCGCTCGAGCAGAGCTGGCTGCGCACCAAAGCCACGGACCTCGCAACTTACCTGAAGGTCGCGGAGCTCAAGGCCAATTCCTCCAACAACACGATTTTTGCGGACGACAAGGGCGAGATCGCCTTTCTCGTTCCGCAGTTCATCCCGAAGCGGGATAACAGATTCGATTACACCAGGCCCGTCGATGGCAGCAACCCGGCCACGGCGTGGCGAGGCCTGACGCCGCTTCGCGACATGCCCAACGTCATCGATCCGCCGAACGGATGGGTCTTCAACACCAACGATTGGCCATGGACCGCGGCCGGGAAGTACAGTCCAAAGGCCTCCGACTATCCGCAGTACATGGACATGTTCGGGCCGAACCCGAGAAGCACGCACGCGCTGCGGCTGCTCACGGGCGCACGGGATTTTTCCAGCGCCAAGCTCATCACCGACGCATTCGACTCCTATCTGCCGGCGTTCGCGCGGCTCATCCCGATCCTGTTGAGGGACTACCGCGGCCTGCCGGCGGGCGATCCGCTGAAAGCGAAGCTTGCCGGACCGATCGGAGTCCTGCGCGGCTGGGACTACCGATGGGGCATCGCATCGATTCCGACTTCGATTGCCGTGTTCTGGGGCGACACCCTGTGGAACGAGTCGGCACCGGAGGCCCGCGCCAGCGGCATCGATGCGCACAGGCTCAATATGAGGGTGTACGATTACATCGTCGAGCGGGTCACGCCGAAAGTGCGCCTCGAGGCGCTCGCCGAGGCAGTCGAGCGGCTGAAGCAGGACTTCGGAACCTGGGGTGTGCCCTGGGGCGAGATCAACCGCTACCAGCGTCTCGATGATTCCATTCACCCGCATTTCAGCGATTCGAAGCCCAGCATCGCCGTCCCATTCACGTCCTCCAGATGGGGATCGTTGGCTTCGTTCGGCGCACATCCATGGCCCGGCACCAGGAAATACTACGGGAACGACGGCAACAGCTTCGTCGCCGTCGTCGATTTCGGCCCCAAGGTGCGCGCCAGGGCGATCCATGTCGGGGGAACCAGCGGAAATCCGAATTCACCCCATTTCACCGATCAGGCGTCCCGGTACGTCAGTGGAGACTTGCGCACGGTGTACTTCTGGCCGAGTCAACTGAAGCGTCATTCGGTCCGCGTATACCATCCCGGGCAGTGAGAAGCCGCGCATGGCGATTGCGGCCACCGAGCGGGGATAGGCGAGCGGCAGCGATTCCGGCCTCCCCGGCACGCGCCGATGAGGCACTGGGTCGCGATCGGCGCCGCGAGCGAGTGCGAGGGCACATGCGAGCGGGCCCTGGTATCGTTCGAATCATGAACACGCGCGCCCTGCTCGCCCTCGCCCTCGCCCTCTGTGTGCCCGCCGTGCGGGCGGCCGACACGAATCCGGCACCACGGTTCAAGCCCACCGAGGTCGCCACGACGGGCTCGGTCACCGTGGGCGGCTCACGAATCGATTATCGCGCCGTGGCGGGCACCCTGGTGGTTCACGCCAAGGGGTGGGATGCGAGCGCGGCGTCGGGCGCTGACAAGCGTCCGACAGCCGAGGCCTCGATGTTCTATGCCGCTTATTTCAAGCGCGGAGTGCCGGCGGCCGACCGACCGATCACCTTCCTCTTCAACGGCGGCCCCGGCTCGTCGTCGGTGTGGCTGCACATGGGGGCCTTCGGCCCGGTCCGCGTCCTGACCGCTGACCACACTCACACGCCGCCGGCGCCGTACCGGGTGGTGAACAACGACGAGAGTCTGCTGAATGTCACCGACCTCGTCTTCGTGGATGCTCCCGGTACCGGATTCAGCCGCGTGGGTGGCAAGGATGCCGCGAAATCCTTCTATGGCGTCGATCAGGACGTCCGCGCCTTCGCGATCTTCATCCGCGAATTTCTTTCCAGGTATAACCGCTGGAACTCGCCCAAATACCTGTACGGGGAGAGCTACGGCACCATGCGCGCAGCCGCCCTGCCGCTCGCCCTGCAGAGGGAAGACATCGATCTCAACGGCGTGGTGCTGCAATCGGACATCCTCGACTGGGACCTGATGCCGGACGACCCGCAGCTGAACCCATCGGTCGATCTGCCGTACATCATCGCCCTGCCGAGCTACGCGGCCACGGCCTGGTACTTTCACAAGCTGCCGGCGCAGCCCCCGCGGCTGCGCCCGTTCCTCGGCGAGGTCGAGCGCTTCGCCACGACGGATTACGCAGTGGCCCTGATGCGCGGCAACAGCCTGGAGCCCGCGCAGCGGCAGCAGATCGCGACGAGGCTGCACGACTACACCGGCCTGCCGGTGTCTTATCTGCTGAAATCCAATCTGCGCATCGAGTACGGTGCCTTCCAGAAGGAGCTCCTGGGGGATGAGGATCTGACCACCGGGACCCTGGACACGCGCTTCACCGGCCCGACGCTCGATCCGCTCAGCAAGATCGCCGGATACGATCCGCAGAGCGCCGCCATCAGCTCGGCCTATGTCGCAGCCTTCAACACCTACGTGCGCGAGAAGCTGCACTACGGACGGGACCGGTACTACAAGCCCGAGATTCCGGTCTATGAAAGCTGGGACTACCGGCACAAGCCTCCCGGCGCGCACCGGGAGCTCATCGCCCTGCCGAATGTGCTGCCGGATCTGGCCACCGCCATGAAGCGCAATCCCACCATGAAGGTGATGGTCAACGGCGGCTATTTCGACATCTCGACGCCCTTCTATGAAGGCTGGTTCGAGATGCACCACCTGCCGATCCCGCCGAGCCTGCAGAAGAACATCACGTACCGCTACTATCGCTCCGGGCACATGATCTACGTCCATCTGCCCGCATTGAAGCAGCTGCACGACAATGTCACGGCCTTCATCCGCGCCAGCGACAATCTGAGCCACTGACAGCCGGCCTCGGTCGAGTCCGGGAACGACGAGGATCGGCATTCTGCGATCCGGCCGCGCCGGAAGCGCCAGGGGGACCGCCTCACGCATCGAGAGCCGGGCGTCCCGATCGGGCTAGCCGCTCGTCACGACGTAACGACCCCGTCCGCTCAGCAGGACCACGGCGCGCCTGCCGCCTTCGGCGGGCACACTCCTCGTGCGCCTGCCATTGACCTTCACTTTCGAGTCGGGGGTCGACACCGGCACGGATACGCGGGCCTCGACGTCCGGCGGCAGCTCGATGCTCGTCTCGTGGCCCCGATCGCGGATCGAGACTCTCAGCAGCCCGTGAGGCGTGGGCTCCCCGCCTCTCGCCCATCTGAGACCCAGCAGATCGGGACGGATGTCGACCTTCGAGAACCCTCCGGCGACGGGTTGAATGCCCAGCACTTCACTCATCAGCCATGGGGTGACTCCGCTCGACCATCCGTGCGCCAGGCTCACGCGAAATCCCGACATCGCGTCCGCCTGCAGCGACGCGTGATATAGAAAGCCCTTGAACCAGGTCGGGTTGTAGCCTTCCCAGAAGCTCGTCGCCCCCTCCTGCACCATTCCTCCCCAGTACTGACGGATCCAGTCGAGCGCCGCGCGGCGGTGGCCCATCTTCGCCATCGCGCTCACCACGTAAAAATTGTAGTACGGGGTGATGACGTATGAGCTGTACCTGGGCTTGCCGACGTGACCCAGCACGTTGCGCCAGATCCGGGGGTACTGGCTTCTGTTGGCGACTCCGGAAAGCACCGCATACGCGTTCGGTTGCCAACGGTCCCCGAACGTACCCTGCGCGTCCAGGAGGTATTTCTGCGCGGCGGCCTCGAGAGCCTGCGCCTCCCGTGCCATGCGGGCCGCGTTCTGCACATCGTGCAGAACACCCAGCAGATATGCGCCGTCCTTGAAGGCCGCATAGTACTCGAACTGTGTCGCCAGACGGGTCTGGGCGGTGTCGCCATACATGCCGGGCGCCCAGTCGACGAACGGCCACGCGTGAGTCCGGTCGGCAAAGAGATCCCGGCGGTTCAGCTCCTTCTGCATGTACTCGAGCAACTGCACGAGACGGACATGGACGCTCTTCAGCTGCCTCATCGAGCCCGAATGCAGGAAGTATTCCGTCTCCCCGGTCACCCAGAAGGCCGAATAGCCCGGAATGCCATTCACGTGCTTCTCGACCGGAGCAGGGCCGAGCAGGCGGTTCAGCGTGTCTTCCATGAGAAAGCGGTCGCCAAACACATCATCGATGGTCAGGCCGCTGACGTCCAGGTCGCCCATCCAGCGATTGCGATCCCGTTTGGGCGCATCCCAGATGTCGTCCTGCATGCAAAGATGGGCCGTGTAGGCGCCGATGGTCCACATCCGGTTCAGCTGCGGATCGGACGATTCGAACGATCCTGCGTATTTGACCGGATACGCGATGCCGTCCAGGCGGATCGTGCGGAAACGGGTCTCGCGCCCGCCGGTGAAGCGGACGATCGCGTACCGGAATGCGCTCTTTGGCCCGTATGCGGTGCCGTGCGCGGGCAGATACACCGGATCCACGCCCAGGTACGGCTGCAACAGCGCTTCCGCCGCGGACTCGCCGTATTGCACGGTCACCTCGGCCGGAGCGCTCGAGTCGGACTGAAGCTCGATCCGCCCGGTGACCTCGCGCCCGAAGTCCAGCATGATCTGCGGGGCGTCGTGAACGGAAACCCGCTTGCTCGGTAGAGTGACGGTGAATTCCCCGCCGGCCGCGTTCCCCGCCAGCGCATGCGCGTTCTCTATCGTCCCCACACCGGCATACACGTGGCTCGCCTCCATGGCGTCCAACGCGTAATGCGCGAGGAACGGCGAGATGCCGTCGTAGCCCGGCCACGCGTACATGCCCGCGTCCGCGTTCGCCTGAAAGAGATCGATCGAGCTCTCGATGCCGCCCAGATCATCGACTTTCCGCCAGGCCGACGCATCGAAACCCGGATCCTGCCACCCTGCCGGCACGCGGCTCGCGGTTCCCTTCCACTGCGCATCGGTCATCACGATGGGCGGGGCCTCGATGCCGCGCGCGGCCGGGAGGATCATGGCCGCGAGCACCTTGCCGTGACCGAGATGACGGCTGACGGCATCCTCGGCCTCGTTGCCCGCGGCGGGCCCGCGCACGGCCTCGATGGCCAGCACGTTCCTTCCGGCGTGCAGCATGCCGGTGAGGTCACAGTGGTAAACCCGGACGCCCATCGGGAGATCCAGATTCAGCTGGTAACGCCCCACCTCCTTGCCGTCGAGGTAGATGGTGGCGCTGCGCGGACCGGCGACGTATAAAGTGGCGCGCGCCGGAACCGCCGCCACTTCGAACGAGCGCCGGAAGTAGTGGCGCGCGCGGCTCGTCTTCGAAGTCGCGCCGGCTTTCGTCCAGATGTACTGCTCGGGCAGGGTCCGATGGAGCACGGACTCGAGCTGCGAGCGGCGAAGGTTCCGCGCAGGATCGAGCTGGGCGTCCGGGATGCTCGTCGGTCCGTCCGGCGGCTGACGCGGGCGCGTCCGCACCGGCACGACGGTGACCTTTGCCAGAGCGGCGTCGACCCTGGCGAGCACCGCATCGGTCAACATCGCCGGGGCGTAGGGCTGGGCCTCCTTCAGCGTCTCGCCGCGCGCCCTTTTCACGCCGGAAGCGGTCCTGAACCCTGGAATGTACTCGTTGAGAATCGCGCGGGTGCGCGGATTATCGAGGAGCGTGCCGATTGGAGTGGCTTCCGCGCTGTAGACTGATGCTTCCGGCGCGGATGATGGAGAGGCGGCTCGCGCGGCGGATTGCGCCAGAGCGCAACCTGCCAGGAGGGCGGCGGCGCCGAACAAGGCTCCGGATGCCGATGCTGAGAGTCTCAATGAAGCGATTCCTGAAATGGCGGCTGCGCGTCCCCGCGAACGCGTCGGTCAATTGTCCGAGTATATACCGCCGCCGGCGGATTCCCGGCAAGGCGTTGACGGAGCGCGAGCGCGGTTGACCGGCATCACGCTGCGGCTGCCGGCGGTCCCGTCAGCGGCCGCGGGCCGGGATGCGAGTCCGGTCCGATCGCGCCCGGTCAGGATCCCGGATGATCGGCCAGAGAGGCTTTCGTCTTGCTCGAGGACGAGCGAGTCGTCCCCGATCCGGCCCCGGCTCCGCAGCCGGCCCCGACGCACCCCGAAGGCGCGTGAGTCTCGGGGTGCATGGGCATATCGTCGACGGCGGCCAGGGCCTTCTGCTGCGCCGGCGTGAGCGTTCCGGCATAGTCCTTGCGGAACTGCGAGTTGGTGAGCGGCAGGTCCGTCTTGCCGTTCCAGGTGGACCCTGCCGGAAGCAGGTTCTGCACGCGAGGCGCATCGGCGAGAATCTGCCGGAGACCTTCGGACTGCGCGCCCGAGACGGGCACCGGCACCCCGCGCGCGGAGGCGAGGAGCTCTGCCACTCTGGTCCAGTCGATGCTCTGACGGTTCTTGCGCAAGGACACACGCTCCTCGCGAGTGATCAAGGCCGGCAGGAGGCGCCGCCAGTCCTTCTTCCAATGGCGCCTGTCGCCCTTCAAGGGTCCGTAGGCGGCCATGTAGAGCCTGCCGTTCTTCCAGCCGAAGACGTAGGGCTGATCGACGACGCGGACCTGGGTTCCATTCGGCACCATGTAGAAGATCTGCTTGATGTCCTCGGGAAAGAGATGGACGCATCCGTGGCTCACCCGCCATCCGACGCTGACCGGCTTGTTGGTGCCGTGAATCAGATAGCCGGGCCAGCCGAGATGCAGAGCGTAGTTGCCGAGCGGGTTCTCGGGGCCCGGGCCGACCACTCGCGGCAGGGGCGCGCCCTCCTTGGCATGCTCGGCGAGAATGGACTTCGGAACCTCCCAGACGGGGTGCTTCTCGTGCCACATGACATGGGTCACCCCCTGAGGAGTGACGAACCCACGCCTGCCGATTCCGACCGGGTGGGTGATGACCTCCTGCGGCTGGCCACGCTTGTGCGGCGGGAAATAGAAGAGCCGCATGGCCGCGAGATTCACCACGATCCCCTTGTGCGGCGCGTCCGGTAGAACAAACTGCGTGGGCAGGACGACCGAAGTCCCCACGGCGGGAATCCAAGGATCGACTCCCGGGTTGGCCCGCGTCATCTCCTCGTAGCCGAGATTGAAGCGCCGGCCGATATCGGTCAGGGTCTGTCCCTTGAGGACCTTGACGACCTGCACGTGGCCGACAACATCCTGTCCCGGCGCGAGAACGAATTTCTCCGTCTGGACGGGCAGCGGCAACGGGGGCGGCGCGGGTTTCGCGACCACCTTGGGAACCGGGCGCGGCGGGGGCCGCAGCAGCGAGCAGGCGCTGGCGGCAAGCGCCAGGCTTGCGGCGAGCGCCAGGCGAATGGGCGGGGTTCTCATCAGGAGATTATGACACCGCAACCCGCTCCGGTGGTGGCGCAGCCTGTCGGCAATCGGCAACGAGACGATTGCCGGACCGCGCGGAGGAACTCTCGGCATTCCCCCCGGGTCGAGACTCCACAGCAGGGGCCGGGCCCGATAATTGCTCGGCTCCAGCCTCGATGCGGTCGTCCACACGGCCGCACGCCTGCGAAAAATGGCTTACTTGAGCTTCCCGCTGGTACCACACCTTCATCGCCAAGGGACGGAGCGAGACCATGCCTTCCGCTGACCCGCTGTCGGTCGCCGTCCGCCTCCCCTCCGCTGCGCAGCTGAACGGGGGCTGTGTGGCTGCGCTGCGGGCGCTGGATGAGGTCGAGGTCTGCCGCCTGGAGGAGGCCGGCTCGGTACGGGATCTGGACCTGATCCTGGATCTGACTTCCCGGCCCGCGGAGCCGTCCCACCTTCTCGGCCCGCGATTCGGTTACTGGACATTCCTCTACGGCGAGACGCCGGAGCGCATCACGCCCGGGCTCCTGGAGATTCTGACAGGCCAGCGGGCGGCCTTCGTGCGCCTGGCACGTCTCATTCCCGGCGGCAGGGCCGTGATCCTGCGCGAGGGCTCGGTCAGGACGGTCACCCATTCGCTCTCGCGCACGCGCACCCGTCTGCTCGAGGCGGGCAGTCAATGGCCCGCTCAGAAGCTGGTGGATGTCGCGCGGCACGGTGCCCCTTTCACCGGAGTCGAGGTCGAGCTGCCGATGCGCACTCGGGCGGCGCGCATCGCACTTCGCATGCAGCTACCGATGGCGCTGGCCCGCAATGCGGGTCGGCGGATCAGGCAGGAGCTTACCCGCGAGCACTGGAGGATCGGCATCATCGACCAGCCGATCCAGCGGCTGGTCCACGGCTTCGATCCGGCGGTGATCCGATGGCTCGAGGTGCCTTTCGAGGGCTTCCTGGCGGACCCCTTCGGCCTCGAGCGTCCGGACGGAAGTCTCGTCATCCTCGCGGAAGCCTTTCCATGGAAAGAGCGCCGCGGACGCATCGCCGCGATCGAGCGTTGCAGCGACGGGAGGCTCTCGGTCACGCCTACATCGCTGACCTTCGACACTCATCTTTCATATCCGCAGCTGATCGAGCACAACGGGGAGATCTACTGCATCCCCGAGAGCTCGGCGAAAAACCGGGTGCAGCTCTTCCGCGCGGTGGAGTTCCCGCGCCGATGGCTGCCCGACAGCGTCTTGCTCGAAGGATTCGCGGGCGCGGACGCGAGCGTGATCCGTCACGGGGGCCGCTGGTGGATGTTCACCGCCTGCCATGCGGACCAGGACGAAGCCAAGCTCTTCGTCTTCCACTCCGCCGAGCTGCGCGGCCCGTGGATACCTCATGTCCGCAATCCGGTCAAATGCGACGTGCGCTCCTCGCGGCCGGCAGGCACTCCGTTCCTGGCCGAGGATGGCGCACTGTATCGGCCCGCCCAGGACTGCTCGCGCGTGTACGGCGGCGCCGTGGTTCTCAACCGCGTGATCCGACTGACACCCGATGAATTCGAGGAGGAGGTCGTGGCGCGCGTGCAGCCCGACCCCGCCGGACCTTGCCCCGACGGCATGCATACCCTGAGCGCGGTCGGCGACCTGACGCTCGTGGACGGCAAGCGCCATGAGCTGCTGCCCGCGCCGCTGTCGGCGGTGCTGGACCGGCTGCAGTCCGTGGCGAGATCGTTGCCCGTCAATGGCCAGACTCGCCTGCGTCAGCCCGCCTCGTGATCGCGGCACCTTCACCATCCTGGCGTACCGATCGGGATGGGTCTTGGGGGCGAAGGTCTCAGGGCGCACGCAGTTCCGCGAGGAGCTCAGCGACGTAGTGGTAGCTCCCGGTGCAGCATGCGGCGGAATGCCACGAAGGCGACGATCAGCAGCAGCAGGTTCCCGGGGATCCAGATGATGAGACCGCCCAAGTGCTGATCGGCCAGCGGGGATATCGCCGTGAAGCGGCCACAGATGGCATATACGGGATACAGGTCGCGTCGCGACAGACCGAGTATCGCGCCGCCCAGCATCATCGGCAGCATGACGATGAACAGCATGAGCAGGCGATAGCCGTCCCGGACCCGCGCCAGCGGGTACGGTCTGGGATCGAGGACGAGCCACCAGAACGGCAGATCCCCGATCACCACGCTCCAGTTCATGAGCGAGTAGAGCCGGTTGCTCAGCATCACGTAGAAATGGACTGGCGGCCATATCCAGACGAGCAGGCTCGCGATATAGAGGGCGGTCGCCGTCCAGGGATCGAAGATCAGGCGCCCCACCGGATGCAGTCGGGCCCGCAGCCGCGCCAGAGTCCTGCCGGCCCATGCGGGCAGTCCCTTCGCGAGCAGGGCCGCCGGCGCCGAACCCGCGAGCAGCGCCGGTCCGATGTCATGAAGAACGAAATGCTGCAGACGATGAACGAAGAACATGTGGCTGGCGTAATAATCCCAGCTCGTCTGCACGGCGCAGTAGATGAGGAAGAGGCCCAGAAGGAACGCGACGCATCGGGCGCGGGAGACCGGCGGCGCCGTGAGAGCGCAACCCCGCAGATAAAGCACGGCGGCGAGCGCGATCGCCCCCAGCCAGGTGGGCGAGAACTCCCACGGCAGCAACAGAGAGAGTCCGGACGGGGGCAACGCGCCTCCTCAGAATCGAGCATCCGCGGGATCGCCGGCGTGCGCCCACTTCCTGTGATCGTGCTCCTGCAGTCGGTCATCGCTCGTCCCACCCGGCACGCGTTCGCGAGCGCCTCGGGTCTGATTATTGCGCAGGTCGAGCAGCAATGCAGCCGTGGCCGGCGAGCTACTCGACGAGAAGGACCGCACGCTCGTTGCTCGCATGGACAGCGGCGGCGCTGATTGGGATGGCACGGGCCAGCGGCCCGACCTCGAATGACCAAGATCGCTTTCATCAGCCAGCCGCGTGACCCCGTGGCCGCGACCGAGTCGCAGCACGGCTCGGTCACCACCGTCCTTTGGGAGCTTGCCACGCGCATCGCGCGGCACCACGAGACCATGGTGTTCGCGCCGCGAGCACCGGGACAGGCGGTCGAGGAATCCTACCAGTCCCGGCTGGGCATCTACCGTGTGCCCGCGTGGCGCCCGCTGCACAAGGCGCTCGATCTCGGCACCGGCATCCTCGGCTGGCGCTCGCCCTATTTCTCGTCCGCCGCGTATTTCCGCGAGTACGGCCTCGCCGTGGCAAAGGCGCTCGAGCGATATCAACCCGACATCGTTCACCTGCAGAACCACTCGCATTTCCTGCCGCTGTTACGCCGCGCGGTGCCGCGCGCACGCCTGCTCATGCAGGTGCACGACGAGCTGCACTCGCTGCTTCCGGCCGATCCCGTACGCAAGCGCCTGAGCCACGTCGCGGCGATCCTCACGCCGAGCGCATTCGTGACCCGGCGGCTCGAGGCGCGGATGCCCTACATGTCCGGGCGGGTCCATACGATCGGCAACGGGGTCGATTCAGCGGCCTTCCGGCCGACCCGGCGCGACTGCGGAGCGAAAGCCGGCTCACTGCGCATCCTGTATGTCGGCCGCGTGTCGCCCGAGAAGGGTGTACACAAGCTGGCGGAGGCCTTCACGCTGCTCCTGGGCTCGGATGCGCGCTTCGAGCTCGACATCGCCGGGCCCGTCGGGCTTCTGCCACTCAGTCAGATACAGCTGCTCGCCAAGGACCCGCATGTGGCCGCCCTCGGACGCTTCTACGGCAGTGGTCTCTGGGGCGCTGTCGAGAGCCAGCTCCTGCGTGCCCGCTCGGGCTATCGGCACACGATCGAGGCCCTGATCCCCCCGGAGGCGCGCAGCCGGGTGCGGTTTCTGGGCCATCTGCCGCGGGATGCGTTGATGGACGCTTACCGCCGCGCCGATGTGCTTGCCGTGCCTTCACTTTGCGAGGAGCCCTTCGGCCTGCCCGTCGCCGAAGGGATGGCCTGCGGGCTGCCCTGCGTGGGGAGCAACGCCGGCGGCATCCCCGAGCTCATCGAGCACGAGGTGACCGGATTCCTGGTCGAGCGTGGGGACGCCGCAGGCCTCGCCGATGCGCTGCATCGGCTGGCGCTCGATCCGGCCTTGCGGGAGCGCTTCGGCCGGTCAGGCCGCGAGCGTGTCGATCGGCTCTTCGACTGGTCGGTGCCCGCCGCCCGGCTGCAGAGCCTGTATCAGCAGGTGCTAGCTTAGCCGGCAAGCTTCTTGCTGAGCATGGTGACTGCATCGGGACAGGCGTAGCACTCCAATTCACCGCCCGCAGAGCGGTCTGTACGGAGCCCCATGGCCACTACGAGCTTCAGTCACACCCATATGCCGCTGGAGGCGCGCGCCCCGGGCGAGAGCCCGGCCCCGGCTCTCTTGCCGTCGCACGTCCTCGACTGGAGGCATCTTCAGGACATTGCAGCCGCGCGGGCCAATGATTACCGCACCGCGAAGCCCTTCCCGCACATCCAGCTCGACGGCCTGTTTGCGCCAGAGCTGCTCGAGCAGGCCATCGCCGAGCTGCCCATCGTGGCGCGCTGGGCCCGATACGACACGGCGAACGAGCGCAAGGTGGTCTGCTCCGACGTGCGCGCCTTCGGGCCGGCCGGGGAGACGCTGGTCCACGCGCTCAACAGCGCTCCCTTCGTGGGATTTCTCGAGCGTCTGACCGGCATTTCCGGTCTCATCCCCGATCCGCATCTGCACGCGGCGGGTTACATGAAGGTGCCGCCCAGCGGATTCCTCGGGCTGCACTACGACTTCTCCACCCAACAGCACCTTCGGTTGGACCGGCGGATCAACGTTCTCCTGTACCTGAATCGCGACTGGCGTACCGAGTGGGGCGGGCAACTCGAGCTGCACTCCAACGATCCGCTCGACAGCGACAAGCATGAGGTGGTCGAGATCGAGCCCTTGTTCAACCGCCTCGCGATCTTCAATACACCCGAGGCGCTGCACGGGCACAGGCGGCCCATCGCATGCCCCCCGGATCGCGCGCGCCTCTGCCTGTCCTGGTATTACTACACTGCGCCGCCGGTTCCCGACTGGGCGCTGCACGTGCGCAAGGTGCGATTTCTGGGCCGGCGCGACCCGGTCAGGAGCGCCATCAGGGCGGTCAATCTCATTTGCCCGCCGGGCCTCATCTACCTGGCATCGGCCGTCCGCAACGCGTGGCGGCGCACGAAATAGCCGGCCGCTCGGGCTGCACTCGAGGCCAGGCGCCATTAGATTTGCCGATCCTCGGCGTTTGCCGGAGCGCGCGCTTCGTGCCGCAGCCTCGCGCCTCAGCGTCAGCCGCTCGATTATGACAACTCGCGGCGGCCATGACTCTGTCCGCCGTCGACACCGCGGATCCGCCCCGGTTTGATTATTGGAACGGGAATCTCGGCTCGCCGCGGGCCGGGCGGGGCAGAATCGGGAGGAAAAGCGCAGCAAGATCGCCATGAGGATAAGACAAGGGTTGACGGGAATCGGCCTGTCGGTGCTCGTCGCCGCCGGCGCGGTCGGCATGTACCTGACATCACGCCCGGTGACGCCCGCGGGAAGCGAGGCTTCCCGACGATCGGGTGAGCCCCTCTCCCTCGACTCACGCTATCTGATGACCGCGCTGCACCTGGCGGCGCACGCGAAGACGCCGAGGGAACGGCGCGCGGCCGAAGAGGCCTTGAGCGCCGCCGATCGCGAGTTGGATCTCCAATACGCCTACGCCCTGCAGCTCGCGGCCGTTGCCCACGCTCCGGCGACGCCGAGGATCCGCGCGCTGCGGGCCCGAATCGGTAAGCTCGAGAAGGCGATGGCCGCGCGCCAGGCGCAGGTGAGCCGGCTCAGAGCGACGGTCGAGCAGCTGCACGGCGAGCGCAGAAGCGCCCTGGAAACCCACCTCGATGTCCGTCAGGCCGAGCTGGGCCTGTTGCACGAGGCGCTGGTCGAGGCCAATGACGCTCTCGATCAGGCCGGCGGCAGTCTGCAGAGTCAACTGGCGAGACTCAAGGCGGAGCACGCAGCGCTCTCGGCGGAGCGCGGTAATTTCAAATTCCCCTCGCACGCAGACCCACCGGCTTCGCGCAGCCTGCGGTCGCGATGGTCGCGCTGGCAGGCGAGCGGCCGGACTCGGGCCCGGATCCTTCACGCGCGCCAGGCGGTATACGCCGAGGTCGCCCGCCTGACGAGCCGGCGGAGCTCGCTGTCGAAGCGCATCGCCGCCGAGGAGGCGCAAGGCCGCGCCTGGTGGAACAATGAGCTCACGCCGAGGCAGATGGCGAGCCTGCCGAGCTCTCTCACCGTTTTGATTCAGCAGATCTCCTCGGACCGCATCATGCTGCGGATCCTCGATCATCGGGTCGAGGACATGAAAGCGCTGGGCGCGGCCTATACGCGATGGGACCTGCTGGTGGACGAGGCCGAGCGGTCCGATCTGCACCGCCTGATCGCCAGTTGCCTCTGGATCGTGTTCGCCATGGCTTCGGCGTTCTCCTTCAACCGTCTCATCGAGCACCTGTTCGCCGGCCTCTCCCTCGAGCGCAGGCAGAAGGCGACGCTTCAGGCGGTGCTGCGGATCACCGTGCAGCTCTCCGCCGCGGTCGTCATTCTGATGATCGTCTTCGGCAAGCCCCACAACCTCTCCACCGTGCTCGGACTCGCGGGCGCGGGCCTTGCCATCGCGCTGCAGGATTTCATCCTGTCCTTCTTCGGCTGGTTCGTGCTGATGGGGCGCCACGGCGTCAGGGTGGGCGATTTCGTCGAGATCAACCAGAATTCCTTCAGCGGCGTCCGCGGCGAAGTCGTCGAGGTCACGCCGTTTCGCACGGTGCTGCTGGAAACCGGGAACTGGAACGAGCCGGGCCACCTCACGGGACGGAAGGTCGCGTTCATGAACATGTTCGCGGTGAGCGGCTACTACTTCAATTTCAGCACCGCCGGCCAATGGCTCTGGGACGAGCTGCAGGTCGCCATACCTCGAAGCGAGAGTCCCTACCCTCTCGTGGACAGGATCCGTGCGATGGTGGCCGCGGCGACCGAGCGGCAGACCCAGGAAGCCGAGCGCGAGTGGCAGAGTGTCTCGAGCCGGTATGGCACCCGGTCCTTCTCCGCCCAGCCGTCCGTCAACATACGGTCGACCGACGGCGGAATGATCGCCGTCATCCGCTACATCACGCGAGCGGACGAGCGCCCCACCCTGCGCAACCATCTGAGCCACGAGCTCATCAAGCTGCTGCACAACGGGGAGGAGCTGGTCGAAGGCGCGGAGATTCTCCTCGCAGCCGAGGCCACCGCCTTCGCTCGCCGCTGAGGGCCGGGCTCGAGCCCTCGGTCCCCGGCCTGATCGAGGCCTGCCGACGGATTCTCGATTGCCGATACGCTGCGAGATCCCAGGCTTGCCAGCGACCGCGCGCAGTGACGGCCGCGACGGACCACCACGTTCGAGCGCCGCCTGATCGGGCGGATCTCAGTGCGCCCAGACCCATGCCGCGGCGCGCGTTCCTGCGAAAGTCAAGCAGCTGGGGAAGATGTCCTGTACTGTGCCTCACTGGCTCGTGACCTTTTCGGCTTGTCTGCCAGGGCCTTGGCGCGACTGCCGCACCAGGGTGCCTGACTCATTCC
>DASTAC010000061.1:0-84425 GCA_035713045.1 Steroidobacteraceae bacterium
GTTCCGGGAATGAACTGCATGCAGCCCTGGCACTTCTGCTTGCCATGCGGCTTGTCCTGATACTTCGCCGTGGCCTTGGGGACCGTGCCAGCCTGCGCCGAAGCATCTGTCCGCAGCATCAGTCCGCCGAGAACCGCGCCACCGGCAATCACCGCGCCCTGGCGAAAGAGGCGCCTGCGGGAAGGATCGAACGTCTTGCTGGTCATCTCTTGAATCTCCGTCCCCATTTCCGGATTACGAACAAGTTGACTGCGTTGACGGATCAACTTGGATGCCTCGCGGGAGCAGCAATCCTCGTGCCGAGATCCTGCCGCGCCGATCCGCGCCGGCCTCGGGAGGCCCTCGCCACCAGGCTGGCGCAGCCCATGGGCCGCGCCGCACGGAGCATCGGCGCCGGCTCGTCGATGGGCCGACCCGCGCGCGCGGCGGCCGGCCGGCGAGAGCGGCCTTGCGCCAACACCAGTCGCGCACCGGCGTGGCGGACCGTGCGGCCCTGCCGGGCGCGCCGGTCCGCAAGCGCGAGCCGCGAGCCGCGCTATCAAACGCGGATGTTGATTCGCTGGTGTTGCTATGCCGCCTTGACCGCTCGAATGCGTGGCGCCGGCTTGGTTTCGACGGCCACGGTCTCGGGCGGGAGCCTATTTTGCTGCGCAGCGGCCTTCCTCCAGCCTTCGTCCGCAAGCCGCACCGTTGCCGCTTCGTCGAATGATCACCCGTCAGCTTCCGACATCCGTGCGCATCGTGTTGGCGGGAACGTTGGAGCGCAGCGGTGTGCCGCGGCAAGGACTCGGTGCGCGGCTGCCGCGGCTGCGTCTTGTACTTTGCACTATAAAGCTTATGATAGATTGCGCCCGTCGGAGCCTGGCCCGGGATCCGTGGCGCAATCGAGGCTGCACCCCAAAATGACGAGTCATTCGAGATCCGGACCCGCCCCCCGCGGCCGTCCGTTCGCCACGTCCGTGCTGGCGCTGCTCATGCTCCTGCCGCCGATCACTCAGGCGCACGCCGCGGTGCTCGACCTGGGCCCTCCGGCGGCCAGCCAGTCCTCCACTACAACGAAGGTGGCATCCAGGCCCGGTGCGCTGAAGTTGCAGCTGCGGGATCCCTCGTGGTGGCAGCGGCCGTGGGTGCTCCCCGCGGCCGGCCTCGTCGGGTTTCTGGCCGCGATGAGAATCCACGAAGGCCCCGGTCACGGCCCGTTCGGCATCGATTACAGGCTGAAGAAGGGCGACAACAACGGCTTCATGTCCCGCTCCAACCAGATCGGCCTGGAATACGGCACCGTGGCGTTCGAGGCGGCCGGCGCCCTCTTTCTCGGCAATCACAAGGGATTGGGCCACGTCTTCTGGCAGGCGGCGGACTCGTCCGTGTTCGCGGGATTGAGTGCCCAGGTCCTGAAGTTCGCCTTCCGCCGTGCGCGCCCGTTTCAGGGTCAGGGGCCCAATGCCTGGTTCCGGGGCCGAGACCAGAGCTTTCCGAGCGGCGAGGTGACGCTGCAGGCGAGCTTCGTCACCCCCTTCATCCTCGATTACCGGCACAAGTATCCGTGGATCTGGGCCGCGGAGCTGCTGCCGGTCTGGGATGCCTACGGCCGCATGAAGAGCCAGGGGCACTGGCAGTCCGACGTGCTCGCCGGCTGGGTGCTCGGGACGGCTTTCGGGTACTGGGCGACGCAGCGCAAGATACCGCTGTTGGTGCAGATCCTGCCGCACGGCGCCTCGGTGGGCTTCTACAAGAGGTTCTGAATGCTTCGGGTGCGGCTCGCCCTGCCGCTCATCGTGCTTGCGCTGGCGGGCTGCACGACACTGCCGAGTCGCAATTGGGGTCAGAACGTCACGGTGGCGCCGGGCTGGGCGCGGGTCGGCCGGGCGGCGGCTTCCGCGGCCAGTGACCCGTGGGTGTGGGGTCCGCTCGCGGGTGCCACCGTGCTGCAGGTGGGCAATCTCGACCACCGCATCTCACGCTGGGGCAGAACGCATACGCCGGTATTCGGCTCGAACGCGAATGCCACGAGCTGGAGTTACACGCTACGCAGCGCCTCCGTGGGCATGGACATCGCGGCCATACTGTTCGCGCCGAGCGGCCATTTCGGCAAGACCTGGCTGGAGGACAAAGCGAAGGGCTACCTCGTCAATCTGGCCGCCGCCACCACCGCGATCGAGTCGAACACGCTCATCAGCCACGAGGTCCGCCGGGAGCGGCCGAACCGCGCCAACGACCACAGCTTCCCGTCGAATCACACGACGGCATCGGCCGTCTATACGCGGCTGGCGATGCTGAATCTCGAGCACATTCCCATGAACACCGGCCTGCGGGACGCGCTCGATGCCGGCCTGCACGGTCTCACGTTCGCCACCGCCTGGGCGCGCATCGAGGGCGGCTGGCACTATCCATCCGACACGCTCTTCGGCATGGCGCTCGGCAACTTCTCGGCCGACTTCTTCACCCGGGCCTTCATGGGGTTCAACGACCGCGGCCCGAGGCTCGCCTTCTCGCCGCTGCCCGGCGGCGGCCTGCTGACCTTCTCCGTGGCGCTCGACCGATAGCCCCTCCCACCGTCCGTGGGGCCCGCAGGCCGGCCGGATCGCCATCGATGCACCCTCCCCGGAAACTCGCGCGCCGTATCGCGGTCTGAGGCAGTGGTCCGCCACGGAGCGGACGGTCGTAGTCAAGGAGCTCAACATGCACAAGAAAGTCCTTGTCATGGCCCTTGCGGGCCTGGTGCTGCCGGTGCTGGCGTCGGCATCGACACCGCCGCAGGTCCGCTTCGAGGGGCACATGGTTCCGGTGCGCGAGACCGTGCAGGTGACGCGCACTCCCTCGGGAATGGTCCGGGTGCGCACCTGGACCTGGAAGGGACCGGGCGGCACCGCCGCCTTCCAGGTCTGCGAAAGCCGGGGGCCGGGAGCGGCCGTGCCGGGCTGGGCGCTGGCGCAGATGCGCCGGCTGCAGATGGACCTGGCCCGGATGCGCCGCATCGAGGCAGCGCTCGAGCAGCCGCTCGCGGCGTTCCCGCCGTCAATGCCCGTCGTATGGAGCGGGCCGATGATGCTACCGCTGCCGGATCCGGCGCTGCCGCTCGAGGCGCGGATCGTGGAGCCGGTCATCGTCCGGCGCGTGCTGTTACCGGCGCGCGTCATCGAGATCGTCCCGGCGCCATCGGTCGAGCGTGCGCAATCACCCGTGTCCTCACCCAGGCCCGGACCCGGGCTCGCACAGCATCCCGGCGTCCGCATATGACGGCAGCGGTACCGGGCGGCCGGGCCGCCGCCCGGTACCGATCGCCTTCCAGGATCCGCCGGGATCGAGCTCGTAATGTTTGGGGCGCCATCGACCCTGCCCCGAAATGCACGGCCCCGGCCCAACACGACATCGCGCGCCAGGGCGCTCGCGGTGTCTTGCGCCGGCACGACCGCCACTTTGCTTGCGACTGTGCGCGGGCACGCGCAAAATACGCCGTTTGAACCAACTGCAATCAGCGTGACCCGATACCGGGGGGCCAAGGCTCGTCTCGGGTCCGCTGCCGAGGAAGGCTGAATGAAGCTCAAAGCTCTTGCCGGCGCGCTCGGCGCCGTGCTCTCGCTCGTCCTGCTGCCGCACGATGCCATCGCCCAGCCGATCTCCGGACCGGTGCAGGCCCTGATCCGCTACCCCAGCATTCACGGCGACACCGTGGTGTTCGAAGCGGGCGGCGCAGTCTGGAAAGACTCGGTGACCGGCGGCGAGGCCGTGCGCCTGACCTCGGACTCCGGCTATGACTCCCATCCCCTCGTCTCGCCCGATGGCCGGTGGGTGGCCTTCACCGGCTGGTACCGCGGCAATACCGATGTTTATGTCGTGTCGATCGACGGCGGTCCCGTCAAGCGGCTGACGTGGCGGTCGGTGAACATACCCCACAAGGGAGCCATCATCACCGCGCCCGACAACGTCGTCGTCGGGTGGACGCCCGACAGCCGCGACGTGATCTTTCTCTCGCGGCGCGAGAGCTTCAATCCCCAGATCGAGCGCGCGTTCGAAGTGCCGATCACGGGCGGCCTGCCCTCCGCCCTCCCCATGCCCTGGACGGGTCCGCTGGCGCTCAATGACAGCGGCACCGTGGTCGCCTATGACAAATTGTCGCGGGTCCTGCGGGTCTTCCATCGCAAGGACTATTACGGCGGCCAGGCGTCCAATATCTTCACCTACGATCTTGCCACCGGCGCCAGCACCCAGGTGACCCACTGGAAGGGCGAGGACACCTTCCCGATGTGGGCGGGCGACACCGTCTATTTCGCTTCGGACCGCGGCGCCAATGGCGTGCTCAACATCTGGTCGAAGAACCTCAAGACGGGCGCCCTTCAGCAGGTGACACACTTCCCGGCATACGACGTCGACTGGCCGAGCGCCGGCAACACCGGTATCGCCATTTCCGATGGCGGCAAGCTCTACGTCTACTCGTTTGCGACTCACAAGGTGACGGAGGTGCCAGCCACCGTCCCGCTCACCGGTGCGCGCACCCTGCCGTACGAATTCTCGGCAGCCAAGATGATCCGCAGCGCGGCCGTAGCCCCGGACGGCAAGCTGGCCGTTTTCAGTGCGCGTGGCGCACTGTTCACCGTCCCGGTGAAGTACGGTCACACCACGGACCTCAGCACCAGGGTTGCGAGCAACGACAAGGATCCGGCCTGGTCTCCGAACGGTAAATGGATCGCATACATTCGCGATGACGGGCGCGAGAGCCAGGTCATGCTGCGGGCTGCCGACGGCAACGGGACGCCCCGTGCGCTGACGCGTAACGGCGGCATGACTTACATGGGGCCGATCCTCTGGAGCCCCAATGGACACTGGTTGACGTACACCAATTCGCTTCAGCAGCTCTGGCTGATGAACGTGAAGACGGGTGCGCGCAAGCTCGTGACCACGATCACTTCCCCGGCCTCGGCTCCGGTCAGCATCTTCCAGGATGCGGCGTTCTCCCCGGACAGCCGCTGGCTGACTTTCTCCAAGGGCCTGGCGAACAGCCTGCACGCGCTCTTCATTTATGGCATCCATGACGGCGACCTGCATCAGGTCAGCCACGGCGATTTCGACGATCGCAATCCATTCTTCTCGCACGACGGCAAGTACCTGTTCTTCTCGTCCGCGCGCCTGGTAAATCCCGCGATGTCATCGTACGGCGTCGGCGCCTCAGGCGTCGTACCCGACGGCCTGTACGTCGCCACTCTGCAGGCGAGCGCGCCCTCCCCGTTCGCTCCCCGTACCCAGCAGCCCGCCGCGCCCCACAAGTCCAAGCACGCCAAAGGCAAGCAAAAAGGTAAAGGCAAGCACCACGCGAAGGCCAAGGCCAAACACGAGGGCAAGGGCAAGGCACCCCCCGTCAAGATCGATTTCGCCGGCCTGATCGACCGCGCGGTTCAGGTTCCGGTTCCGGCCGCGAACATCACGGGCATCGCGGAATTCAAGCACGTGGTGTACTACTCCACCATGCCGATCCCGGTTCTGGGTGGCGGAGTTCCGGGCGAAGCCCCAACCCTCCAGGCGTACGATCTCAAGAAGCGCAAGGAGCACACCCTGGCCAAGGGCCTGGCGTCGCCCTTCATGCTCTCCGCCGACGGCTCGACGCTCCTCTACGAGCAGCAAGGCAAATGGATGCTGCGGCCGGCGGTCTTCGCCACTCAGCCGAAGGCCAAGGCGCTCGACACCTCGCACATGCAGATGCAGGTGGACCCGCGCCGCGAGTGGAATGAAATCTTCAACGAGGCCTGGCGCAACGTCCGCGACTATTTCGTCAACCCTCAGCTCATCCAGCAGAGGTGGGCGGCGCTCGGCCAGCGCTATCAGGCGCTCCTGCCGCTGGTGCAGGACCGGGAGGACCTCAATTACGTCATCGGCAACATGATGGGCTCTCTGAGCGAGAGTCACATGTACATCTTCGGCGGTGACATGGGCTGGAAGAGCCCGCCGCAGCCGACGGCCGGCCTCGGCGTCGAGTTCGCGCTGAATGCCGGTGCGGGGCGCTACTACCTCAAGCGCATCTTCCACGGCGACAACACCGTGCCGGGCTACTATGCGCCGCTGGCGCAGCCGGGGCTCAAGGTGAAGCCGGGCGATTACGTGCTGGCGATCAACGGCAGGCCGCTGAAGGCTCCCACCAACCCCTATTCGCTGTTGCAGGGGACGTTGGGGCAGACGATCACCCTCAGCATTGCGGCGACGCCCGGCGGCAAGCCGTGGACCATCCTCGTCAAGCCCGTCGTCAACAGCGGCAAGCTGCACCTGCTGCACTGGATCAATGACAACCGGCGCGAGGTGGACAAGCTCTCCGGCGGCAAGATCGGCTACGTCTATCTGGACGACATGGAGGCGACGGGCCTGCACGAGTTCGTGAGGCAGTACTACGGCCAGATCACCAAGCCCGGGATGATCATCGATGACCGCTGGAATCTCGGGGGCTTCATCGACACCATCCTGTTCGATCAGCTGACGAAGAAGATGGCGGCCGCCTGGGTCAAGCGAAGCGGCATCGCTTCGCAGAGCCCGAGCGATGCCTACATCGGCCACCTGGCGGCACTGATCAATCACGGCTCGGCTTCCGACGGGGACATCTTCGCCTACCGCTTCCAGAAGTATCACTTGGGTCCCACGATCGGGTCGAGGACGTGGGCGGGCGTGCGCGGGCTCTACGCGCCGTTCACGCTCCTCGATGGCGGACAGCAGATCGTGTCCGAGATCGCCATGTATGGGACGAACTCGCAGTGGGTCGTGGAAAACATCGGGGTCGTCCCCTCCATTCCCGTGCACGTGAACCCCGGGCTTCTCGCTCGAGACCATCGGGACACGCAGATCGAGACGGCGGTCCACGTGCTGCTGAAGGAGATCGCCAGCCATCCGGTGGAGGTACCGCCGCCGCCACCCTGGACGCCGGCGTTCCCGCAGCAGCCAGCGTATCCGGCCTGCCCGGTGAGCAGCGGGACCTGCCAGTAGCCCTGGCAGCGTCCCGCCGCTTCCGGCAAGTCCCGGTCTCTGCGCGGCGCAGTCGGCTCGTGAGCGTGCAATGCCGCCCGTGATCATGCCAATCATCCGGGCGCTCTCCTGGCTCGCGGTACCGGTGGGCGCCGTCTGCGTGATCGATGACTGGCTGCTGCGGCCCAGGCGCCAGCTGGCGGCAGCACCGAGCGCGGCTGCCGATCCCACACCGCTCGCGCTCGCCTATGCCGTGCTTCCGATCCTGCTCGGGGCGGGCATGGTGCGGCTGCTCGAGGACGGGCAGATCAATTTCAGCGCCGTGCTCGCGGCCGTCTGCGCGGTCACCGGACTGGTCTGGGCCGTCGACGCGCTGCTGTTGGCGCGCAGGCGCACTGCCGCGGCAAAGGCGGCCGGCAAGACCCCGGCTGGTGTTCCCGAGCCGCGCACCGTCGAATATGCCCGCAGCTTCTTCCCGGTGGTGATCGCGGTGCTGATGGTGCGGGCTTTCGTGTTCGAGCCGTTTCGCATTCCGTCCGACTCCATGATGCCGACGCTTCGCGACGGGGATTTCATCCTGGTCGAGAAGTTCGCTTATGGGCTCAGACTCCCGATCACCCACACGAAGATCCTCGATACGGGGGAGCCGCGGCACGGCGACGTCGTGGTGTTCCATCCGCCCATGAAGCCCTCCCAGGCCTGGATCAAGCGGGCGGTCGGCCTTCCCGGCGATCATGTGATCGTGCGCGACGATCGCCTGACCATCGACGGCAAGCCGGTGCCGTTCCAGGTGACGGGGATCTTCCATGACGGCTGCTACGAGAACATGCAGCTCGCCACGGAGCGCCTGGGGACTCACACGCATCAGGCGCTGCTCTGCCCGGTACCGCTCGAAGTCACTGCCGATCCGCTGCCCGGCTGCGACAGGAGTGACGCGCAGGGCTACGTCTGCGATGCGCAGGCGCCGCCCGGTGCGGTCGCGCTGACAGAGCCCCGGCTCTTTCACACCACCGTGCCGCCGGCCGACTACCTCATGATCGGAGACAATCGCGACAACAGCGACGATGGGCGCTTCTGGGGCTTCGTCAGCGATCGGGAGCTCATCGGCAAGGCGACGTACATCTGGTTCGACTGGGACGTGCACCGCCGCGGCGGGCCGCTCTGGAGCCGGATCGGCACCAGGATCCGCTGACGAGACCGCTCCCCGTCACCGCGGGTGCGATCAATCGCCCCGCCTGTCTCCCACGGCGAAGTCTCTCGCGGTCGCGATCTCGAGGGGCCGGTGCGCATCGGCGGTCCGGATGACCTGCTCCGGGGGGATCTCGCCGATGAGCTCACCGCGCTCGTCGATCACCTTCAGGGCAGTCGGCTCGCGGCCCATTCTCATGATGGTGTGCAGCAGCTCCACGTAGCGTGCGGCGGAGGAGATTCGCGGCACGTGCTCCCACTGGTGCCGCGCCGCGTCGGTGCCCGCATGGATGCGGCCGGAGTAGATGGAGCGTGACTCGAGGAGCCTCGCAACGAAAACCGCCTCGCCCACCGCGATCATGACGGGAACCATGACCGTATCGAGATGATGTGTCAGCTCGAGGACGAGCACGATGGCGGAGGCCGGCCCTTGCGTGGAGGCCGCCAGCACCGAGGTCGCGCCGATCAGCGCGCAGGCTCCGCCGGGCGCGGCCGCCCCCAGAGGCGCCAGCAGCCTGCCCGTCAGGGCGCCGAACGCCGCGCCCACCGTGAGCGTCGGAGTGAACAGGCCGCCAGGCGTGCCGCTGCCGATACAGCCGGCAGTGGCCAGGGGCTTGAGCAGCGCGATGAGCAGGAGCGTCGTGGTCGCCATGCGTCCGAGGAAGGCGAGCTGCACCACATCCTTGCCGTTGCCGAGCAGGCCCGGAACGCGGATCGAGACCATGCCGAGCGCGAGGAGCGTCGCGATGGGCGCAGCGATGAGCCACGAGGTGGTCCGGGGTTTGAGCGCATCCGCCCAGGCGATGAGGCGCACGTAGGCGGCCGAGATCAGTCCCGCGGCCGGCCCGATCAGGACCGCCCAGAGCAACAGCGGTCCGGACACGGAGTACACGGGAATGTGATACGTCGGTGAATCGGGCAGAAAGACCCACGACACCGCGGTGGCGATGAAGGAGGTCGCGAGCGCGGGCGCGACGAGGGGCAGCGCCAGAGTGCCGAGCAACACTTCCAGGGCGAAGAGCGCTCCGCCCAGCGGCACGTTGTAGACGGCGCCCATGCCGGCACCGGCTCCGAGGGCCACGAGGAGCCTGCGGTGCGCCGGCGGCAGACGCAGGCGCAGGCCGAGAACGCTCGCGATCCCGGCTCCCACCTGCTTGGGCGCGGCCTCCCTCCCGACCGAGGCGCCGAGACCCACAGCCGTAATGGAGGTGACGGCACTGCCGAGCGTGCGCAGCAGGGGCAGCCGTCCGGCGTGAAACCAGATGCTCTCCGTCAGCTCCGCGGAGTGGCCGCCGGTGGGACGGTTCAGCACCCAACGCAACAGCGCCACCACTGCGCCCGCCAGGAGCAGCACGAGCACGCGGTGAGCCGCCGTCGCCGCGTCCGCGGCGCGCAGGAAATTGCCGGCGTAGGCGGGCCACGCGATCCGCTGCACGAGACGCAGCAGCTTCATGAGCAGCCCCGCTCCTATGCCGGCACCGATGCCGACGAGCGGCACCAGGATCCAGAACCGCCGCCCGAGACCCGCGGTCGGGTCACCGCTGACGTTAGGTTGAGGCGACTCCGTGGGCATGGGCCATGGCGGACCCGCAGCTTGCGTTCCCGGCGCGAAGGCTCAGGCGCTGCTCTGCTGCGCCGGCGGGCGCGCGCAGAACTCCCGGATCACCTGATCGAGGTTCTCGATGTCGAAGGGTTTCGTCAGGTGCCTCGCGAACCCGGCCTCGTGGCTGCGCTTGACGTCCTCCGGCTGCCCGAGGCCGGTGAGCGCGATCAGGGGAATGGAGCGGCCGAGACGCTCCTGCACCTCGCGCACGACGGTGTAGCCGTCGATGTCCGGCAAGCCGATGTCCACCAGCGCGACATCCGGCAGGTGCTCGACGATCGCCTGGACTCCGGTAGATCCATTCACGGCGACGATCACCTCGTGACCGCGCATCTCGAGGAGCGACTTCGCCATGTCGCGCGCGTCCTCCTGATCCTCGATCAGCACGACCCGCGCCCTGCTGCGGGGGCCAGCCGCCGCCCGGGTCAGCGAGGCTTCATGGAGCGGCAGGTCGAGCACGAAGCGGGAGCCGCGGCCGAGCCCCTCGCTCTCGGCGTAGATCCGGCCGTCGTGTCCGGCCACGATGCGCCGGGCGATGCCGAGCCCGAGGCCCAACCCGTTGGACCTGATTGCCGGGTCGCGGGTGCGGCTGAAGAGCTCGAATATCGCCTGCAACTGCTCCGGCGCGATCCCGTCGCCCTCGTCCGTCACGGCGGCCCGGACTCGGGCGCCGCAACGCTCCAGGGACACGACGACCTTGCCGCCGACGGGACTGTGTCGGACGGCGTTGTTGAGGAGGTTGGTGAAGACCTGCTCGAGACGTGCGGGATCCCCGAGAAGGGGGAGCGGCTCCTCGGGGAGGACCGCCACGATGCGCACGCTCTCCTTGACGCGGCTGGTCACCACCGCATCGATGGCGGTGCGCACCGGCTCGCGCAGGTCGAGCGGCACGCGCGAGAGCTCGAACCGGGAGTGGGTGATCAGCGAGACATCGAGCAGATCGCCGAGCAGCCGCGTCATCTGGGAAGCCTGCCGGTTGAGCACTTCCAGGGCGCGCTGCCGTGTCGCCTGATCGACGCTCGGGTGGGCGAGGAGCGACGTCGCCGAGCGGATTGCGTAAAGAGGCGTGCGCAGCTCGTGCGAGACGACCGCGAGGAAGCGCTCCCGGATCCGGCTCGCTTCGAGCAGCGCCTGGGAGGCCTGACGCTGCACGGTGATGTCGTGCACCACGCAGCGGCTGCGAACCACCCGCCCCGTCTCGTCCCGCTCGCCGGTCGCGCTCAGCGAGACATCGAGGCGTGCTCCGTTCCTGCGCACCAGGGTCATCTCCGCGTCCCTGACCTCCCCGGTCCGGCGCAGATCCTCCTCGAAGCCTAGCAGCGCTTCCCGGCTCTCCGGCGTGAACAGGCTCCTGAAGGCGATGGCCGACAGCTCCTCGGGTGCATACCCGAGCGTGCGCTGCAAAGTCGCGTTGCACTCGAGCATGCGGCCCGACTCGAGGTCCACGAAGGCGAACATGTCGGGTGAGTGGTCGTAGAGATTGGCGAGGAGGCGCTCGCGCTCGGCGAGCGCCTCCTCCCGCTGCTTTCTCTCGCGGATGTCATGGTCGACCTTGGACACGCCGATGATGGAACCGTCCCGATCCCGCAGGGCGGAGAGCGTCGTCGAGATGGTGATGGGCGTGCCCTTTCGATGGAGCTGGACCGCCTCGAGGCTCACCACCGAGCCGCCCCAGGCCTCCTCGAATGCGGCGCGGAATTCCGCCCGCCGCTCGCGCGGGATCATCTTCTCCAGAGGGCTCCCGAGCGCCTCCTCTTCCGGGAAGCCGTACAGCCGCACCGCGGCAGGGTTCCACGCGGTGACGCGCTGCTGATGGTCGAGGCCGATGACGGGATCGCCGGTCGAGGCGACGATCGAGGAGAGAAGCTCCACGCGCTTGTGCGCCGCCGCGAGCGCGGTCAAATCGGTGACCGACAGGACGAGCCCAGATGCTCCATCGGGCCCCAAGTAATGCGTGATACGCACCAGGTGCGTGCCACCCTGGTTGTCGAGCACCTCGTACTCCCGCGCCTGTCCCGTCTCCCGGCATGCGGCGATGTCCTCCATGAGCGAGACGCGTCTGAAGGGGTGTTGGAAGGCCGTGAAGGGCCTCCCCTGGTCGTGCTCGAGAAGCCCGAAGAGCGCCGCGGCGCGCGGCGTGAAGCGGCGGATCCGCAGCTCGCCGTCGAGAAACACGATGGCGGTCTCGATGTTCTCGAACAGCAGCCGCATGTCGTGATTGAGATCGGAGAGCTCCTGGATTTTCGCCTGCAGCTCGGCATTGACGGTGTGCAGCTCCTCATTGACCGAGTGCAGCTCCTCGTTGGTGCTCTGCAGCTCCTCGTTCGAGGCGGTCAGCTCTTCGTTGGTGGCCTGCATCTCCTCGCCGCTGCTCTCGAGCTCCTGGAGGGTCGACTGCAGGGTCTCGCGGGCGTGCTTCAGCTCCTGCTCGAGGGCGGCGAAGCGCTCGGCGGACATCTCCCCCATGTCCACCCGGGGCGCCCCCGCGCTCCTCTCCGTGCAGCTCCCTTCCGCCACGATCGAGACGAGATACGCCAGGGGCTTGCCGTCGCTCTCCAGCGGATCGACCCTCAGATCCACCTTGCCTCCGTCCCCCTCCGCGGTCGGCCATTCGATGCCGTCGAAGCGGATAGGCGTGCGCTCGCGCGCCGCTCGCGCGAGACCGGCCGCCAATGCGAGACGCGCCGTGTCCGGCACCAGATCGAGAAAATCCGTTGATGCCCGGCGCCGGCGAACCCGCAACAGCCGTTCGGCTCCGCCGAAGCTATCGACGATGCTGCGCTCGCCGTCGATCAGAAACGAGGGAGGCATCACATGATCGAGCACCGCATCGTACAGGCTGAGCAGCGGTGTGTCGGCAGGCTGCGGCCGCGTGCGGTGCAGCCCTGAGACGGGCTTGCTCATGGAGAGCACCGGGGGCCGCCGCGTCAGGCGGCGCTTCACATAGATCCGGCACGCCTCATCGACGACCTCGAACTCACCTGCGATCTCCCCGGGAGCCTCGCTCGGTCCGAGGAGCATGGCGCCGCCGATGCGCAGGCCGTAGGGGAGTATGGACAGAGCGTGCTTCTGCGCGGCGGGCCGGAAGTAGATGAGGAGATTGCGGCAGGAGACGAAATCGAGCTGCGTGAAGGGCGCATCCTTGAGCAGGTCGTGCCGCGCAAACACCACGGCATGGCGCAGGTGCGGCGCCACCTGAAACCGTCCATCGGAGCGGGCGATGAAGTATTGGCGGCGCCTGCGCTCATCGACGTTGGCGAGGCTCTCCGGGTCATAGATGCCCTGCCCTGCCCGCTCCAGGGCCTGACTGTGCACGTCCGTGGCGAAGACCTTGACCGGGATGGGAGGCGATCTTGCGGCGGTCGCATCGAGGAGCAGCATGGCGACCGAGTAGGCCTCCTCGCCCGTCGCGCAGCCGGCCACCCAGGCCCTGAGCCCGCTCTCCGGGGTCGACTCCGCGGCGAGGCGCGGAATGATGCGGGACTCGATCGACTCCCACACCGCCGGGTCACGAAAGAAGCGCGTGACGCCGATGAGCAGATCGTGTCCGAGCGCCGCGAGCTCGCGCTCGTCCGTGCGCAGGAGCTCCGTGTAGGCCTCGAGGTTCGGCAGCCGGCGCAGGGAGGCCCGCCGGCGGATGCGGCGCACTACGGTCGGGAGCTTGTATTGCGCGAAATCGATGCCGAGGATGCCCCGCAGCTGGATGAAGGCATCGGCGAGCAGAGCGCTTTCGGGCCCGCTTCGCGGTCCCTCGCTCACGAACTCGAGCAGCGCTCCCGCCAACTCCTCGGCGGGCGCCACACAATCGGCGATGCCGGCGGCGATGGCCGCTCGCGGCATGCCGTCGAAGCGTGCCGTGTCGGGGTCTTCGACGAGCACCATGCCGCCGCAGGCGTGGATCCGCTTGACGCCGCGTGAGCCGTCGGAGCCGCTCCCGGAGAGAATCACGGCCGCTGCGCGCGCCCCGGCGTCCTGAGCCAGCGAGGAGAGAAATCTATCGATGGGCAACGTCAGCCCGGCGTTTGGGTCGCGGTCGAAGAGCTCGAACCTGCCGTCGCGGATCTCGAGCTCCTTGCCCGGCTGCAGGAGATACACGTGGTCTGCTTCCGCCTTCACGCCGGTGGCGGCCCGATGAATGGTGAGATCGGTGAACCGTGCGAGGAGCTCGTCCATGAGGCTCTTGAAGTCCGGCGAGAGGTGCTGGACCACGACGAACGCCGCCCCGGTGCGGGCAGGCAGTGCGCGAAAGAGCTTCTCCAGCGATTCCAGGCCGCCGGCGGACGCCCCGACGCCAATGATGGGCGGCAGGCGCGGGCCTGGGCTTGTAGAATCTTCCCCGGCCGGCGTAGAAGTTGCCGAGCTTGCGCTGGCCTCCTCGCCGGGCCCGCTCGCTGCAGGCGCAGGCTGATCCGCGAAACCGTCCGGTGTTTCATCCGAGGTGTTGCTCATCGAATCGAAGGCTCCCGCCCTTGGGCACAAGTGCCTCCAGAGCAGGGCAAATTGCATGCCAGGAGCGCGAGCGAGGCCCGACACCGGACCGCCGGCCGCCGGTGCGGCGCGAGGTCTCGGGAGCCGAGCGCCACCTCACGGGGCGCGGCGGCTGTGGTGTGCTGCCGTTCGCACCTCCGGCGGTCCCGTACATCGCTTTCTCAACACATCCGGAATGAAGATGTCATAATTGGGAAATCGTGAAAATCGGCAATTCCTGGACCGCTTTGGCGGTCGGCCTGTCAGTCTCCGCGCTGAGTCTTTCCGCCTCGATCCCACCGGCGATAGCCGCGTCGGCACAGCCTGCCGCTGCCGCGAGTGCGGGGGATCTGCCGCCGCCGATGCAGAGCGAGCGCTTCGTGCTCAAGCCGGGCCAGACGGTGATCGGCAGGGTGCAGATGGTGCGCCTGAAGCCGCACCAGGTGCTCTCCGATGTCGCGCGCCTGTTCGATGTCGGCAACGATGCGATTCAGCGGGCGAATCCCAAGGTCGATCCGTGGCTCGCTCCGGCGGGCACTCGGGTGATCGTGCCGACGGAGTTCGTTCTCCCGGATGCGCCCCACGTCGGCGTTGTGGTGAATCTGGCCGCCATGCGGCTCTTCTATTATCCGCCGCATGCGCCCGGCAAGCCCCAGGTCGTCATCACGCATCCGGTCGGCATCGGCAGACTCGGTTGGCCCACGCCGACCGGTGTGACGCGGGTCATCTGGCACGAGGCGCATCCGGTGTGGGAGGTGCCGCGCTCGATACTCGCCGAGCACGCCAAGGAAGGGGAGCCGCTGCCGAAGCTCGTGCCTGCGGGACCGACGAATCCGCTCGGCAACTTCGCGTTGCACCTCGGGTGGCCCGGGTACCTGATTCACGGCACCGACAAGCCTGCGGGTGTGGGCCGACGGGTGAGTCACGGCTGTGTCCACCTGTACCCGGAGGACATCAGGCAGATCTACGCGATGGTGCCGAACGGCACGCCCGTCCGCATCGTCAATCAGCCGTATTTATTCGGTTGGCGCAGCGGACACCTCTACATGCAGGCGTATGGGCCGCTTCAGGACGACAAGCGGCCGTGGACGACCGAATCGGTCACTCTCCTCGGCAAGGTGCTGACCAACAACCTCATCCAGGACCTGACGCGGGCGCACCAGAGGATCCGCTGGTCGCACGTCAGCGCGCTGCTCGCCGATCCCAGGATCGTTCCGCTGCCGGTCTCGGGAAGGCATCTCGCCGGCGAGGGACTCTCGGCCACGCTCGTGCAGAACCGCCTGCCCGCGGGCTCGGCCTGGAACGGCAAGACGCACCTTCCGCTCACCTCGGCCGAGTTGCGCAAGATCATGGCGCGATATGCATCGCAGGGCTCCAAGGCGGGGACGCATGCGCGCCGCCCGGCCGTCACGCACCCCGCGGGTCAGGCGCGCTCGGACGTCAAATCCACCTGAGGGAATCGCGCTACCAGTCCTTCGCGAGGACCGTGCAGATGCGGCCCAGCCCGTAGACATCCTTGGTGTCGGATTGCTCGGCCGGCGAATGCGAGTACTTCGTCGGCCAGCCGAGCGCGATGGCATTGGTGCCGTAACGCGTATACACCGCCGAGTCGTTGCCGCCGCCGGTCACCCCGTACTGCACGGGGATGTGATGCGCCCGAGCCAGGGCCAGCACGCGCGCCACATCGGCGGGCGAATCCACGTGCGAGAGGTCGACCGCACGTACCACGAAGCCATCGCCGAGCGGCTGATCCCCATAGCGTCCGGTCTCGAGGGGAGACTGGCTGCTGACGAACATGTCGACCGCGAACACCACATCCGGTTCCCGCCCGAGCTTGGCGACCCGCGCGGCATAAGCCGCGGCCCCCTCCAGACCGAGCTCCTCGCGCGTCGCCCAGAGGAAGGTCAGCTGCCGGCCGGGGTGCTGGCGCGCGAAGTCGGGTCCCAGCGCGCGCACCGCCTCGATCAAGGCGGTGTCGCCCGCCCGGTCATCGATGCTGCGGATCTCGAAGTGCGAGCCGAGGAGCGGCCGATAGACCTTCGGCATGGTGAGGAAGTCGCCCACGTGAATGCCGAGCGCCTCGGTAGCCGCACGCGAGTCGGTGCCGACATAGGCGTCGGCCGGCTGGTTCAGGGTGCTCAGTGCCGGTGGCCATTTGAACGCCGGCCGATCCCAGCCCGATGGCAGCCCGAGCGCCGCGCCGATGCTGCGCCCGTCGGGCAGGTGAACCAGCATGACGTGGCCGAGATAATAGCGGCCATAGAAGCCGCCCAGCTCCCGCACGACCAGATCACCATCGCGCTTGATGTCCGTGACCTGATAGCCGATCTCGTCCGAGTGTGCATCGAACAGGATAGTCGGCGCATGCACGCCGGGCACGGCGTGCCCGATGTGCAGCACCAGGTTGCCGGCCGGGTCGACATGGGCCCGCCGACGGGCCCAGGCCGGCAAGCGCTGCAGAATGGCCGCGCGGGCGCCCTGCTCATGCTCACTGGCGCCATACGCCGTGGTCATCGTCTCGAGCGTTTTCAGCACGTGCTCGTCCGGAGCCCGTGACTGGTCGAGAACGGGCTGGGTCATCCCGGGCCCGGGGGCGCTCGCCGCATCGAACGGATCCTCGGCGGCGCTCATGGGAGTGACCGGCTCGCGCAGGTAATCCTCGATCAGCCGTGTCAGCTTGCGCAGGTCCGAGCGGGAGAATGTCTCTGCCGGAGTCACCGGATAGAGGGTGGGCACCCCGACGACCGCCAGCCTCAGCGGCAGCGCCGTCTTCGGCCCGAAGCCGAAGATCACGGGCGGCCGGGCCGCGATGGCCCTTGCCGCAATGTGATGAGAGCGCGCCAGGCTCAAGAGCTCATCGGGCAGGCCATTGCCTCCTGGCGGCGTGCTCGTTGTCCCGACCACGACGCCTTCACCTGGCAGCGGGCTCGCAGCCGTGCCGCCTTTCCCGGCGACTGGTGGAGAGATCCGGCCGACGAAAACCATCTCGCTGGCCGGCACTTCCGTCATGACCCGCTCCAGGCCGCGGCCTCCCAGCCATTGCTGGGTGACGAACGCGATGGTGATCGTGCCGTGCGCATGTGCGTGCGCCAGCCCTTGCGCGGCCTCGAGCAGCGCCTCCCAGCCGAAGCGATCGCCCGCAGAGGCTCCCGCCTCGTCGTCGGCGCCCACGGTGATCGGCGGCTGGGCCAGCGCCACCGGCTCGAGGTTGTCGGCGCCGGCGGCACGCGCCTCCGCGGCGGACGTCGCGCCAATGTCCACATAGAGATTGCCGACGGTCGTCATCGACGGCGGATTCAGGTGATCCGGGGCCAGATGAATGCTGAGTCCCGCGAAGCCACCGTTCAGCAGTCCATTGGGCGTAACGACGTGCACCGGCTGTGCAAATTCGAGTGTGTCGAATACCGGATTTGGCTCACGCTGAGGCAGACGCTGCACCCGCAGGTAGCCCTTGGCATCGATGCCGCTGACTACGTATCCGGGCTGGTCGATGGCTGCCGCGATGAGCCTGTGCGGCGACCCGTGGCCGACCGTCACCAGCACGTCGTACATATTGTCGGTGCGCGGGTGCAGCCCCTGCTCTCGCAGCTGCTGCGCGATGGCGGCCGAGAGCTGCTGCTCGTACCCGGACACCGCGGCGATGCGGCTCAGCACCGCGAAGTCCGGAGCCGTGCCCGCGAAGGCCGGCGCGGCGGCGACGCCGGCCATCGCGGCCGCCGCCGCCAGTGATGCGAGTCCTCTCATCGTATGCTCCCCTCAGCCTGATGTCTCAATCCCACTCCCGGGCATCGGGGAGCTTTTGATCCTACGCCCCGCCATCAGTGCAGGTTGTAATGGATCGTCGCATAAATGTAGCGGCCGCGGGGGTCGCCATAGGTCAGATCATACCCGCCGATGAAGTTGTTCGCCGACGAGGCATAGTTCGCGTACGGCGGATTCTGGTTGAACGCATTGATCACGCCGAGCGTGAAGTCGAAATGCCTCAGGCCCAGATAGGAAGCCTGCGCATCGAACGTGTCGTACGCCGAGACGGTGCGGGGCACATTGGTGATGTCGGACGGCACGTCGTAGTAAGGCTCCTGGTAATGCTGCGTCGCCGACACTTCCCAGGAATCGGTGGTGTACCCGATCGTCAGGTTGTGGCGCCACCGGACGACCACGCCCCCGACCTGCGGCAGGCCGACGTTGATGTCGTCGGTCCAGGTGCCGTTGGCGTTCTGGTTGGCGAACTTGTAGTAGTACGTGCCGTTGCCGCGCAGGAAGATGCTCCCGGGGCCCACGCGGAAGCGGTAGGACAGATCGACATCCATGCCGCTGACGTACTGCTTGAAGAGATTGGCATTGGTCTGGTTGATGGAGATGATATTGCCCTGAGCATCGCGCGTGATGTAGCTCGCGTACTGCGTGGCGTTCTGCGCATTCTGCAGGATGTACGAATACGACAGACCGCCGACCGTGATCGCATCACGCAGGTAGACCCAGAAGGAATCGAGGCCGATCCTCAGATTCTCCACCGGCTCGAGCACGGTGCCCAGGGTGAACTGGCGCGACTTTTCGGGCTTGAGGTTGGGGTTGCCGCCGGTGACGGTCGTGAACTGGAAGCTGCAGGCGGGATTGTTCGCGCTGAAGGTCGGGCACTTGATCGGATCGCGCGTCCCGTTGGAGGTGACGCTGGTCGCCTGGGATGCATAGAGATCGGTCAGCGAGGGGGCGCGAAAGCCCGTACCGGCCGAGCCGCGCAGCTGGAACCACTGCCATGGCTGCCACCGCAGCGAGAACTGCGGATTCACCGTGCCGCCGACCTTCTGATAATGATCGTAGCGCACGGCCACATCCGCCTCGAGGGAGTGGAGGATGTAGCCGTTGAACTCGAGGTACGCCGCCTCCGCGGTGCGCGATGCCGATTCCGGCAGCTGATTGCCGCCTTCGCCGCCGATGTCTCCCGTCTGGATGGCGAGCGATGGCGAGTACTCGTACGTATCGCGGCGAAGCTCCGCACCGGCCGCCATGCTCAGGGGGCCCCCCGGCAGCGTCGTCAGCACCCGGCTGGCGCTGCCGTCGAGAGCCGAGAGCGATGTCTTGCTGGAGAAGTCCTGGCCGTAGAACTCGGCCGCACTCGCCGCGGTGATCGCGCTCGGGTCCGTGGTGGGACCGAAGGGATTGATGACGCCGGAGTCGAGCAGCGGCATCATCTTGGAGAAGAGCGGGAACCCGGCCTGCAGGTTCTCTTTCACGTTGACGGAGCTGTAGAGCACCGAGCCGTTATAAGCCCACCCCGCAGCCTCACCTTTGACTCCGCCGACGACGCGCGCCGTATTGGCCTTGTCGAGCGTCTGCCGGATGCCGTTCGCGAAATCGCGATACACGAGGTTGAGGGGTTGGCCGGCGAGCCCGTTTGCGGCCGCCCAGGCGGTCGGATAGTACGGGCTGCTCGGCCCCAGCAGGAATGCCCCGGTGCCGGGCCTGGCCGCGGGATTGGTGTAACCGGGGTACTGCGTGGCGAGCAGGTTGGCGAGATAGGCGACGTAGGGGTTCGAGGGCAGCAACGGATTGAAGAACCCCAGGGGAACCGGCTGCACGTAAGTGGTCGTATTCACCTGTGAGAAGAGCGCGTTGCCGTAGAGCTGGCTCGAGGACGTCAGCCGGAAAGCGCCGTTGACGTAGACGTTGTAGCGCTTCTGTTCCGGTTGCAGCGAATCGTACGGCGTGTTGTCGAAGCGGCACTGGGTCGGGTAGTACTTGCTGTTGATGGAGTAAGGCTCGCAGTTGCCCGCCGCCGGGCTGATCAGCGCGCCGTGCGGGTGCACGGCATTCGGCGGAACCACGACATTCGCCGGAAATGCCAGCGCCGAGGTCACGTCGTTGCCGTATCCCGGGCTGTAGCGGGTGGCAAAGGAGCGCGAGGCGCCCATGATCGGCGACATGTGATCGAACTCGAGGCCGATGCCGACGTTGTAGCGATCCCGCTGCAGGGAGCCGAGACCCGCGTACACGGAGGCCGTTTCCGTGGTGCCGCCGCCCGCCCGGGTCGGCGTGCCCGCGGTCGCGGTCGCACTGATGCCCTGGAAGTCGGACTTCAGGATGAAATTGATGACCCCGCCGATGGCATTGCTGCCGTAGATGGCCGAGTCGCCGTTCTCCAGAACCTCGACCCGCTGGATGGCCTCGATCGGAATGGAGTTGATGTCGACCGAGTCGCCCGAGACGCCCGCGGAACCGCCACCGTACACCGGCATGCGCAGCCCATTGACCAGGACCAGGGTTCGTGCGCTGCCCAAGCCGTGCAGGGAAACCGTCGAGATGCCGGCGGTCAGAAAGCCCGTTGCCTGCGCCGTGGTCGTGCTGCCGAAGCTGCTCGCAGCGCTCACCTCCTGCAGCAGCTGCGGCACGTTGGTCGCGCCGGTGCGGGCGATATCCTGCGAGCTCAGGACCTGCAGGGGCACCGCGAGCTTCACGTGCCCTCCTCGGATGGAGGTGCCGGTGACCACTACTTCCTGCAGGGCCGGGGCGATGGAAGCGGACGTGCTCGTGCTGGTGCCAGCGGGGGCGCCTGCGGCTTGAGGCGGATCCTGCGGAGGGGCCGCCGCCGGACTGTCGGTGGGTGTCGGATCAGTCGCCTGCGGGGCAGGTCTCTCGGTGACGAGCGCCAGACGCTCCAGCGCGCCATTGCGAGGACCATTGGCGATCGCGGCCGCCTGGGCGATCGGCAGCACGGTGATCGTATGCAGGTCGACGTACCGGTAAGTCAGGCCGGTGCCGGCCAGGGCATGCTGCAGGGCCTGCTCCAGCGTGAAGCTCCCGGTCACCCCTGGTGTCCTGAGCGTCGCGATGTCCTTCGACGGGTAGACGATCTGAAACCCGTACTGCTGCGCGAGGCTCCTCAGCGCCGGCCCGAGGGGCTCGGGGGGGATATGAGTGCGGACCCGGTCGCTGACCGATTGCGCCGCGGCTCCGACGGAGGCCCCCAGCAATGCCAGACCCACTGCGGCGGCGACGAAGGTGGCTCGCATGACCCTTCCCCTTTGAGCTCTAGTGACGATATGGCGGTATCCACGCGCGGCGCGCCTCGCGAAGATGACCTTGTTGCGTATAGAGAACATCCGGCGCGCGGTTTTATACCCCTACCCCGTCGAAGAAGCTTGCGGTGCACTACTGGCGGGAGATGACCACTTCCCTCCCGGTGTCGGTCACTTTGATTCCCGGATACTGCCGCAGGAATGCGATCAGCGACTGGGGATTCGTCGAGGAGAACACGCCATCGATCCTGAATGTGTCCAGGGAAGGAGATGCGATGATGAGCCGCCGGTCGTTAAACCGGTTGAATTCCTGCACGACGTCGCGCAATGCGGTGGATGAGAAGATGAGCTGACGGTGAGTCCAGGCGATGGTATCGGTGACGTTGGCGCGCACTGGGCGCATATGCCAGGTGGGAGTGACCGTCAGCTGCTGACCCGCGGTCAGGTAGACCAGGGAATCGTTGGAGGCCGCCTGGAGCGACGGCGCCCGCGGCCCGCGGGAGGCGAGCCGGAATGCATGCTGCTGTTGCGCCACCGCTACTTTCCCCTGGATGACCGTGACGATGGTCTCGGCACGCAGCAGGTTGACGTCGAACTGGGTCCCGATTGCCCGCACGACGGTCGCGCGGCTGCGCACGATGAACGGGCGGTTCGGCTCGTAGGTATCGACGAAGAGCGCCTGGCCCCGCAGCAGATCGATCTCCCGCCGGCTCTTGGTGTATCGCACCCTGATGCGCGAGCGAGCGTTCAGACGGATCGTGGACCCATCGGCGAGCGTGACCACGCGCTTCTGTCCGATCCCGGTCGAATAGTAAACGGGACCGCCGCGGAGCGAGGCGATGACGAGCACGGTCGCGATCAGCGCCGCCGCGCCGCCGGCCAACGCCCATCGCGCCGGCGGGCGCAGCCATGAGCCGAGGCCCAGTCGAGGGCGCGTCTTGCTCGAGCCCTGGGCTCCCGGATAGGCCACGAGATTGTCCGAATCCCGCGCCTGGGCGATGAGCGCTTCCTTGGGAAAGCGCACGCTGACATCGAGGGCGTCAGTCCACTTCCAGCGCGAGGCCACATCCAGATACGCCGCCATGTGGGCCGGGGCCTGCTGCAGCCAGGCGTAAAACTCGTGACGAACCTCCTCGTCCGCCGGCGCGGTGCGGAACTCGACGAACCACTCGCAGGCCCGTTCGTAGATCTCCGGGGCGTACCTTTTACCGTTCTGACGTCTCACGGTCGTCTACTCCGCGGCATCCAGCTGCTGATGAATCTTCTGCAGCGCCTTCGCCAGGTACTTCTTCGTCATCGGGAAGGAGATCCGCAGCTCGCGGCTGATTTCCTTCAGCGTCATGCCGTACTGGCGATGGAGCACGAAGGTGGCGCGGACCTTGGGGGACAGCCGCTCCAGGGCACGGGTGAAGGCCTCGAGGCATTGCTCCCCATGAGCCTGCAGGAGCGGGTCCGCATCGGGCGAGGCGGCCAGCTGTGCCAGCAGCTCATCCACCTGCTCCGAGGGCGGAATGGCCGAGTCCTGCATCGCGTGCTGTTGCGCGACGTGCAAGGCCACAGTGAAGAGATAGGCCTCGGGAGAGCGGATGGCGTCCCTGTCGGGGATCCTCAGCATGCGCAGGAACACCTCTTGAGTCAGATCGGCGATATCCGCCGAATTGCGCACCCGGCCGGAGAAAAAACGCCGCAGCCTCCCACGCTGGGTTTGAGCAAGCGAAGCGGCCAGGCTGAGCGGCTTGTTCGGCACGATCGAAAGACTTCGCGGATCCGGATGTTCTGGTTACTTAGGATCTTCCCCCGTGCCGATTTATACCCGGCAGCCGGCCCAACGTGTGCACATTTGGTGGCCCCTGGAATTGAATTACTTGATATGTCATAGTCTTATTGTGTTCTTAGAGAAATGACATGAGTTAATGCATGCCTGTCGCCATTTCCTGCGCGCCGTTCATCGAGGCGCGGGCAAGAACGGGAACCCTCTGGCTGGAAGTCGATAGCGGCAATAACGGGCCCGTGTTTCTCGCGCCGCACGCCCAGCGGCAGCTCGCGATCACGATCCCGGCCCGGGGCAGGCGCGAGCTCGATCTCGATGTGATCGGCCTCGGCCGGGTGCCGGTGACCGCCGCATCGAGAGGCATGATATTCGATGGCGAGCTCGACCCGGCCTTCCTGCGTCGGATCCTGCTGACCATCGATTTGCGCCGCGATCGGGCGTGGGCCCGCCTGGATCGGCCGGCGTCGAAGACTCCATACTGACCGAGTTGCCGTGCCGCAGTCGCCCTGATCTTCTTCGAGAACGAGCTGCGGTAGCTGGGCATGGGCGTGGCGCCGTGCGTCTCGATGCGGCGCACGGCGCCGACACGTTGACGCCCTTCACTCTGCAAGGCAAAGTGCGGCTCGCCCAGCACGTGGAGAGTGAATGAACACCGTTTCAGCTGCCGAGGATCGGGCCATAGCGGCTACAGCGTATGACCCCGTAGCACGCGGGTTGCACTGGCTGACCGTACTGCTGGTGTTGACCGAGTACATCGTCGGTTCACTGATGCCGCACATTCGTATCGGCACCCCGTACGTGTTCGTCATTCGCATGCACTTCGCGCTCGGCAGCGGCCTCATTCTCGTGATGCTGGCGCGCATCCTGTGGCGTCTGACTCACCGCCCGCCGCCGCCACCACCGCTTCCCGCCTGGCAACGATGGCTGGCTGGTGCGACCCACTTCGCGCTCTACATCGCGCTGCTCGCCATGCCGCTCGCGGGCTGGGCGTCGGCTTCCGCCCACGGCTTTGCCGTGCGGGCGTTCGGCGTCATCCCGTTCCCGGCGCTCTTGCCGTACAAGGCCCGCATCGGCTTCAAGCTGGGGGACATACACGCCGACGTGATCTACTGGATCCTGCTCGCCCTGATCGTGATGCACGTGGGCGCGGCGCTGTACCACCGGATCGTCAAGCGCGACTCCGTGCTCGGCCGCATGCTGCCGGGCTGGTGAGCGAAGCGCCCGCGAAGGCGCCTTCCCCTGATCACTCGTACCGCAGCGCTTCGATGGAAGTGAGTGCCGCTGCCTTCCTCGCGGGATAGAACCCGAAGAATATCCCGACCGCGGCGCAGAACACGGCCTCCCAGGATCGCGAGGGCTGACTGGCCGTCGGAGGTCTCAGGCGAGGGGCTTGCGGGCCGTGAGGTACAACATGCGGTCGGTTGACACCGACTTCGGGTCCTCGAGCACCGGCCGCATGCTGCGCTCGAAGAGTTCCCGCTCCGCGGGCGTGAACTGCCGCGCCATGATGGTGCTGAGCGGCGGGGCGAGCGGGTGCGGGGAGCTGTTGATGAACGCCTCCCAGCTCTGCACGATCGAGGGCACGATGTCGATGTGCAGCTCGAGATGGATGTCGACGAAGCCCGCGTTCTGGGCGAAACGGACCAGGTCCCGCTCGGAGTAATTGGCGAGCGGGCTCAGGCGGATCTTCTCCTCGGTGTCCGGGTACTGCGCCGCCTTCCAGCGGTGCAGGAGCACCATGAGCGGACTCACCCCTTCCGGCGGCTTCGAGTCGATGACCGCCTTCATGGCGCGCGCCGCGAGCGCATCGTCCTGCATGACCGGCTCGGCGAGCGAGATGCGGCCGCCCGCCTTGAGGATGCGGTGGAACTCGCGCAATGCGGCGGTCTTGTCCTGAACATAGGCGAGCACCGAGCGGGTCGTGACGACATCGACCGAGGCATCGCTCATGCCCTCGAGGCGGTCGGCCGCGCAGCGCACGAACGTGCACTGCCCGCGGACGCCGCGCTCTACCGCGCAGGCCTTCGCGTGCCGCAGCATCGGCTCGGACACATCGCTGAGGCAGACCCGCAATGTCGGGCCGACGCGCTCGATCGCCCGGAATGCGACATGTCCTTCGCCGCTGCCGATGTCCGCGAGCGACTCGCCGGGAGCGAGGCGTGCTCCGTCCAACAGCCGATCCACGTAGCCGTCCACGCGCGTGCGCACCGTCTCGCGCAGCTTCGGATCGCCCGCATCCCGCCCGTGCAGCAGCCAGTTCGACCACAGATCGGCCGCCGGGGTCTTGTCCTCGTTCACCATGTCTCGCCCGCTCTCTTGCGCTTTCCGAATCTTACACGTCGCCGCTCGCCCCGTTGACAATACCTGGGCGGTCGGGCCAGACTCGATCGCGCCCCTCCCGCGCAGGTCTTCTTCACGTGTTCAGCCCCGGGAATCCACGATGAGCGACGTCCGTCGGGCGCTGGCGGAAATCGAGGCCATCCGCGGTCAGGTCGCCCGCGCCACGCAGTTTCGCGGCTACGGCCCGGTGACGCTCGCCCTGACGGGTGTGCTGGCGATCATCGCCGCCCTGGCGCAAGCGGCGTTGGTGAGCGATCCGGGCATGGAACCGGATTCGTACCTGACCCTCTGGGTGGGCACGGCGATCCTGTCGCTGGCGCTCATCAGCCTGGAGACCGTCGCCCGGGCGCGGCGCGCCCACTCCACGCTGTCGCCGTCGATGCTTCGCACCGCGAGCGAGGAGTTTCTCCCGGCGCTCATTGCGGGCTCGCTGCTCACGGCGGTGATCGCGCGCGATTCACCCGGCACTCTCTGGATGCTGCCGGGGCTGTGGCAGATCATCTTCAGCCTCGGAGTGTTCGCCTCCTGCCGCCTGCTTCCCCGCCCCATGTTGGCGGTCGGGCTGTGGTATCTCTCGAGCGGACTCATCCTGCTCGCGCACGGCGACGACGGGTACGCGCTCTCCCCGTGGGCGATGGGTGTGCCCTTCGGCGTGGGTCAGATCCTGGTCGCAGCGGTGCTGTGGGTCGGGTATCGGGAAGGCCATGACTCCCCGTAAGGCCGAGCAGGAGCCCCCGCACCGGTTCTCCTACGAGGGGCTCGAAAGAGTCATTCACGAGCGCGCCCGCCTGAGCGTCCTCGCCTCGCTTCTCGCTCACCCGAAGGGCCTCGCCTTCGGGGAGCTGCTGGAGCTCTGCGATCTCACCGACGGCAATCTCAGCCGCCATCTGCAGGTGCTGCAGGCCGCAAAGCTCGTGACCGTGACCCGGGACACCGGGGCGGGCCGCCCGCAAACGGTCTGCCGGATCACTTCCTCGGGCCGCAGGCGCTTTCTTGGATACCTTTCGGTGCTCGAGCGCGTGCTGCTCGATGCGGCGGACGCCCTGGGCGTGGACCACGAAGCGCGGACCTCGCCCTGACTTTACCCGGCAAAGCTCATGCCCATCGCCCCGCGGAGGCTACTCATGCTCGCATTCCGACGACTGGCCCTTGGAGTCGGCGCTCCGGTGCTGTTGGCCGCGACCCTGGGGGCCGCCGGCCTGCATACCGCTCGCGCGCAATCGAGACCGTTTCTCGGTCCGGTGCCTGCGCCGGTCTGCCAGCCCGGGGATCGACCCGAGACGGGTGTTGACGGCCAGCTCACCAGGGCCGAGCGCGCGAGCGGCGCCTCGACCCGCCCCTACAACTGCAATCTCGCGATCGTCGGCGAATACGCCGGACAGGGCGCCGGCCACCAGCTCATGTGGTATGACCACTGCGCCTACGTCACCACCGAGGGCTACGAGGCCGGGCAGAAAGGCGTGCCGCCGCTGCTGCACCCCGGCATCCAGGTGCTGGACGTCTCGCATCAGCGCGATCCGAGGTATGTCACCAATCTCGACGATCCCGCCGCGCTCTACGACTGGGAAGATGGCGCGGTGAATGCGGGCCGCGCGCTGTTGGGAACAGCCGAGAGCTGGATGGGCTCCGGGCCGCAACCGGCGGTGTCCTTCTACTCGCTCGCCGACTGCGCGCACCCGCGGCTTCTCGCGAGCGTGCAGCTGCCGGACTCGAATCTGCTGGCGCACGCCGGCAATTTCGCCTTCGACGGCAAGACCTACTGGCTCACCTCGTTCGCGAACTCCCGTCTCGTCGCCATCGACGTGACCGACCCGAGTCATCCGAAGGAGCTCCTCGACTGGGACTTTCCCCGCGGCGAGGCGGGCAGTGCCGCGGCTCACCAGGCCTGCCACCGGATCTCCCTCAACCAGTTCACGGTCGATGGGCATCCGCCCGACACGCTCCTTTTCTGCGGGGTGGTCGGGCACAAGGTGCGCTCCGGCGTCTACAGCTCGGGCAATGGCCTCGTCATCTACGATGTCAGTCAGGTTCAGGAGCGCCGCCCGCACCCCGTCATCAAGGTCGTGAGCTCGCTCTACTGGGTGAACGGATACGTCGGCATCCAGCCCGACCTGGCCTTCATCCGCGGCAAGCCTTACCTCGGCGTCGGCGACGAGTGCGGCTCCGGCGGCTGCCGGTATCCCGCGGGCGCCCGCGCCGCCTGCGGCGCAGGGCTGCCGCCCTTCGGCTTCGAGCGGCTCATCGACATCAGCCACGTGCGCAAGCCGAAGCTCGTCGCGCAGCTGATGCTCGGCGTGGACGACCCGAAGAATTGCGCGCGGACGGAAGGGGACATCACCGCCACGATGGGAGGCTACGGCTACAGCCTGCACGACTGCACCTTCGACAATCCGCAGCACGCGAGGCTCCTCGCCTGCTCGAGCCACCAGGCGGGCATCCGCGTATTCGACATTCACGATCCGCACCGCCCGCGGGAGATCGCCTACTTCGTCGGGCCGGCGCCGCCGGATCCCGGGGAGATCGATCCCGGCTCGCTCCTCAACGCGTTCCAGGGCGTCAAGCCGCCGATCAATTTCTCGTGGTCGAAGGCGCACAGCCGCTTCCTCTGGCGCAATGGCCAGCTGTACCTCTGGATCACCTCGAGCCACGGCGGCTTCTACACGCTGAGATTCGAGGACTCGCAGGCGATCGCGCGGTTGAAGCCCGTTCCGACCCCCGGAAACGAGGACTATCAGGACTGAGCGGGGCGCCCTCAGAAGCCGATGTGGTAGAGGTATCCGACGGCCGCCGCGGCGAACAGGCAGTAGATGCCGAAGAAATGCCAGCGGCCGGACTCCAGCCAGCGGCTGAGCCACTTCAGCGCCAGAAGCCCGGCGAGAAATGCGAACACCACGCCGAGGATGCTGGGCAGCACCGCGGGAAGCATTCCGGAGATCTGATGGTGCTGTGACTGATACAGCCGCCAGATCTCGCGCGCATCCGCGGGCGGCGTCAGCACCACGGCGAGGGCGAAGCTGAAATCCTCGGCGGTGCGGCGCGAGACGCCCAGAAACAGGCCCGTCGAGATGGTCGCGCCCGAGCGCGAGAAGCCGCGAAAGGGAATGCACAGACCCTGGACCGCGCCGATCGAGGAGTATTGCGCTCCCGTGAGCTTGTGAGGGGCGTCGGCCTGGCGCCGGCGATTCTCGAAGATCCCCGCGGCGATGATGAACACGCCGGCAACGGCGAGCGCGATCGCGATCAGGTCCAGGCGCTTGAAGAGCTGCTCGATCCAGGCGTGCGCCTCACCGCGCATCATCACCTTCTCGATGAACTCGACGAGGCCGCCGCCGACGATGCCCGTCAGGAACGTGGCGACGATCAGCGCGATCGCGAAGTTCCTGAATTCCGGGACGGAGTGGAAGAACGCGTTCCGCCATCGCTGCCAGAAATAGACGATCACCGCGATCATCGTTCCGGTGTGCAGCATGACGAGCAGGAGCGTCATCTCCGGCGCCGCGGGATTCATCCCCATCAACTCCTCCGCGACGATCACGTGCGCGGAGCTGGAGACGGGCAGGAGCTCTGCGAGCCCCTGAACGATGGCAAGGATGATGACGTGCAGAATTGACATTTAGATTGTTGTCCCGTTGTCGTGATTCATTCGCGTCGACCCCGAACCCAGCGGCGGCGGCATGCGCCCCCGGGCACAGGGACGTGCCCCGCCGCGGCGCGACGGTGATGCCTTGCGGCGAAGCACCGCTTCGCGCCTACAGCACCTCGAGGATGCCCGCGGCGCCCATGCCGGTGCCGATGCACATGGTGACCATCCCGTAGCCCTTGAGACCCTGGCCGCGCATCCCGTGGACGAGCGTCGCGGTGCGGATCGCGCCGGTCGCCCCGAGCGGATGGCCGAGTGCGATCGCACCGCCATGCGGATTGACGAGCCGCGGGTCGAGGCCGACGTCGCGGATGACGGCCAGCGCCTGGGCGGCGAAGGCTTCATTGAGCTCGATCCACTTGAGCTGATCCCGGCCGATGCCGGCGCGCTCGAGGGCGGCCGGAATGGCGGCCTTGGGTCCGATGCCCATGATGGCCGGCGGAACACCCTTGACCGCGAAGGTGACGTAACGGGCCAGCGGCTTCAGGCCATGACGCTTCAGGATCGCTTCGGAGACCAGGAGCACCGCGGCCGCCCCGTCCGAGGTCTGCGAGCTGTTGCCGGCGGTGACGCTGCCCTTGGCATCGAAGACGGTCCGCAGCTTTCCCAGCGCCTCGAGCGAGGTGTCGGCTCGCGGGCCCTCGTCCTGGCGCAGAGTCTTTTTCGAGTAGCGCACCTCCGCGGACTCGAGGTCAGGGGTGCGGTAGGTGACCTCGAGCGGGGAGATCTCGGCATCGAACGCCCCGGAGGCGATGGCGCCGAGGGCGCGCCGGTGCGACTCCAGAGCGAAGGCGTCCTGATCCTCCCGCGACACCTTCCACTGCCGCGCCACCTTCTCGGCCGTGATGCCCATGCCATAGGCAATGGCGTAGCTCTCGTCCTTCGCGAAGATCTGCGGGTTCAGAGCCACCTTGTTGCCCATCATCGGCACCATGGACATCGACTCCGCCCCGCCCGCGATCACCACATCCGCCTCGCCCACGCGAATGCGGTCGGCGGCGATCTGCAGGGCGTTCAGGCCCGAGGAGCAGTAGCGGTTGATCGTGATGCCGGGCACGGTGTCCGGCAAGCCGGCGAGGAGCGCGGCGATCCGGGCCATGTTGAGCCCCTGCTCCGCCTCCGGGAAGGCGCAGCCGACCACCACATCCGCGACCTCCGCGGGCTCGATCGCCGGCGCCTGCGCGAGGGCGCTCCTGATGACGTGCACCAACATGTCATCCGGGCGCGCGTGCCGCAGCATGCCGCGCGGGGCCTTGCCGACCGGTGTGCGGGTGGCGGCGACGATGTAGGCCTCTTGAATCTGTCTCGACATGATCTTGCCTCCTTCGCGCCCGTCAATTGCGCAGCGGCTTGCCGGTGGCGAGCGTATGGGCGATGCGCTCCTGGGTCTTGGGGTTCCTGAGCAGCGCGAGGAAGTGCCGCCGTTCGAGCGCGAGCACCCACTCCTCGGTCACCTCGGTGCCGGGCTCGAGATCCCCTCCGGTCATGACCTCCGCGATCCGCGAGCCGATCTCGAAGTCGTACTCGCTGATGAAATGCCCTTCGAGCATGTTGACGAGCTGCCCTTTGATCGAGGCGGCGCCGCTGCGCCCGGCCACCGCGAAGCGCGCGCCCACGAGCGGCGGCCGATACCCCGCCTCATGCAGCGCGAGCGCCTGCTGTTGGGCCACGTACAGCAGCTCCCCGGCGTTGAGCACTACCGGATCGCTCGGCCGCAAGAATCCGAGCTCGCGCGCCTCGATGCCGCTGCCGGCCACCCTGGCCGTGGCGATCATCATGTAGTAGTCCTTCAGCGAGGCGAGGAGATCTCCCTTGCTCTCCCGCGCCGCGCGCAGCGCCAGCTCCTTGCAGCCTCCGCCCGCCGGCAGCAGTCCCACCCCCGCCTCCACCAGACCCACGTAGGACTCGAGCGCCGCGACCACCCGATCGCAGTGCATCACGAACTCGCACCCACCGCCGAACACGTACCCCTGCGTGGCCGCCACCGTCGGGATGCGGCTGTAGCGCAGGCGCATGGAGGTCTTCTGGAAGAGCGCGATCACCGCCTCGATGCTCTGCCAGTCCCCGGCCGCAAGCTGTGGGCGGAAGGAGTCGAGGTTGGCGCCGACCGAGAACGGCGGCTCGGGCTGCCAGATGACGAGTCCCTTGAACCGCTCCTCCGCCACATCCATCGCGCGGTTCAGGCCCTCGAGGACTTCGGGACTGATCGAGTGCGCCTTGGACTTGAAGGAGACGACGAGCACCTCCTCGCCGGTGGTGAAGGCGCGCACCCCGGCATTCTCGAACACGGTGTCCCCGAGCTTGGCCCTGCCCTCCCCGAGCACGGTGTCCGGCCACAGCTGGCGCCGATAGACATCGAGTCCCGAGCGGCCGACCAGGCTCTGCGAGGCGGCATCGAAGGAGCCTTCCGGGAAGTGCACTCCCTTGCACCCCGCCTCCCGCGTCCAGCCCGGAAGCGGTGCGCTCGCGAGCGCCTTGCCGGCGGCGATGTCCTCCTCGATCCAGCCTGCCACCTGCGCCCAGCCGGCCGCCTGCCAGGTCTCGAACGGCCCCAGCTTCCAGCCAAAGCCCCAGCGCATCGCGAAGTCCACATCGCGCGCCGAGTGCGCAATGTCCTTCAGGTGATACGCGATGTAGTGGAAGGTGTCGCGAAAGCAGGCCCACAGGAACTGCGCCTGAGGATGCTCGCTCGAGCGCAGGCGCTGCAGCTTCTGCCCCGGATCCTCGAGCTTCAGGATCTCGGTGACGCCTGCATCCGCCTTGGCCGTGGCCTCGATGAACTCCCCGCTCGCGGGGTCGAGCACCCTGAGCTCGTTCCCCTTCTTCCGATAGATGCCGCCGCGAGTCTTGGCACCGAGCGCCCCGGCCTCGATCAGCTTCGTCAGCCATGGCGGAGAGCGGAAGAGCCCATGCCAGGGATCCTGCGGCAGCTCCTCCTGCATCGTTCTGACCACATGCGCGAAAGTATCGAGACCGACGACATCGGCCGTGCGGAACGTCGCCGATTTGGGCCGCCCCAGACGCGGCCCCGTCAGGTCATCCACCACATCGAAACGGATACCGAATCTCGCAGCGTTGGCGATCGTCGCCAGCATCGAGAACACCCCGACGCGGTTGGCCACGAAGTTCGGAGTGTCCTTTGCCCGAATGACGCCCTTGCCGAGCGTCGTGACGAGGAAGCGCTCGAGGTCATCGAGCACGGCCGGCAGCGTCTCGCCGCACGGAATGATCTCCGCCAGGTGCATGTAGCGCGGAGGATTGAAGAAGTGCACGCCGCAGAACCGCGGCCGCAGCTCCCGCGGACAGGCCTCGGCGAGCCGCGTGATCGACAGGCCCGAGGTGTTGGAGGCGAAGACCGCCTTCGGTCCGAGGTGCGGGGCGACCTTGCGGTAGAGATCCGCCTTCCAGTCCAGGCGCTCGGCGATCGCCTCGATCACGAGGTCGCACTCCGAGAGCAGCGCCAGGTGCTGCTCGTAGTTCGCGGCCTGCAGCAGCGCCGCGGTCTCGCGGCCCGCAAGGGGCGAGGGCTGGAGCTTCCTCAGCCCCTCGATCGCCTTGTTGACGATGCCGTTCCCGTCGCCCTCCTTCGCGGGCAGGTCGAAGAGAACCGTCGGCACCCGGGCATCGATGAGGTGCGCGGCGATCTGCGCGCCCATCACTCCGGCCCCGAGCACTGCCGCCTTGCGTACGATGAACCTGGTATCCGGCATGACTTCCCCTCGGAAACGCGCTCCGCGGCGACAATGATACCCAGATCACCGCGTCGTTACGATGCGCCGACGGGGCGGTCGGCGCCCGGCCGCGAGGTCTTTTGCAGCAGATCCAGGAATACCTGAGCCACGGGCTCGAGCGGTGCGTCCTTGCGGCTGAGCGCCATCAGCGGACGGACGATCCGCAGCTGCCGCAGCGGCAGCTCGCGCAGGCTCCCCTCGCGCAGCTCATTGATCATGCTGATGCGCGGCAGCCACGCGATGCCGCCGCCATGCACGGCAGCCCGCTTCAACGCCTCGGTGCTTCCGAATTCCATGGTCGTGCCCTCGACGATCTCGCAGCGCCGCAGCGTGGCCGCGATCAGCTCGCGTGTTCCCGAGCCCTGCTCGCGCACGAGCAGCGGCTGTCCGCAGAGGTCCGCGATGGTCAGGCGGCGCTTGCGCAGGAGCGGATGATCGGGCGCGGCGACCGGCACGATCTCATCCTGCTGAAAAGCGGTCGCTCGCAGTCCCGGGCGGTGCAGCGGGCCCTCGATGAAACCCAACATGAAGCGCATGTCATCGACGCCCTGGGATACCTGCTCGGTGTTGCCGATGAAGAGTGAGACCTGCACTTCGGGGCGCTCGCGGCGCAACGCGGCGAGCACCCGCGGCAGCACGTAAGTCCCGATCGTGTTGCTCGCTCCGAGCGACAGGCGCCCGTGGAAAGCGCCGGCGATCTCCCGCATCGCCGTCTCGGCCGCGCGCTCGAGCTCGAAGAGCCGGGCGGCATAGCGGCTCAGGACCTCCCCCGCCTGGGTGGGCCGCATGCCTTTGGCGTGCCGCTCGAAGAGCGTGACGCCGAGCCGGGCCTCGAAGGTCCTCAGCTCGCGCGACAATGCCGGCTGGGAGATGTGGAGCTTGCGGGCCGAGGCCGTCAGGCTTCCCGTCTCCGCGATGGCCGCGAAGATCGCCAGATGATGCAGGTTCATTATTCATCGAGTGTATACCCACCCTTGCATTGCGGGCATTGGCGATATGGACGGCTCCTGGCGACTGATCGCGTCCGGTACAGAGGCCAGGCGGTTCGGGTCGGTCGCACGGAGGCCGTCAGGCGCTCCGTCACCACATCGCTTCTTCCCACGAGATCCGCTCGATTCCGCCCGAGCCGCGTCGCCCGATCCGCTTCAGCATCGACCCTGCGCTGCTCGGAGACCTGGAACGCCATCGGCAAGCGCGCCGGCGCCTGGGCGCTCGACCCGGCGCCGGAGTTTCGCCGCGCCCGCAAGCTCGGCCGCGTGATCGATTTCGACACCTGCGTCGGCTGCCACTGGCGCCTCGTACACCGTGTCGGCCGCGTACTACGGCCGCAGGATTTGAGCCGACGGCGCCGATAACATAACATTGCCTCCTCCCGCCCTACCCGGCGGTATCGTGAGGCTCGCTGTCATGGCACCTGCGGACCCCGCCACCTCGACGCTGAAGGGACGCACGATCTTCATCACCGGCGCGAGCCGCGGGATCGGGCTCGCCATCGCCATCCGGGCCGCAAAGGATGGTGCGAACGTCGCCATCGCGGCGAAGACCACCGAGCCGCACCCGAAGCTGCCCGGAACGATCTTCACCGCCGCGGCCGAGATCGAGGCCGCCGGAGGACGCGCGCTGCCGCTGGCCGTGGACATCCGCGACGATGAGCAGGTGGCCCGTGCGGTGGAGCGCACCGCGCGGGAGTTCGGCGGCATCGACATCCTGGTCAACAACGCCAGCGCGATCAGCCTGACCGGCACGCCGGCGACGGACATGCGCCGCTTCGATCTCATGCACGAGGTCAACACGCGCGGCACCTTCCTCTGCTCGAAGCTGTGCCTGCCGCACCTCGAGCGCGCGCCGAATCCTCACATCCTGATGCTCGCACCACCGCTGAACTTCGAGGAGCGCTGGTTCGCGCCGCACCTCGCCTACTCGCTGGCGAAGTTCGGCATGAGCCTGTGCGTGCTCGGCCTGGCGGGCGAGCTGCGCGCGCGCGGCATCGCGGTGAATGCGTTGTGGCCGCGCACCGTGATCGGGACGGCCGCGCTCAGGATCGCCATGCAGGGAGCCGGCGCCGAGGCGCTGCGCCGCGTGAGGTCGCCCGAGATCCTGGCCGATGCCGCCCACCTCATCCTCACCCGCGACAGCCGCGGCTTCTCGGGTCACTACTGCATCGACGAGGACCTCCTGCGGGAGGCGGGGGTCACGGACTTCGCACGCTACAGGGCCGCCGACGTGCGCGAGGAGGATCTGCAGCCGGACTTCTTCCTCTGACGGCGGCCGAGGGCCCGCTCACTCGCCGGGGCGCTCCCCTGACCTCAACGCCTGCAGCTCGGCCCGAAGCTGCCGCACTTGCTCCTCGAGTCTGGCGATCCGCAGCGCCAAAGACTCGTCCTCCGCGGTGACGGTGGCGGCGTCTTCCACCAACGCGCCCGGCGCGGACGCCTGGGGCTGCGGCTCGCCCCCGAAGAGATGCCTGTAGCGCGCTTCGCGCCTCCCCGCCTCCCGGGGCAGTCGGGCCACGAGCGGGGGCTCGCGCTCGAGGAGATTCCGCAGCGCGGCCTCGACTTCCGACACTTCGGCGAACGAGGCCATGCGCGCGGCGCGCGAGCGCAGCTCGCCCGGGGTCTGGGGCCCCCGCAGCAGCAGCTCGCATACGATGGCGAGCTCCTGCGCGGAGAACCTGAGGCTCCCATACTCGGTGTTGCAGAAAAGGTGCTGGTACTTGGGCACGCGGCTGCCGAAGCCCGAGCGCTCGAGCACCAGGTGCTTGCGCGAGAGCGCATCCAGCGTGTGCTGCACGGTGGGCTCATCAAGGCTCATCACCGGCTCACGGTTGCTCTTCTGGTTGCAGGCGCTCACCAGGGCATTGAGGGAGAGCGGATACTGATCGGGCGTCGTGACCTGTTTCTCGAGCATGCAGCCGATCACGCGCGCTTCCAGGGAGTCGAGCTCGATGCGCATCGCACTATCTTAGCGGACCGGCTCGAGGCGATGGCTGCGCTATTCTCGCAGGGGGGCGGATCCCGAGGGCTTGAGCATGGGCAAGAGCAGACTCGAAGCGTTCAGCGACGGCGTCATCGCCATCATCATCACCATCATGGTGCTGGAGCTCCGGCCGCCGGCTGTGGGCAGCTGGGAGGCGCTCGCGCCGCTCGCACCGGTGTTCCTGAGCTACGTGCTGAGCTTCGTCTACCTCGGCATCTACTGGAACAACCATCACCACATGATGCATACCTTGTCCCGCGTCACGGGGGCAATACTCTGGGCTAACCTGCACCTGCTTTTCTGGCTGTCCCTGTTTCCTGCGGCCACAGCCTGGATGGATACGACCCGGTTCGCACCCGTTCCTGTCGGCGTGTACGGCATCGTGCTGCTCATGGCGGCCGTGGCGTACTGGATCCTGCAGCAGCTCATCATCCGCTCGCAGGGACGCAAGTCGCTCCTCAGCCGCGCCGTTGGCCGCGACTGGAAGGGCAAGCTCTCCCCCCTTCTTTACCTGCTCGCCATCGGGCTTTCCGGCCGCTGGCCGGACGCCGCGCTCGGCATCTATGCCGCGGTGGCCTGCCTCTGGCTGGTGCCGGACAGGCGCATCGAGCGCGTGCTGAGCTCCGCGGCCGAGTAGGACCGCACCGGCCCGCCGGCCGACTGCGGAAACCCCCCATAGGCACATTTGGACGGGTTGAGGTAAATTTGTGACGGGCTCGAGGCTGGATCCGGTTGCGCTCGGGCCGCATTCTTGCAGCCGCAACCCCTTGAGCGGCCGGCAGCTCCGCAGCGGAGGCGGATGCGTCACCGCAGCGTGAGCCGTCATGGCGAAAGGCATATTGGTGGGAAGAGAGGACAGGACAGCAGGGCCCGGTGCGATCGGGCGGGGCAGCCAGCAGCCGCTCGATGCCGAGGAAATGCTTGCGGCCGCGCTCAAGCGCTCGAGCCGGGACGGTTTCGCCGACCGCTCGTTCGTTCAGCCGCTGCAGCGCCTGGTCGACTCCTGCAATGCGGAAAGCGATCTGAACTCCCTGGGGCGCAACGCGGTCCGGTTCGAGATCCGGCGCAGCCTCCACAACCTGCTCGAGTTCGAGCGGCGCGAGCGCGCGGATCCGGCGCTGCTCGCGCGCCCCATCGAGCGCCCGATCTTCATCACGGGCATGCCGCGCAGCGGCTCGACGTTTCTGCACCGGCTGCTGGTGCGCGATCCGTCCGTGGCGGCGCCGCTTTCCTGGCGCCTGGTGCACCCGCATCCCTCCTCCGCCGGCTGGCTGGGGGAGAGCCTCAACCGCGCCCGGGTGCAGGCGCAGTTCTACCTCATGCGTCTCCTGGCGCCCGACCTCAACTCGCTCCATGAGGTGGCGGCCGGGGAGCCCGAGGAGTGCACCGACATCACCGCCCAGGTGTTCCAGAGCCTGCGCTACGACAGCACCTATCGCGTGCCTAGCTACCAGCGATGGCTGCAGCACCATGGGCACGCCGAGGCGTACCGCTTCCACAAGCGCTTTCTGCAGCACCTCGATGCGCAGATGCCGGGCAGGCGGTGGATTCTCAAATCGCCCGATCACGTGTTCGCGCTGGATGAGATCCGGGCCATCTACCCCGATGCGCATTGGGTTTTCATCCATCGCGATCCGGTCGCAGTGCTGGCATCCGTCGCAAGGCTCACCGAGGTGCTGCGGCGTCCCTTCGCCCATCACGTCGACCTGGTCGAGATCGGGCAGCAGGTCTGCGCCTCCTGGCTCGATGGAGCGCAGCGGATGATGCAGGCCGCCGCCGCGTCCAGCTCCATCCTGCACCTGCACTACGGTGAGATCGTCGCCGATCCGCAAAAGGCCGCCGACCGCCTGTTCCGGCACGGTGCCCATGCCGCGAGCCGCGACGCCCCCCGGCGCATGCGCAAGTGGCTCGGCAACCGCTCGAATCGCAGGCACCGGCCGCATCGTTACGATCTGGCGCGTTTCGGGCTCGATCCCGGCGAACTGCGCGCGCAGTTCAAGCCCTACACGGATGCATTCGACATCGAGCTCGAATGGCCGCCCAAAGCGAGCGCCGCGGGCTCGCGGACCTGACCGCATGAGATGGCGCTCCGCCGTCGGCCTGGCTCTGGGCGCGGCGGTCCTCGCCGCCACGCTGATCTACGCCGGTACCGGCGCCGTCGTGCACACGCTCGAGCGGCTGCGCCCGAGGGGGCTCCTCGTCCTCGTGCTCGCCCACCTGCCGATCGTGGCCCTCATGGGAGGCGCCTGGTATCTGGCGACGGGCACCGTCCCCATCGCCTCTGCGCGCCGGTTCATGTGGGCGCGTCTCGTGCGCGACGCCGCTGCGGAGACCCTGCCTTTCTCGCAGATCGGCGGCTTTCTGCTCGGCGTGCGCGCGCTGCGCCTCGGTGGCCCGGCGGCGCTGCGGGGAGTGCTGTCGATGACCGTCGATCTGGTGGTGGAGCTCGGTGCGAAGCTCCCCTACGTGCTCGCCGGCGTGCTGGCGCTCCTCGCCACGGCGCCGGGGTCGGGACTCATGCGGCCGCTCGAGCTCGGTCTCGCCGTGAGCGCCGTCGCGGTCGCCGTGCCCGTGTTGATGCGGCGGCGCCTGGGTGCGTTCTTCCAGCGCGCGGTGCGCAAGCTCGCTCGGCGCTGGCCCGTGTTGGCCTCCCTGCATCGCATGCATGCGGAGGGCGACATCAACATGGTGCTCGACGACATCCTGGGCCGGCGCGGCCGGCTGGCGTGGGCGTTCGTGTTGCACGTGCTGTGCTGGTTCCTGGGCGCCGCGGAGCTGTGGCTGGTATTCGATCTGCTCGGCGAGCCGGTGAGTGCGCCCCGCGCGCTGGTGATCGACAGCGTGGTGGCGATCCTCAGAACGTTCGCCTTCATGGTGCCGGCGGCGGCGGGCGTGCAGGAAGCGAGCTACGTGCTCGCCTGCGCGGTGTTCGGCATCTCGCCGGCCGCGGCGGTCGCCGCATCGCTCGCGCGCCGGGCGCGCGACCTGACGATGGGCGTGGCCACTCTCGGGGGCGCCGTCGCCACCGACCCCGCCATCATTCGCGGCCGGAGAGAGACCTCCTGCGGGTCGTGATCTGCCACCAGAGCACCCAGTCTCCCGCCAGGCTGTACCAGGGCTGACGGAAGGTGGCGGGCCGGTTGCGCTCGAAGAAGAAGTGCCCAACCCAGGCGAAGCCGTACCCGACGAGCGGCGCGGCGAGCAGCACGCGCGGGCGCCTGGAGATGATGGCCGTCAACAGCACGGCAATGACGAGCCAGCTGCCGATGAAGTGCAACAGGCGGCAGGTTGGGTGGCGATGCTCCCCGAGATAGTGCTCGTAGAAACTCGCGAACGAACGGATGCGGGAAGCGCTCATGGCGGTCCTCCGCGCGGAGTGTAGCTCAGCGTACAATCCGCTCACGGGCTGTCAAGAACCACCCCGAGGGAGGGTCGTCCGATGCCGGATCTGCTCGCCGCATGCGCCTTTTTACTCCTCATCCATCTCGCAGTCTCCGGCACGCGGCTGCGCGATGCGCTGACGGGCAGGCTCGGCGAGGAACCCTATCGCGGGCTCTTCTCTCTCGCCTCCCTCGGCGGCATCGCGTGGATGGTCCATGCCTACCGTCGCGCCCCCCTCCTCCCGGCGTGGGGCTTGCTGCCCGGCTTCCGTCCGGCCGCCTATGTGTTGGTATTCCTGGCATTCCTCCTCGCCGTGATCGGGATCCTGACGCCGAGCCCCACGCAGGTGGGCATGGAGTCGCGGCTCGATCCCGCGGCGGCCCGCGGCGTGGTGCGCATCACCCGCCACCCATTTCTCTGGGGAGTGGGCCTCTGGGCCCTCACGCACCTCATCGTCAATGGCGATCAGGCATCGCTCGTTCTGTTCGGCACGCTGCTGGTGCTGGCGGTCGCCGGCACGGCCTCGATCGATGCCAAGCGGAACCGCAAATTTCCCGAGCAGTGGCGGAAGTTCGCGCAGGCGACCTCCAGCGTCCCCTTCGTCGCCATCGCACGCGGCGGCAACCGACTGGCGCCCGCGCTGGCGGAGATCGGCGTCTGGCGGCTCCTCGCCGCGATCGGTCTATACGGCGCGGTCTTCTACCTCCACGGACGCCTCGGGTCGCCGCTTGCCTAGCAGGCCGGGCATGGCGATTGCTGCCCAGGCGGAGCCATGGCCAGAATCGCGCAAGTCTACCCGCACTCGGACATTCCGCTACCCGTCACCCGCCTCTACGACGCGCTCGCGATCGTCAACTACGAGATCGGCCGACGCCTGGCGCGCCACCACGAGGTCGTGACATATCCCAAGTGGGTCGCGGGCCAGAAGGAGGTCGAGACCCACGAGGGCGTCACCTACCGCCGCATCCCGGAAGGCATCGACCGGGCCCTGAATGGCCTGAAGCTCTTCAATACCCGGCGGCTCTTCAACCGCGGGCGCCCCTTCAGGCTCAGTCCCGTCTACTACGCCCACTACGCCCGCGAAGTGGCCCGCGACATCCACGAGCGCGGCTGCAACCTCGTGCACCTGCACACGGTATCCAACTTCATCACGCCGATCCGCCGCGCCAATCCCGATGCGCGGATCGTGCTGCACATGCACGATCACTCGCTCGCCGATTTCGACCCGGCGGTGATCGGACCGCGACTGTCGCAGGCGACGCTGATCCTCGCCTGCAGCCGGTTCGTCGCCGATGCGATCCGGCGTCTTCATCCCGAGACCGCAACGCGGTGCCACGAGCTCTACAACGGCGTCGATGCCCGCTTCCTCAAGGTGGATTCGGACCCGGCCGCCTCGAGCACGGTGCTCTTCGTGGGGCGGATCTGCCCGGAGAAGGGAGTACACGTGCTCCTCTCGGCGATGAGCGAGGTGGCGCGGGCGCACGCCGAAACCAGCCTCAGCCTGGTGGGCCCCGTGGACCTCTCGCCGAAGGAGTTCGTCGACCCGCACGAGCGCGATCCGATCTTCAACGGCCTGACGCGGTACTACAGCCAGCCGGGCGCCTATCACGACCTCATCTCCCGCGATGCGGGCGCGCTCGGCGGACGCGCAGTCCTGCACGGACGTGTCGCCAACTCGGAGATCGGCTCGCACTATGCGCGCGCCGGCATCTTCGTCTTCCCCTCGCTGTGGCACGAGCCCTTCGGCATTCCGGTGATCGAGGCCATGGCGGCGGGACTGCCCGTCGTCGCCACGCGCAGCGGCGCGCTGCCGGAGGTGGTGGTCGACGGCGAGACGGGGATTCTCGTCGAGCGGGGCGACGCCGAGGGGCTCGCCCGTGCCATCCGCACCCTGCTCGCGAACCCCGCGCTGCGCGCGCGAATGGGCGCCGCCGGGCGCCGGCGCGTGCAGCAGCTCTTCACCTGGGATCGCAGCGTCGCACGGCTGGAGTCGCTCTACGACCGGGCTCTGCACGGCGCCGCGCCGGCTCCGGCCGCCAATGCGCAATTCGTGGCCTAGATGGGGCTGCCTGAGTCTTTGTTATCTCGCCTTCGCCGGTAGTCTGTCGAAAGGCGGGGGGCGTGGCGGCGGTGCTCACCGCGCCTTCACCGCCGCCCTGTCGCTCGGGCTGAGAGCACGAGCCGAGCCCCCGGTGCCCGGCAGCCGGCGGTAATCGCCGGCGACGATCTCCGTGGGCGAGCCCTGCGAGTTCATATGCTGGCGGTAGGTGATCGAGTCCTCGCTGTCCTCGGCGAGCGACACGCACTGCGTACCCTTCCTTGCGCTGGCTCACCTCATCCGCGAGGACCTTGCGTACGAAGTCGCGGTTGCTGCGGTACGGGAAGGGCCGCCGTGACCTCGATCGCGACCTGCTCGTACCCGATGGCGCGGGGCGCGATGCCGCCGCGTCCGCGATGCGGCTGAAGGGATTGCAGCGGCCGGCGAAATCGATGCGCGATGTTGGAAAGCGCTTTTCCGCGGGTGCGATGAGCGCATAATGGAACTCCCAGCACGCTGTGGGGAGAGGCGGTCATGGAGCATCGATGGGGCGAGCGCGTCGAGGTGCGTCTGACCGTGGAGCTGACCTCGGGCTCCTCGGCGCCAGTGACAGGGTCGCTCGAGAACGTCAGCTCGAGCGGAGCGTTCGTGCGCACGCAGGGCAACGCACCGCCGCGCGGGCCGGTGGAAGTCGCGTTCACGGAGAGCGGTCCAGGCGCCGGCGGCCCGGTGCGGCTTGCGGCCTATGTCGTGCGCCGGACCGGGAGCGGTGTCGGAATCGAATGGTGTGAGTTCGCCCCGGACGCGGTGCGGCAGCTCATCGCCGGCAAGCGCGCGGCCGGCGCCCGGGCGAGAGCCCGAGCGCTGCCCTCGGTGCATCACCTGCGGGGCGCACCGAACACCGCGATGCAACCCCGCGCGCACCCGGGCGCCGAGCCGGCCGCGATGGGTACGAATACCCTGCCTGTGGCGGCGTCGGCTGCGACGGAGTGGGCATGCGGCCCCGTGGGCAGATTGCCGATCCAGCGGTTGGTCCTGGAGTCGACGATGCCGAGCGCGGGCCCGCCGGTGTTGGCGATCGCCGCGAGGTAATAGCGACCCGCCGCGCGGTCCGACCAGACCTCGTCCGAGCCGCCGACCTGCGGCAGGCGCGCGACGATCCTGCCGGTCCTGGCGTCCATCACGAAGGAGCGCGCGGGAAACCCGGCCGCCACCCCATCATCGCTGCACCCGAGCAGCAGATCATCGTGCGGCCCGAGTGCGAGCCCCGCCGGCATGCAGCGCTCGACCGGCATGAGCTTCACCAACCGGAAGGTCCGCGGGTCGATCACGGCCACCGCGCCCCGGGACTTCACGCCGTCGAGTGAGGGAATCGAGAGATACACGAGCCCGGTCGCCGGATTCCACAGGGACTGCTCGGCGCCGTCGGTGGCGCGCTCGAGCTCCAGGCGGCCCACGATCCTGCGGGTGCGTGTGGAGATGAAGGTAACAAACGGCGGCGTGTCGGCGTTGTTGACGGCGATCACGAGGTGATCGCGCGGGTCGTAGGAGATCTCGTCCGTGCGCTTCCGGCCGCCGGTCGAGATCGAGGCGATCACTTTCCTCGTGCGCAGGTCGACGACCTTGACGGTGCTGTCCCCATCCCCCGCCCAGAACTGATCCTTGCCGACGGCGACCACTCCGTTCGGGCCGGCGACATCGAACCCGCCCGCAGCGCTGTAGCCCTTGAAACCGGTGGCACGGCCGAGAAAGCGGCCGGTGGCGGCATCGAAGAAGTCGAGACCCGCATTCGAGCGGTCCGAGAGCGCATAGATGCCGTCCGCATTGACGAAGCCGATATCGAAGCTTCTGAGCGCTCGGCCCGGCACACGCAGGGTGGCGATGCGGGTGATGCCGCGGGCAGCGCTAGCGGGAGCTGCCCGCGCTGCGCCGGCGGAAAGAGACAGGGCGGCGCAGCTCGCGGCAACGAGCGCCAGCAGCGTTTTCGGCTTCGGCACGGGGACCTCCTCTCTTGTCTGGGGCGGAGCCTGCACCATCGCAGCAAATGCTGACCAAGTCCTGACGGCCGCTGTTGCCGCCGCGGAACAGGCGGGGGGCAGACCAGTCCCCAACACGCGTGGTTTCAGTCGTATTGCGGAGTGTCATCAGCACGAGCCGGGAGGCGAGCCCGCGCACCGGCGCGGGCCTGCGCGAGCGCCCCCTTTCCCGGTCACGGGAAAAGTCAGCTCTGAAACACGAGCGCAACAGACCCGAAACATTCACGGACTAGTCTGCCCCGCCCATCGAGGTGAGCTCTCCGTGTGAGCGCCTCATGTGGCCCAAGAACAACGATTGGAGTTCCAAGACATGCACATCCGGGGTGCGCACCGCCGCCTTCGTCCTGTCGATATTGCCGTCTGTGCCGCACTGCTGCTGTCTACGTCAGCATCGGCTTTCGCATCCTCCTCGGCATCCCCATCGCCGGCTGCGGCTCCGGCGGCAGGGGCTCCGATGGCTCCCGATCCGGCGTCCCCCGGACCGATCGATGCCAACTTCGAGCTCCAGGAAGTCATCGTCACGGCCAAGGAGCTGCAGCTGAAGAGCCTGAAGCAGAAGTCGATCTACGAGTCCGCCTACGGCGACAAGGCACTCGACCGGCAGCAGCTGAAGTCCGCCGGCGTGGTCGGCGGCGCGGCGCAGGCGCTGACGTTCGCTCCGGGCATCGCTGTCTCGGGCTACGGGCAGACCGGCGGCACCAAGGCGAGCATCAGCATCAACGGACTGAATCAGGGGTGGGCGGGCGTGTCGCCCGGAACGGTCGACAACGGTAATCTGGCGATCAGCTTCGACGGCGTACCCATGGTCAATGCCGCGACCGGGCTGTGGGAGACGCCGGAGATTCCGCAGACCGCCCTGCTGCAGGGCGCGCGCGTGACGTACGGGCCGGGCGACCCGGAAACCCGCTGGTACAACAACATGGGCGGCGGCGTCAATTTCGTGCCGGTGCAGCCGAGCGGGACGGCCGGCGGATACGCGCAGCTCACCTATGGCAGCTTCAGCACGAGGAACGCCGATCTCATCCTGCAGACCGGCAAGATCTACGGCTGGGAGACGGTGATCGCGGGCGGCGGCGGCCGGGCGAACAGCTTCCACACCTCCCCCGACGGATGGGCCTGGCCCACCCAGAACTACGCCGGGTTCTTCAAGACCCGCAAGCAGTTCGACAGCGGCAGCAGCATCAGCTTTGGCGCCTACCTAGGCGACGGCGGCGGCTGGCGCGCCGTGCCGGTGCCGCTCACGCCGATCCCCACCCTGAGCGTCAACGGGATCGGCGCGCCGGGCCCCCTGCTCAGCGAGGCGACCACGGGTTATTACAACACCGTGAACGAGAGCGTCTGGCGCAAGTACGACAACAATCGCACCTGGCTCCTCTACGCGCGCCAGAACATCCGGGTCGACGACCGGATGACGCTGCACAACCAGCTCTGGTACCGCCGGGGCGACCGCCTGCACTGGCACTACAACGACTTCGGGCTGAACAGTCCCGGCAACCTGTACGAGCACAACAATCCGTTCTCGCACATGTACGGCGACAAGCTCTGGAGCGACATCTATCTGCCGTACAACCAGATCGGCGTCGGCGGATACTTCATCAACACGGTGTACGACTCCCGCAACGCCTTCTACAACCCCGGCGTCTGCGTGGTGACGCCCGCAGCCATCACCCTCGCCAACGGGGCCGCTGTCGCGGCCGGCACGACCGTCTGCGGCTCCGCCGCGGTGCCCAACGCCAATCATCGCAGCGACTACTGGAACGTGACGGATCTGGCCGCATTCCTGCAGGATGCCATCACGCCCGTGGCCTCGCTCACCATCACCCCGGGCATCCGCGTGGTGAGCTTCCACACCGACTACTACCCGTACGGCCCCACGGAATTCCAGCTGTCGGACATCCTGAGCCAGCCCACCCTGTCGAACCCGACCGGCCTCGGGCTCTTCAGCGGCCATGATCAAGGCCAGCTGCCGGCAAGCCAGACCAATTACGACAAGACCGAGCCCTCGGTGACGGTGCGCTGGCAGCCGATGCACTGGCTGGCGGTCTACGGCAACTGGTCGACCGCCTATCGCCTGCCGCAGGTGGGCGGCGGCGGCGGTCTCTACCAGAGCGAGCCCGTGGGCGGCGACATCCTGCAGCGCAGCCTCGAGTGGCAGGCGGGCGTGAAGCTCTTCTGGCCCGAGATCGGTGACTTGCAGCGGGTTCTCGTCAATGCGAATTACTTCCATGATCACCTGAGCAACCAGATCATCGGCGTCAACAGCACCGCGGGAGACTTCCTCGGCCTCGGCACCGGCGATTCGGTCTACCGCGGCGAGAACTTCTCGGCCGAGGCCAACTGGGGCGCGCTCAAGATGTTCGCCAACGTGAACATCGAGAAGGCGTACTTCAACTCGTACGCCTTCGCCCCCGCCGGCGGCGGGATCACCGACTACTCCGGCCTGCCCGTTTCCGATACGCCGGACAGCACGCTCAATGTCGGCGCCTACTGGACGTACCGCTTCGCCGATGGTTTCTCCCTGAAGCCTCGCGCCTGGTACCAGTACGTCGGCTCGCAGTACGTCTTCGACAACAACGCGGGCGCGCCGAGCCGCCAGCAGATCGCCTCGTACGGAGTGCTGAACGCAGCCCTCGCGGCGACGCTGCCGCGGTCCTGGTATGGAAGCCTCATGAAATCGGTGAAGGTCAAGCTCGAAGTCATGAACGCGCTCGACAAGCACTACAACTTCTTCGAGTACATCTCCGCCGGCGGTCTGTACGGCACCGCGAGTGCCGGGTATCCGCTCGCCTACGCGGGGCCGCCGCGGGCCGTGTACGCGACCATCTCGGCCCGGTTCTGATCCCTGCGCCGGGGCTGCCAGCGGACGGCGGCCCCTTCCCGATCGCCGGCGGTCGACAGGTGCCGCCCGCTGTGGCAACGTCGTGCGCCTGATGGAGAGCTCACACCCATGACCGCCGCCCAATGGGGCGGCGCCAGCGCCGTGTTTCTGGCCTCGGCCGTCGAGTGGGTCGAGGCGTTCACCATCGTTCTCGCCGTCGCGCTCGCCATCGGCTGGCGGCGCGCCGCGGGCGCGGCGGCGGCCGCACTTACCGTGATCGCCGTGCTGATCGCCATCACCGGGGCGGGGATCGACGCGGCTCGGGCCGACATCGAGCGCATCAGAGCGGCGATCGGCATCTTCCTCCTCCTCTTCGGCCTGCGCTGGTACGTGAAGGCCATCCGCCGTTTCGCCGGCCGCACGGCCCTGCACGATGAGGCGAAGGCGTTCGCCGAGACCCGGGAGGATCTCGAGCGATCCGAGAGTCGCGCGGCCTGGGTGATCGCCTTCAAGGGCGTGCTGCTCGAGGGACTCGAGGTATGGCTGCTCGTGGTGGCGCTCGGTCACACCCTGTCCTACCCCGCGGCCGCGGGCAGTGCAGCAGCGGCCCTCCTCGTCGTGATCGCCGTCGGCTTCGGGTTGAAGGCCCCGCTCACCCGGGTGCCGGAGAACACCCTCAAGTACGCGGTCGCCTGCGCCATTCTATCGTTCGGCACCTTCTGGGGCCTGGGCGGCATCGTGGGCGAGCGGGCGGCCTGGCCGATGGGGGACGGCGCCCTGCTCTGGCTCTTCGCCGCCTATGCCGGGGCGGGACGGGCCATCGCCTGGGCGGCGCGCGTGCCGAGCACACGGGGATCCGTGGAGATGGAGGCGTGAGGAAGCTGCTACAGCTCATCTTCGGGGATGTGCGCAACGTGGCCTCCGTGGCGGCCGCACTGCTCGCCGCTTATGGCCTCTCCAGGGTGGCGCCGGCGGCCGGCGGAGCGCTCCTCGTCCTCATCCTGATCGGCGCCGCGGCCCTCCAGGCCTTCTGATCCGGAACGGCCGTACAATTGCGCGGTCGAACCCGGCATCGAGCCAGGCTCATGCATTCCAGAGAGGATTCATAGTGGACTACCAGACCGCCGAGAACCAGGCCCTCCAGCTGCAGCAGCAGGCCGATCAGGTCGGCCAGGGCGTGAAGGCGCTCGCCGACAAGCTGCAGAGCAAAGTGACCGATCCGAATCTCTCCCGGGAGCTGATTCTCGATCTGAGGGAGACCGCGCTCTCGATCCAGCGCCAGAACCAGTCGGCGCTCATGCTCATCCAGCAGATGGCAGAGTACATCCACTCGCTCGAGACCCACGTCGAATCGCAGCCGCAGCCGACTTACCAGACCCGCGGCTGGGCGGCGCAGCCCTACGCCGGGACCGGCGGCGGCTTCATGAGCAACGTGATGTCGGGCCTCGGGATGGGCGCCGGCTTCGGCCTCGCGAGCGACCTGGTGAGCGGCATCTTCAACGCCTTCTAGACCCGCGCGGGGTCCGGCAGCGACCCGGAACAGCGGCCCAGGGACAGCTCCCTGGGCCGCGGGCCCGAGGCCGCCACAGGGCAGTGTCCCCCGAAGCGCCGCAGGCGTCTTCGAGGCCTTCAAAAGTAATACTTCAGCTGCCCCTGCACCTCGCGGCCGAAGATCGGCCGCGCCATCTCGAATCCGGTGGAGATGCCGGCGGTGAGGCTGCGCGAGTTGCCCTCCGTCAGGCCGATCGCGTCGGTGAGGTTCGTGCCCTGCAGCCGCACCTCGATGTGCTTGCCGAAGTTGCCGAGGACGCCGGCATCGAGTGTCGTGTAGGCCGGTAGCACCTGCGTGTTCTCCGGGTCCGAATAGCGCAGATCGATGTAGCTCACGGTCGCGAACACCCGCAGCCTCCCCCAGGGCGTGGGCATCTCGTACTCCGGCGTGAAACGTACCTGCAGCCGCGGCTGGCGCTGCAGGATGTTGCCGTCGTTGTTGAAGGCCCCCGTCCCGCCTTGGCCTGCGAAGGAGCTGAAGTGGGTGTAGACCGAGTGCTGCCAGTCGCCCGTCAGGCCGAGACTCAGGTGCTGCAGCGGAAACCAGTCCGCCTGGAAGTCGACGCCCCAGGATCTCGCCCCATACGTGGTGATCGCCTGGGTGCCGTTGCCGAGGTATGCCTGGAACGGCACGCCGAAGAAGAGGCGATGGAAGATATCGACGGAGGCGTATACCGCCCTCGTCTGCGCCTTGTAGCCGACCTGGTAATTCTCGATCTGCTGCGAGTCAGGCGTTCCGACGCGCACATCGTCGAAGCTCGGGAAGTGCACGCCCTCGTTGATGCGCCCGTAGACGCTCATGTGCGAATCGAGCTCGTAATTGGCGCCCGCGCTCCAGGCACCTAGCGTGTGATCGTAGGTCGAGGGCAGCCACTGGCCGGTGGCCGCGTTGGTGCCGTTGTTGTAGAGCGTCAGCGGATTGCCGTCGAGGTCCGAGTTCGCGGTCGCCGCCACGATGCCGTCGATCTTCTCGTTCTCGGTCCGGTACTCCGCATCGAGCAGCCAGGCACCGATATGCCACTGATCGGAGACGAACAGCGCGGCGTTGCGGCCGTGGTAATGGTCGGTGAGGGCGGTGAACGCACCGCTGTAGACCCCGTTGCGGGTCACCTGCGCAACCGGCCCGGGGGCGCCCGCGGCCGTGAGCAGCGAGAGGTTGATGAGCACCGCGTTCGGTGTGGCCGTCATCAGCTCGTTGTTGCCGAGATACTCGCTGTCGTCGGCGGAATAATCCGCGAGGTATCCGCCCAGGGTGGCCGTATCGCCCGCGAAGAGCGTACGGCTGAAGCGCAGATCGTCGGTGAACGCCCTGATCCTCTTGTCGACGATCCAGAATCCGAGCGAGGCGATTTCGGTGGCGGGGCTCACGCGGGCGCCGCCCGCGACGAAAGTCGGGATGCCGGTCACGAACGGTGCGCCGCCGGCGGCCGCGGCGACGGCGGGATCGCTGTTGGCGCCGGCGATCTCGCTCGCGATGAAGCTGCCGAGCGTCTCCGGCGCGAAGTTGTTGAAGAGCGCATTGGTCGGCATGTGTCCGCCGGTGAATCCCATCTTGTTGCTGAGCGCCCATGGGCCGAGGGCGATGTTCAGATCCGCCCCCATCAGGCGCACGTCCGAGCCTCTGCCATTGGCCAGATCCGCGCTCACGGTGCCGGGAGTGCAGCCCGGCACGCCGCACGGGAACTCCTGCACCGTGATGCTGCGGGTGGCGTTGCCGGCGAACGTGCCGGTGTTGGGGTCGAACCCGGGGAACGCCGAGACGCTGCGGCCATCCGCGCTCACCGCTATCGGAATATCGGTGACGAAGAGGTTCTTGTCGTGGAGCATGCGCGCCCAGAGAAGCAGGCTTCCGCTCGCCATCGGATGGTAGAGCGTCGCCGTGAGCTGCCCGCCATCGTCGGCCGGAAAGCCGGGGCTGCGGATGCCGTCGGAGAGGCGGTAGAAGCCTCCGAGACTCGCGAACCAGTTGCGTGCCAGCGGGCCGCCGTAGAAGCCGTCGAGCCGGTACAGGCCTTCACTGCCGAGGGTGAGAGCGATCTCGCCGTGGGGCGTCGGCGTGCCGTGGCGAAGGATGAAGTTGACCGTCGCGCCGATCTGGCCGTTGGAATACACCACCGAGGGGCCGCCCTGCACGACTTCGACCCGCTCGACGGTGTCGTCGAGCCGGAACAGCGAGGAGTTGTCCATGAAGTAGAGCGTCGCCAGCGGGTACACCGGCGAGCCTTCGATCTGGTAGGTGACGTACGGAGCGTCGGCGCCCCCCGGAAAGCCGGCGACCTCGATGTTGGCGCCCGTCTCACCGCCGCTCGACTCCGCCCAGAGCCCGGGCACGATCTTCAGCAGGTCCGCGGCGCTCGAGGGCATCGCTAGATGGATCTGCTGCAGGCTTGCCGCGCTCACCGCGAAGCTGGCATCGAGGAGCCTCACGCCGCGCACTTCCGGCGTCCCGGTCACCACCACCTCCTGCAGGCTGTTGTAGCTGGAGGCGGCTCGCCGGTCCGCAGGTGCCGTTAGGCCATGGTCCGCGCGTCGAAGCATCCGGCCCGCGCGGGTGAGGAGTCCTTCGAATCGATGCAGGATCCCGCCCCGGGCCGGGGCTTGCGCAACGGCACCCGGGCCGGAGCCGGCCGCTGAGGCCGCGCTGCCGGCACGCGCTGCGGCCCCCTGAGCCGTCCCTGCCGAGAGCTGCGAAGGGGCGATGATGGCGATGGCCGAGGGGCTCACCTGCCGAAAATCGAGCCCCGTGCCGCCGAGGAGCCGGCCGAGCGCCGCAGCGACCGGGAGCACCCCGTGCACCCCGGCCGTATGCACGCGCGCCACCAGAGTCGAGGAGAAGAGCAGCGTGACGTTCGCCTGCCGCGCGAATTCGTCCAGCGCCGTGCCGAGCGGCTCGGCTGGAATGTCGAACGGCCGCTGCAGGTCGGCACCCCGGGCCTCGGACGATGCCAGCCCCAGGATCGGGGTGACGATCAGGAGGACAACCGCGGGCCAGCCGCGACGGACTGTGCTCAGGGCGCCCATGACTTGGGCGTCAAAATACGCTACTCCGCTCGGGGATGCGTGCCCTTTGCGCGGCCGCCGCTGTGGCGGCTGCGCAACGACGCTAACGGGGCGTGATATCGACGACCCCGGCCCGGGGCCTGCTCACCCGCACCGGCAGTGCCGCCTGCAAGGCCTGAAAGAACCCGGGCACGTCGTCGGTCCTGAAGCGACCGCTGATCCGGAGTGAGGCCACTCGGGGTCCATCCAGCACGATGTGCGCGCGGGTGTAGCGTCCCACCTCGACGATCGCCTGGGAGAGCGGCTCACCCTGGAACACCAGGGCGCCCTCGCGCCACGCCAGCGCATCGGCAATCTCCCGCGGGCTCACGGAGAGCACACTCAGATGCGGCCCGGCGATGACCAGCCGCTCGCCCGCGCTGAGCGATCTCACCCAGCCGGCGCTGCTGCCGGCACGGCGCGCGGAGCCCCGGCCCGCCGCCGGCCGCCCCTGCACCTGCACCTGCCCCTGGTCGACCAGCACATCGACGTCCCGATCCGAGTGCAGGCGCACCTCGAACTGCGTGCCTACATCGCGGATCACCGCGTCCCCGGCATGCACCAGGAAAGGCCGCGACGGATCGTGAACGACGTCGAAGTGAGCCTCTCCCCTTCGCAGGTAGATCTCACGGCTGTGCGCAGTGAGCCTGACCGCGAGCAGCGTGTTGGTGTTGAGTGTCAGGCGGGAGCCGTCCGCCAGCGTCACGTGGCGTTCCTGGCCGACCGCGGTCGTGAGCACCTGCATTGCGGGCCGCAGGGACATCCAGAGCACCGCGCCGATCGCGGCCAGGAGCACCGCGGCTGCAAGCGCGGCTGGACGGTGCCACTTCATTGCGCGCAAGCGCCACGTGGAGCGCGCGATACCGTCGGCCGCCTCGTCCTGCGCGCGCTCGCCCAGGCGGTCGAGCAGGCTCCAGGTGCGCTTGAGCTCCTCGAACGCGCCGCGGTGGCGGGCATCCTCGTGCAGCCACGCCTCGAGCTGGCCCTGCTCGGCGGTCGTCAGCTCCCCGGCATCGAGCCGCCACGTCCACACCGCTGCCTCGTTGTCGATCTGCTTCTGCGTCTTCAGTCTGACGATGTCGCTCATCTGGACTCCCCGTCCTTGACCCTCCGCCGCGGCACTCCTGCATCCGAGGACGATTCCAGCCCATCGAGCAGCCCGAGGCTGCGCAGCTGGTCCCGGCAGCGCACGAGCCCCTTGGCCACATGCTTCTCGATCGTACTGTGCGAGACGCCAAGCGCCTGCGCAATCTCGGCGTGCGAGAGCTGATACACCTTTCGCAGCACGAACACGCGTCGGCAGAGCGGCGGCAGGCTGTCCACCGCGGCACAGAACGACTCGAAGCGCCGGCGCAGATCGACCTGCTCATCCGGCTCCGCCTCCTCAGAAGAGACGTTCAGCGGCTCGAAATCCGCTACATCGTCGGTGGCGCGGGCCACCTTCTGCCGCGCCCGATCGACGGCGAGGTTGCGGGCGATGCGAAAGAGCAGCGCCCGCGGCGAATCGACGACCTGCGCGGGCGGCAGCGCGCAGATGCGCACGTAGGTCTCCTGTACCAGATCCTCGACATCCTCCGCGCCTGCGGTGAACTTCCGCAGGTATTTCTGCAGCGCAACGCGGTAGCGGAATACCTGGTCCAACAGCCGCTTGCGGCGCTCGTCGACCATCGTGCTCCAAACCCCTCAAGGCGTTTCTCGACGCCGTTATGGGCGTAGTGTACGCGCAACGCGGACCTGCGTCGTCTACCGGCCGCCCGAGCGGGTTGCGCCTCGACGGCGCCGCCCGGATGCCTATATCTTTCAGGGCTTCATGCCCATCTTCACGATCATATCGGCAGTGATCACCGTGGTCGCTCTGAGCGGCTACGCGAATTACCGGTTCGTGCATCTGCCGGACACGATCGGGATCACCGCGATCGCGCTCCTCATCTCCCTGGGGACCGTGGCCGTGGGCCAGGTGGTGCCTCAGGTGAGCGCGTGGGGGCAGCTCGCGGTGCACCGCCTCGATTTCCCGGACCTGGTGTTCCACGGGCTGCTGGGCCTCCTCCTCTTCGCCGGAAGCCTGCACGTCGATGTGGCGGGCCTCGCGCGCGCGAGGTGGCTGGTGGTGGTGCTGGCCACCGTGGGCGTGGTGATCTCGACGGTGCTCGTCGGGCTCGCGTTCTTCTACGTGGCGCGATTCTTCGGCATGCAGCTCAGCATGCTCGACAGCTTCATCTTCGGGGCGCTCATCTCTCCCACCGATCCCATCGCGGCCCTGGGGCTGCTCAGCAAGGCTGGGGTGCCGCCTTCGCTCCTGACGAAGATCACGGGCGAGGCGCTCTTCAACGACGGCACGGGTGTCGTCGCATTCGTGGTGCTGCTCGGCGTCGCGGGGGCGGGCCACGGCGCCCTCGGGCCGACACTGCACGGGGCGAGCCCGCTCGCGCCGATGCCGGGGGCCTCCGCGGTGGCCGAGATGTTTGCCCAAGAGGTCCTGGGAGGCGCCGCCTTCGGGCTTGGCGTCGGCTACGTCGGCATTCTGCTGCTGCGCAGCGTCGACAGCTATCCGGTCGAGACGCTGATCACGCTCGCCATGGCGACGGGCGGCTATGCCGCGGCGGAGAGTCTGAAGGTTTCGGCGCCCATCGCCACGGTGGTGATGGGTCTGGTCGTCGGCAGCGGCCGCGAGTACGCGATGTCGGAGCTGACGCGCGAGCGGCTCTTCATGTTCTGGCAGCTCGCGGACGACCTCCTCAACCTGATCCTCTTCGGGCTGGTGGGCCTCGAGCTCACCGCACTGGCCGGCACCGTGCGCGAGTATCTGATCCCGGCCGCCGCTGCGCTGCCGATCGTGCTGCTCGCCCGTTACATCAGCGTGGGTGTTCCGGTGGCGGTGCTGCGCCGCTTCCAGCGGTTCGAGCCGCACACGGTGAAGCTGCTCACCTGGGGCGGACTGCGCGGGGCGCTGTCGATCGCGCTCGCACTGTCACTGGCCGAGGGCCCCCCCAAGGAGCTGATTGTCACCGCGACTTACCTGATCGCGATCTTCAGCATCCTGGTGCAGGCCACGACCGTCGAGCCGCTGGCGCGACGGTGGCTGCGACAGAAGAGTCAGATCTAACTCCAGCCGCCGCCGTCACCGCCACCGTCGTCGAAGCCGCCGCCGCCGCCGCCGTCCCACGAACCGGGATCGTTGAGGCCGAAATCGTTGCCGCCCATGTCGGCATTGGGGTCGGGCATCTGGCTCGCATCCGCGGAGGGCACGAGTCCGCCGCCCGCCTTGGAGCCGCCGCCCATCATGTGCTGCACCAGCTCCTCGCCCGCCGCGACTCCCGCGCCCAGGGCGAGGCCTGAGGCGACGCTGCCCATGATCCCCGAGCCGCCGCCCGGCATGTATCCGCCCGGATAGCCGCCCGGACCGTATCCCGCGGGGGGCATTCCGGAAGGGGCGCCGCCCGGATACTGCTCCCCATACGGACCGGGATACTGCTGCGGGTAGCCCATCGCCGACGCCCGCCGCCGCAGCACCAGCCAGAGCACCACGGCCCCTGCGATGAGAATCAGGAACATGCCCACGTGCAGGGAGTGGCGCGCCCGAACCGGCGGGCGCGCGAAGCCGGCACCGGGCGCCTGGCCGAGCTGCATCTCGAGCCGCCGCACGGCGCCGGGCTTGGCGAAGGGCAGTCCGGGCGCGAGCGACTGGGCGGTCCGCAATTCCTGGCGGGCGAGGCCGAAATTGCCCGCCCGCGCATCGATCTGCGCGGCCACGTAATGCGCCTGGCCGCTGCCGGGGTGATCCCGCAGCACCTGGGTGATCATTTTCTGGGCCTCGGGCAGATTGCCGCTGCGGGCCGCCTGGTAGACCTGGGCGGGGGTCGGGTCGGCGGCGAGCGCCGGCAGGACGAATGCCAGCATGAGCAGAGCGCCGAGAGACAGGGTCATTCGCTTGAGCATGGGTGGTGAAACTCTCCGTTGAGACCGGTCGAGGGTCCGGGTCATTGGGCAACCGGCAGCGGCCGCGGTACGGGTTCGCATATTGGGGGCGGCGGGCGGTGCCGCAAGGGCACCGCCGGATTATGCGTCCGTGCCCGCTCCGACCGCCAACGCCATGCCCTTGGCGCCACGCTCGGCCGAGCGGCCGCCGCGCTTGGGCGGGACCGGCACGGGGATCCGTTCCGACTCCGGAAGATACAGCCGCACCGTCGTCCCCTGCCCCGGCGTGCTCGAGATCCGCACGCGGCCACCGGCCTGCTGCGCGAATCCGGCCACCTGGGAGAGCCCGAGGCCGGTGCCGCGGCCCGGTTCCTTGGTGGTGAAGAAGGGCTCGCAGGCCCGCTCCGCGACCTCGGGGGGCATGCCCGTGCCGGTATCCGAGACGGCGATCATCACGTAGGACCGCGTTGATTCATCGAGCGTGACATTCGCCGTCTCTATGGTGACCTGCCCCGCCTGAGCCATCGCATCCCGGGCGTTGATCGCGAGATTGAGGAGCGCCGTCTCGAGCTGCCCGGCATCCGCGGCCACGCTCGCCACCTCGCGCCCGAGAACGGTCTCGACAGTGATCTGCTCGCCGAGCGCATGGCGCAGCAGCTCCGCCACCTGCGTCACGAGGTCGTTGGCATCGATCGGCCGCGGCTCGATGGGCTGGCGCCGCGCGAAGGCGAGGAGCTGACCGGTGAGCGCCGCGGCCCGGTCGGCGCTGCGCCGGATCATCTCCAGACAGCGCCGGCCATCGGCGCGCGGGTCCTGGCGCTCGAGGATCTCGAGGGAGTTGCGGATGACGTGGAGTTGGTTGTTGAAATCGTGCGCGACGCCGCCCGCGAGCAGTCCCAGCGCCTCCATCTTCTGCGCGTGCGCCAGAGCCGCCGCCTCCTCTGCGCCGCGAGGCCGCGGCACAGCCGCGGTCGGGCGCGCGGGCTGCGCGGAGACCCGGAGCTCACGCGACAGCGACACGGCCGTCAGTATTCCGCCGATGAGGCCGGCGAGCGCACCGCCTGCCATCGCGGCGGCGCCGATGCGGGATCCGGAGCCGAGTGCCAGCCAGAGTCCCACGCCCTGAAGCCCCACCGATGCGGTCAGCGCGAGCGCGAGACCGACATACAACCCCGACCCGGCGATGCGAATGCTTCCGGTCATCGTCTTCATGACGCCTCCGTTGGGAGCCGAGGCCCCCGCCGTGGGACCGGCCGGTGCCGGTCGTGTGACATATCTCACCGCAAACGTGACCCAGGTCGCAACCTGTCGGCCTTTGGCGTCAGCCGCGATGGCGGGGAGTCGGCAACATGCGGCAGCGGGTGTGCGCCAGCACGCGCGCCCTGCCCGTCTCGATGTGGAGAAGAACGCACTGCGAGGCGCGCAGGAGCAGCTGAAAATGTTGGGGCCGCTGCAGCTCGCGTCCGTTCAGAGGCAGGCCGCGGATGTCGCGCGCCTGAGCGCGGCCAACCATCATGACGCTCTCACGCGTCAATGCGTCGCGCGCGAGCCTCACGGGCATCCCGCCAAAGGCCTGCGAGACGGCGCGCTCGAGATCCGCACGGCTCGCCGCCGTGGGATGGGTGATGATCGCCGGAACGCCACGATCCGCAGGCCAGCCGCGGCATGCCGCGAGCCCGATGAGCAGGGATATCGCCATCGCCGCAGTCGCTGAGCCGGAGAGGCGCTTGCGCACGGGGATGCTCCGCGAGCGGGCTACCGGCGCAGGATGCGCATCTCCGTCAGCGGCGAGCGCACGAAGATGCGGTCGAGAACCTGACGCTGGCTGAGTGTCCTCGGAGCCGCGATGCCCGTCGGGGGCGAGGGGCACGTGGAGGGTTGCGGATTGGCGAGGTAGGCGAGCGCCGCCGCGATCCTCCCTTCGCTCGGATCGCCGAGCGCATGGCTGAAATCATCCGCGACCGAGCATCCCGGCACCGAGACGCCGACCATCGGGTTGGTATTCGCCGGCGAGAAGCCGTCGCCGTAGCCGCCGAATCCCTTGGCGTTGACCCCCTGGAACTCGATGGAGAAGTAGGTCGTGCCGCAGTTGTCCTGCGGGTAGAAGCCGTACGGCTTGCCGCAGGTCGTGGAGCCGATCTGATACACGGTGACGCCCACGCCCTCGAGCCCGTTGATGATGGACTCGCTGGCCGAGCAGGTGTCCTGGCCGGTGATGACCGCCACCCGCGTCAGATTGAGGGTCGGCAGCGGCTGTTGCGTTGCAGCGAGCTGGGTCGTCGTGTAGAAGGGAGTCGGGGTGATCGGCTGGCCGGTGACGGGATTCGTGGTCGGGTACTGATTGTTGAACTGCTGCACCTCGAACGTCTCGCCGGCGGTCTGGTTGGGGCCGGCGATCATGTAGGAGAGCTCGCTGGCGAGGGCGAGATAGCCGCCGCCGTCGTAGCGCAGATCCAGGATGAGATCGGTGACTCCCTTGGACTTCAGGTCGTTGATCGCGCTGATGAGCTCCGGCTCGGCGGTGGCGACCTGCTCGTTGTAGAGAATGTAGCCGACCGTGCCGCCGTTGTTGGGATTGGTCAGCGTCTTCTCGATCAGCACGGGAATCTCGGTCACGTTCTGCGCCTGCAGAGTGACCGTCCGGGGCGTCGCGGAGCCCGGATCCTCGACGGTGAACGTGTGTGTCTCGCCGGCGGTGGACGGCGAGAGGGCCGAATTGATGGTGTTGATGCTCGCCTGGCTGGTGGAATTGACGACGTCCACTCCGTCCACCGCGAGAAGCGTGTCCCCACGCACCAGATTCGCCGCGACCGTGGCGGCGGGCAGGTCGGCCGCCGGCTGCAGGTAGGCGAGCTCGATGCTGCGCGGCGGCGAGCCCTGAAGGATCTCCCACTGAACCCCGTATCCCACCTGCACGCCCGCCTGCGATAGAGACTCCCAAACCGAGGTCGGGTACGTGAAGTGGAAGCGGTCCTTCGGGGCCCCGGACGGCGTCGTCTGCGTCGTCTTCATCAGCTGGAAATATTGCGGCGTCGTGTACAGCGCCGGGTTGACGTCCTGCACCTCGTCGTACCAGAGATACAGCTGATGAGTCCAGGACCGCAGCCAGTTGTTCTCATCGAGGGTCGATCCGGGCCTGTCAGGATAAGGCTGGTTCGTATACGGGTCGGTTCCCGTCCGCGGGTTGGCGCACAGGGCGGCGAAATCCGAGGCGGGCTCGAAGACCCCCGGCGTCCACGATGACGCTGCGGCGGTAGCGGCTGGAGCCGCAGAGCCTCCGCCCCCTCCTCCGCAGCCGTACAGAGCTGCGAGCGCTGCCAGCGGCAGCCCCCAGCGCGCGATGCGCGCCGACCGCCATGACGCGAGCCGCGACATCCGTGACCTCCCAAGCCGACGCGGCGCCCGGCAGGCCCCCTGGCCCGCCGCGGCGCCGCCTAGTTGTAAAGAATCACTATAACGAAATGGCGCGGACGCGCAACTCCCCGGGATTCACCTCAAGCTCCAGGCTGCGTGCCGGTGAAGTAGAGAAGCGCATATGCCCGCAGTGTCCCGTCGGGTTGCGGAGTGCCGTACACCTTGACAGGCGTCCCGGCGATGAGGGCGCCGCTGAGCGTGCTCAGGCCGCTCGCGCTGGTGATGTCGATCGGGCTGATCGACACCGTACCGCTCGAGCGGTCCACTTGGTAGACCAGCGTCGCTGCACCGGAGGCCGTGCTGATGTCGACGGTGCCCGGCGTCGTGCCGCCCTTCAGCGTGATGGTGAATGAGTCATTGGCGAGCCCGCTGGCAACGAGCGCGCGCGGCAGCGGCGTCGGCAACAGGATCGTCCAGGGCACCGCCCACCCGGTGGGGTCGGCCGGATCGCCCCAACGCGCGCCCGAGAAGCCCCAGGCGTAGAAGCTGCCGCCCGCGAACGTGAAGCCGCTGGAGCTGCCGCCACCCACCGCGGCGGAAAATCCCGAGATGGCGCTGGCGCCGTCATTGACCTGCGTCGGGTAGGCGAAATCCCACCACTTGAAGCCGTCGATCGTGTTGCCGCTCGGGTCCTTGCCGTTCGGGCTCGTGCTCGCGATGTAATCGAGCGTGACGCTGTAGTCGTCCGCGGCTGTCGGAAAATCGTGAGTGTAGGTGAATCCGGCGCCGTCGGGCAGCGCGTTCGAGATCTGACCGGAGTAAGCCGCCGTCTCGATGTCGACGGACTGGGCGACGAGCGGGCTCGCCAGCGGATCGACCACGCTCACCTGGACCTTGAAGCCGCGCACGAGGTCGTGATCGGCGAGGAAGGTGGGTCCGGTGCCGATCGGCGCCGCGTCTGCCGCCGGATCAGCGGGCTGGCGGAAGTAGAACTGGGTGGCAGAGTCGACCGTGATCGGCACTGCAATGCCCGCGGCATTGGCGACGACGATCGTATCGGTCGACGCGTCGACGTGCAGCACGTGTCCCTCGGGGCTCAGCCACAGCCTGTTGAAGTCGCTGCTGGCCCAGACCCGTACCGCCACCAGTGACCCATCCTCCTGATATCGCGCCGTGAGCCGGACATACCTGCCTGCCAGGCTGGACGCCACCGAGGAGAAGCTGGTGATCGTCGTGCTGGTGCCGGCATCGACGTCGTAGAAGATCGTCCCGTTGGACGCATCGGCCTCGATGGTGAGCGACTCGCCGGTCGAGACCGGCGTCTCGGGATTCACCACCGGGAGCGTCGGCATCTCCTTGGTGATCGCGATCGAGCTGCCGTCCGCGGCGACGGCGGTGACATCACCGTACATTTCTCGCAGCACCAGGTGCGTGATGTCGGAGATCGGACGGCGTCGCACCGGACCCATGAAGTTGACCGCCCACTGAGTGGCGGTGGCGCCGGGCGGGTCGTGCGCGACGATGAAGGCCGGATGGGAGAGATCGAACTCGAGGTCGAGCGCGTTGGAGCCGCTCGCGCTCACGACGAGCGGCGAGTCGAAGCTGACCGGGACGGGAACCGTGAGATTGCCCGAGGAGCCCTGGGCGCCCACGATCTGGATGTCCGAGGCCGGGATCGTCTCACCCGGAGTGCCCGCGAATCCCGCGTCCGGCTCCGGCGACACGACCAGGTCCACATCGCCCGGGTTGGCGGCGACGGTCACCGTGGCACCCGTGTAGGTTCCCACCGGGACCGCCGCATTGTCCAACACCTCGCCGATCTGATCGAGCTGCTCCAGGTTGATCATGGGCGGCGTGGCGGGAGCCGTGTAGACCGTCACGGGGCTGCCGCCGCCCTGCGGAGTGAGCGAGAGGCTGAGGATCTCGACACCGATGGTGGCCCAGTCCGCGGAGGAAGCATCGCTGACGATCATCGCCAGTTGGCTCGTTTGCGCCGCGGGCGTGCTGACGGTGCTCGCCGCGGTTCCCGAGGAGCCGCTTCCGCAGGCACCGAGGCTGGCGACGACGACGGCGCAAAGGGCGCGCCTCAACACCTTCAGCGTGCGCGGCCCGCTCCCCGCGCCATGCCATTTGGGCCGGCTTCGGCCGGGCATCATCGCCTTGTGTGACTTTGTCATATGAGACTCCTCACCTGCTGTCTTGCGTGGCGAGGCGAAGCGCCCTCGCCATCGCTGCGACAGAGCGCGCGCAGGCGCTGCGGGTTGACGCGATCTTTCGATGCGCACCGGGCGGAGAGTGCCTGTCAACGTACCCTCGGGTCGTACGTTGAATCGGCGTACGGGAACGGCCAGCCGCGGCGCGTGGCCGCAGCAGCGATCTCAGGAGGTCTTCCCCGACAACATGCCCAGCACGTAGTCCCTGGCGCCGCGGCAAGCTTCCGGCACCGAGGCTCCCTGGGCGAGGCCGGCGGCGATGGCCGAGGCGAGTGCGCATCCGGTACCGCGGGACCTGCCGTTCAATCGGGGTGAAGAGAGCCATTGCGGCGCGGCATTTCGCATCAGCAACAGGTCGGCCGCCTCGCAATCCTCGGCATGGCCGCCTTTGAGCAGCACAGCCCGCGGGCCCATGACGAGGAGCGCACGTGCCTGCGCCACGCGTTCCTCGCGGCTGACGGCCGGCGCTGCCGCACAGAGACTCGCGGCCTCCGGGATGTTGGGTGTCAACACGGTGGCGAGCGGGAAGAGCCGGGCGCGCATTTCGGCGCGGCCCGCCTCATCGAGCAGCACGCCCCCGGATGAGGAGAGCAGCACCGGGTCGAGCACGATCGGAATCTGCCCGGCCTGCGACAGGCCGTCGGCCACCGCGCGAACCGTTGCGGCCGTGCCCAGCATCCCGATCTTGATCGCCCCGACGGCCGTCGATTCGAGCGCTGCGCGCAGCTGAGCGCGCACCACCTCGGGCGGAATGGAATGCACGCTCACCACCCGGCCATGAGTCTGGGCGGTCACCGCGGAGATCGTGCACACCGCCGCGACCCCGAGCTGCGCAAGCACGCGCAGATCCCGACTCAAGCCGGCACCGCCGCTGGAGTCTGACCCCGCGATCACGAGGACGGTGGGCTGACCGCTCACGCGCTCAATCGCCAAGCGCGATGAGCGCAAGGTCCGTATGCCCTGCGCGGCGCAGCGCCTCAGCCGCGCGCCAGGCGCGGATGCCGGAGCGGCAGCAGAGCACCACACGAGAGTCCCGCCCCTGCGCGAGCCCTGCCTGCTCCACCTCCTCGACCCCGACGCGCAGCGCGCATGGGAATGGCGACTGCGGCGCCTCCGTGAGGCTGCGCAGATCCACCACTACGTCGGCCTCGCGCACGTGCTCGGGTGCAATGAAGCGCAGCGGGGGCGCATCGGGCTCCCTCGCCGAGGCGAAGGAGAATCCGCTGAACCGCAGCGTGCGAAAGTCGACACTCACGAGCTGCCCGAGAACCGTGGGTGAGAGTTGCAACAGGAGTGCGAGGGTCAGATGCGCCTGCAGTGTCCCCATGACGCCGACGGCGGTGCCGAGGACGCCCGACTGCGCGCAGGAGCCTGCCTGGCGGGGCATTTCCGGAAACACGGCCCGGTAGCTCGGTGCGCCGCCGCAGAAGGCACCCACGTACCCGGAAAGGCCCAGCACCGAGGCGCTGACCAGCGGCCTGCCACGATGCTGGCATTCGTCGCTCAGGATGTAGGTCAGCGCGAGGCTGTCCGCGGCATCGACGATGATATCGGCCCGGGCGACCCACTCGGGCGCGTTGGCGGGAGTCAGCCGCTCGACGGCGGCTTCCACGTGCACCTCGGGGTTGAGCCCTCTCATGGCCGCCGCCGCTGCGCGGGCCTTCGGCTCGCCGAGTTCGCTCGTGCGGTAGAGCGGCTGGCGGTGGAGGTTGGATTGCTCGACGCGGTCGTGATCGACGATGAGGAGCCGCCCGACGCCGGCGGCGCAGAGGTACTGCAGCACCGCGCAGCCGAGTCCGCCGGCCCCTGCGACCAGCACGGTGGCCGCGCCGAGGCGCTGCTGGCCTTCGGGGCCTACCTCGGGGAGCGCTGTCTGGCGGGTATAGCGGTCGGTCATGGGGAGGGGCGTCGTGGCCGTCCGGGGCGGGAGTGCTGGTCAGTCATGGTCAGGGGTGTGGCGCTGGCCTTCCGTGGCGGCGGGGCACGCCTGGTCTGGCGCGGGCCAGGCATTCGGGGGGATCGATATGTCATGGGCCATGATCAGGGGCGTGCCTCTGGCCTTCCGTGGCGGCGGGGCACCCGGCCCGCGCATCCTGCGCGGGCGCTCGCCTCCTGAGTCGGCTCGCCCTGATCCACGCCTCCATCCGGCGCTCCGGGTCGGGATTGCGGACGATGTCCGTCACGACGGCCGCGGAATCCGCGCCGGCCTCGAGGACACCGGGCAGCCGCTCCAGCGTGATGCCGCCGATGGCGATGAGCGGCAGGGCGCCGATCCGCCGCTTCCACTCGCCGATCCGGCCGAGCCCTTGCGGCGCGAAGGGCATCGCCTTGAGGAGGGTCGGGTAAATGGGGCCGAGCGCCACGTAGTCGGGCTCGAAGGCGAGCGCCCGTGCGAGCTCCGCCTCATCGTGCGTGCTGATGCCGAGCCGGATGCCGGCGCGGCGCAGCGCAGGCACGTCGGCCGTGTCGAGATCGCCCTGGCCCAGATGCACGAAATCGCAGCCCTCCTCGAGGGCGAGCCGCCAGTGATCGTTGACGATGAGCTGCGCGCCGCAAATCGCGCAGAGATCCTTCGACTCGCGGATCTCGGCCCTCAGCTCTTCCGCCGAGCGGTCCTTGATGCGAAGCTGCACCAGGCGCGCGCCGGCGGGCAACAGCCGCCGGATCCAGGCCGCGCTGTCGACGATCGGGTAGACGCGCGGCAGATTCATCCGAGAAACGCCTTGCCGGTCACCGGCGTCGAGGGCACCGCGAGGTCGCGCGGCTCCATGGGGCCGGCCTCGTAGGCCGCCCTGCCCGCCGCCACCGCCTGGGCGAACGCGGCCGCCATCCCGACGGGGTTGCGCGCCCGGGAGACGGCGGTGTTGATGAGCACGCCATCGAAACCGAGCTCCAACGCCTGAGCGGCGTGGGATGGCACGCCGATACCGGCGTCGATCAGCATTGGCACCTCCGGAAAGCGGGCCCGCAGCGCCTTCAGGGCGAAGAGGTTGTTGAGTCCGCGCCCGGAGCCGATCGGCGAGCCCCAGGGCATGAGGACGCGGCAGCCGGCCTCGAGCAGGCGCTCCGCGACGATGAGATCCTCCGTGGTATAGGGAAAGACCTCGAAGCCCTCCCCGCAGAGGATGCGGGCCGCCTCCACGAGTCCGAACACATCCGGCTGCAGCGTCTCGTCCTCTCCGATCACCTCGAGCTTCACCCAGGAGGTGCCGAAGATTTCCCGTCCCATCTGCGCCGTGGTGACGGCTTCCTTGGCGGAGTGACACCCCGCCGTGTTGGGGAGCACCCGCGCACCGAGGTCCCGCACGATGGACCAGAAGCCCTGGCCGGCGCGCTCGCCGCCAGATTCCCGGCGAAGTGAGACGGTGACGATCTGCGCCCCGCTCGCCTTCACGGACTCGATGAGGAGGGAGGGAGACGGATAGCGGGCCGTGCCGAGCAGCAACCGCGAGCGCAGCTCCGTGTCATAGAGTCGCAACATGTTTTCTTCCCCCACTAGCCGCCCTGCATGGGCGCCAGCACTTCGACCCGGTCGCCGTCGGCGAGGCGCGCAGCTTCCCGGGTCGCCGCAGGCACGAACTCGCCGTTGATGGCGGTCGCGACGACCGCTCCGCCGTATCCCAGCTCCTCGAGCGCGCCGGAGAGATCCGCCGCGCGGACCTCACGCGAATCGCCGTTGACCAGTATCTTCATACAACACCTCTGGTGGCTCCCCGCCCGCGAGCACCTGCCCGGCAACCTCGCGCGCGAGCGCAGGGGCCAGCAGGAACCCGTGCCGGTAGAGGCCGTTCACGTAGAGCCGGCCGGCGATGCGGCGCACGCGCGGCAGATTGTCGGGAAACGCGGGCCGCACGCCGGTGCCGATCTCCACGATCTCGGCCTCGCCGAAGGCCGGGTGCAGCGCGTAGGCGGCCCCGAGCAGCTCCAGCATGGAGCGCGCGCTGATGCGCGTCGGCTGATCGCTCTCGATCATCGTGGCGCCGATCATGTAGTGACCGTCGCCCCGCGGGACGATGTAGATCGGCACCCGCGGATGCAGGACCCGCACCGGCCTCGACAGACTGACATCGGGGAGCCTCACGATCAGCATCTCGCCCTTGACGCCGCGAAGATCGGGCAGCGCATCGCGAGCCTCGAGGCCGCGGCAGTCGATCACCGTGTCGCCCGCCGACTGCGCGGCGCGCGCCGCCTCCCGACAGGCCTCAGCGCCGGCGCCGAAACGGATCGGGGCGCCGAGCGCCGCAAGCCGGTCGGCGAGCGCGGTCAGCGCCGCGCGGGGATCGAGATGGCCTTCCTCCGGGAAATGCAGCGCCTGGCTGAAGCGTCCCGCGAGGTCGGGCTCGAGCGCCCCGATGCCCGCGGCATCCAGCCATACGTAGCGCTCGGTGCGGCGTGCGAACTGCCTCAGCTCGCCAGCATCGCGGCCATGAGCGATGACGAGGCTTCCCGCGAAGACGGTGCCGGGCACCTTGGCGGCCCACCACTCGAGGCTCTCGGCGCCCAGGGTGGCCACGATGGGCTCCGCGCTCTCGCGCTCACACCAGGGCGCGAGCATCCCCCCCGCGTACCAGGAGCAGCAGGCCGCGCCCAGCCGCTCTCCCCGCTCCAGCACCTGCACCGCCACACCGCGCTCGGCCAGCTCCACTGCGCAGGCGAGACCCGCCACACCTGCGCCAATGACGACGGCCCGCACGGCTCAGCCCTGCTTCTCGCCCGAAGGCACGTAGAGCTCGCCGCCCGAGGCGCGGAAGCGCTCCGCCATCTCCTCCATGCCCTGCTGCCTCGCCTCCGCGCGCACCTCGTGCGAGATGCGCATGGAGCAGAACTTAGGTCCGCACATCGAGCAGAAGTGCGCCACCTTGTGGGCTTCCTTCGGCATCGTCTGGTCGTGGAAGGCGCAGGCGGTGTCAGGATCCAGGGACAGGTTGAACTGATCGCCCCAGCGAAAATCGAACCGCGCCCGCGACAGCGCATCGTCGCGCTCGCGCGCGCCGGGATGCCCTTTGGCGAGGTCCGCGGCATGCGCGGCGATCTTGTAGGTGATGACGCCCGTCTTGACGTCGTTGCGGTCCGGAAGGCCGAGGTGCTCCTTGGGCGTGACGTAGCAGAGCATCGCCGTACCGTACCAGCCGATCATCGCCGCGCCGATCGCCGAGGTGATGTGGTCGTACCCGGGCGCGATGTCGGTCGTGAGCGGCCCCAGGGTGTAGAACGGCGCCTCGCCGCAGGTGGCGAGCTGCTTGTCCATGTTCTCCTTGATCTTGTGCATCGGCACATGGCCGGGCCCTTCGATCATCACCTGACAGTCGTGCTTCCAGGCGATGCGGGTGAGCTCGCCGAGCGTCTCGAGCTCCGCGAACTGCGCGGCATCGTTGGCATCGGCGATCGAGCCCGGCCGCAGGCCATCGCCGAGCGAGAAGCTGACATCGTAGGCGCGGCAGATCTCGCAGATCTCCTCGAAGTGCTCGTAGAGGAAGCTCTCGCGATGGTGCGCCAGGCACCACTTCGCCATGATGGAGCCGCCGCGGGAGACGATCCCGGTGACGCGATTGACGGTGAGCGGTACGTAGTGCAGCCGCACGCCGGCGTGGATGGTGAAGTAGTCGACGCCCTGCTCCGCCTGCTCGATCAGCGTGTCGCGGAACACCTCCCAGGTGAGATCCTCGGCGACGCCGCCCACCTTCTCGAGCGCCTGGTAGATCGGCACGGTGCCGATCGGCACCGGGGAGTTGCGGATGATCCACTCCCGGATGGTGTGGATGTTGCGGCCCGTGGAGAGGTCCATGACCGTGTCCGCGCCCCAGCGGATGGCCCAGACCATCTTGTCCACCTCCTCGGCGGTCGAGGAGGCGACGGCGGAGTTGCCGATGTTGGCGTTGATCTTCACCAGGAAGTTGCGGCCGATGATCATCGGCTCCGATTCCGGGTGATTGATGTTGGCCGGAATGATGGCGCGCCCGGCGGCCACCTCGGCGCGCACGAACTCCGGCGTGACCAGATCCGGAATCGCCGCGCCCCAGGACTGCCCGTCGCGGGCCGCGGCGCGACGCTGCTCCCGGCCGAGATTCTCGCGGATGGCCACGAACTCCATTTCCGGCGTCACGATGCCGGCGCGGGCGTAGGCGATCTGCGTGGGGGCCGCGGACGCGCGCGCCCTGAGCGGCCGGCGCACCGTCGGGAAGGCAGGCGCCGCACCCGGGCTGCCCGCCGCCAGGCCGTTGTCTTCGGGGCGCACCGCGCGGCCCTCGACCGCCGCCACGTCCCCGCGCGCGAGGATCCACTCTTGCCGCAGCCGCGGCAGGCCCTGCTCGATGTCGATGCGCACGGCCGGATCGGTATAGGGACCGGAGGAGTCGTAGACGATGAGGGGCGGCTCCCCCGCGGAAGGATGCAGCGCGATCTCCCGCATCGGCACGCGCAACTGCGGATGGACGCGGCCGGCCGCGAAGACCTTGCGGGAGGCGGGCAGCGCGTCGGAGACGACGGTCAGCGGAACGGCGTTCATCGGGGATACTCCTCGAGCGGTTGGACCGCGGAAGACCCAGCGAAGCCGTCGTCAGAAAGCGGACGGAAAAGAACTTTCCTACGCCAGCATGAACTGGATCAGGTTCAGAGGGTCGCCATGCCGCGCCGTCGCGGGCGCCATTGGCCTCTCAGCCCCTTGCCGGGGCTCCCCTAGTTTCTGCTGGCACGACCATAGTCCACGGGGTGCGGGGGGTCAAGGGAGACACCTTCGCCGGGAGCGGGTCGGTAAGAAGTGCAATCGGGAGGGCAAACTTTGCAAGACACGCCCTTCCGAAACACCGGCAGCTCGATGGCCGCCGGCACTCGGGTCCCGAAGGACCGGGTGGGGACGCTTAGGATCTCGACTCGCGGTGCTCGCCTCCGCCGCCTCCGTGGCTCGCCTGGCCGCCCTTGCGGCCCGCCTCGGCGGCGAGCTCTGGATTCTGGGAGAAGCTGCGCTTCTCATCCGGCACGCTCTGTCCTCCTTTGCGGCCGGCCGTCGCGGCAAGCTCGCGATTCTGCGAGAAACTGCGTTTCGAGCCTGGAACGCTCTGTCCGCCCTTGCGGCCTGCCTCGGCCGCCAGGCGCCGATTTTGCGAGAAGCTGCGCTTCTCGTCCGGTACCGCCTTACCGCCCATGCTGGCGATCTGGCGCTGCCGCTCGGCGTTCATGGAAGCAAAACCTCGATTGGACGTACGGCTCTCCGCGCTGCGTCCATCATGACCTGATACCTGAGCCATCACTACTCTCCTCACACAAGCTGGGTTCGTGGGGCTCGCGGGCGAACACAGCGGCAGCAATCGATGTGCGCCCCAAGGACTTCCGAGAAATCCCCGCCCAGCGAGCAGACTGGAGCCCAGCAAGAGCCATGCCGGCCGCAATTTCGCTCCAGTTGGCACCGCCGGGACGGCGGCCGGTTCCTCCAACCGCCGTTGGATCGCTCAGGGCTTCTTCGTGGAGGGAGCGGGGTGGGCCGCTGCCAACTGGCGATCGATGCCCGAGATCTCCTGCTCGAGGATCGCCTTGACGCGGGCGGGCGGATTGAGGGCGAGGAGCTTGGTGAAGCGATCACGCGCGAGCGGCAGATCGCCCCGGTGCATCGCCGCGGCCGCTCCGAAGAAGAGCGCCTGCGGGTTGCTCGGGTCGATGGCGAGCGCGCGCTCGATGAGGCGGCCGGCCGTGCCGCTGATCTGGGAATTGTTCATGAGGGAGATGGCCTCCGCCTCGCCCACCAGGGCATCGGCGCTGCGCCCTCCGGCCGCGTGATCGGCGCGGGTGTAGGCGCGCACCGCGAGCGGATACTCCTGCAGCACCACGTAGGAGCGCCCCAGCATGAGCCAGCCCGCCACGTCGTCGGGGTGGTCGTTGAGCCGGTGGATGAGCCGCTCGACCATGCCCTCGGGAGAGCCTATCCCCGGGGACTTGCGCCACGACCAGTTGCTCCAGGTCGGATAGAGCGCCGCCGAGCCGATGAGCAATACGCCCGCGGCGCCGAGCGCGGCCCACGGGGCCGTCGCGGTCCGGGACGGCACGGGCCTCATGAGGGGCACGGCGATCATGGCGACGCAGATCGCGGCCAGCATCGCCGCAAGTACGATGAATAGAATCATCCGTCAGGCATCCGTCAGGTCGTCATCTTGGGGGTCGCTCGTGACCAGCACCGCGCGCTTGCGGATGATGACGAGCGCGGTGATCACTCCCAGGAGGAGCACCGCGCCCGGAGTCAGCCACAGCCAGGCGGTCTTCGCCACGAAGGGCGGCTTGAAGAGGATGAAGTAGCCGTAACGCGAGACCATGAACTCGCGGATCTGCTGATCGGTCTTGCCCGCGAGCAACATGTCGCGGATGTGCCGGCGCATCTCGGCCGCGAGGTCCACAGGGGAATCGGCCAGCGACTCATCCTGACACTGCATGCAGCGGAAATTGCGGATGAGGTGGAGGTACCTCGCCTCGAGCTGCGGAGTCGGCATCTGCGTGTACGCGATGGCGTGGGCCGAGGAGGCCCCGAGCAGCAGCGAGGCCGCGAGGACGGCGATGAAGATGGAGGCGGCGCGTTGTCTCATCAGGAGCTCGAAGCGGAATCCGGTGTCGAGGTGAGCGGCAGGCGCGGCAGGATGTCCTGCTCCCACGCGCGCTCGGTGATGGGTCCGATGCGCTTGTAGACCACGATCCCCTCGGGGTTCACGAGGAACGTCTCCGGCGCGCCGTAAGCGCCCCACATGATCGCTTCGGCGCCGTCCTGGTCCATGCCGATGCTCTGGTACGGGTCGCCCGCCTGTTTCAGATAGGTGCGCGCATCCTTCGGGTCGTCCTTCCAGTCGAGACCCACGATGGGAATGATGCCCGCCTGCTTGATCTTCAGCAGCATCGGCTGCTCGATGCGGCAGTCGATGCACCAGGTGCCCCAGATGTTGAAGAGGTACCAGTGGCCGCGATACTGCGCCGAGGTCACCTTCCGGCCGGGATCGGTGAGGCTCGGCAGCGCGAACGCGGGCGCCGGCTTGCCGATGAGGGGCGAAGGAATGAGGTCCTTCTGCGGCGAGTCCTTGATGCCGATGGCGAAGACGACCACCAGCACCGCGAAGATCGCGAGCGGCACCGTGAAGCGGTTGACGAAGCGGCTCATCCGGCGCCGCTCCGCGTGACGGCGCCCACCGGCTCGATCGCCGGCTCACGCGCCTCGGCGATCCGATAGCGGCGATCGGAGATGGCGAGCATGCCGCCCACCGCCATGATGAATGCGGCCAGCCAGATGAAGGTCACGAGCGGCCTCACCTGCACCCGCATGCTCCAGCGGCCGTCCCCGAGGTCCTGGCCGAGGGCGACCAGGATGTTGCTGACCCGGTACATGTAGATCGCCGAGTGGGTCGTGCCGATGTGCTGCACGAAGTACTCGCGCTTCTCGGGGTGCATCACGGCGACCGGCGAGCCATCGTGGCTCACGAGAATGGTGCCGGCGACCCCGTCGTAGTCGGACCCCTGGATCGGCTTTACGCCCTCGAACTGGAACCGGTACTCGCCCAGCTGCGTGGTGCCGCCCTGCGCGAGAGCCACGTCGCGCTCGGCTGTGAACGCCTCCACCGAGGTGATGGAGATGACGAAGATGCCGAGTCCGATGTGCGCCAGGGTCATCCCGAGGACCGCGCGCGGGATCGTGATGTGCCGGCGCAGGCGATCGATGGGATCGATGAGCGAGGAGATGATGATCCACACCCCGAGCCCGATGCCGATCGGCGAGAGCACCCGGCCGCCGGTGAACAGGCCGAAGACGACGCCGCAGCCGATCACGAGCGAGACGACGAGCGTCAGGATGAGGATGCGCGCGCGGTTCCCGAGACTGCCGCGCTTCCAGCGCGCATGGATGCCGACCGAGAGGAGCGCCATGAGCGGCAGGATCGAGAGCAGGAACGTCGGATTGAAGTAAGGCGGTCCGACCGAGAGCTTGCCGAGCCCGAGGGGCGCGGCGATGAGGGGCGCGATGGTGCCCGCGAACACGGTGGCGCAGGCGGTCACGAGCAGGATGTTGTTGAAGAGGAGGAAGGACTCCCGGGCGGTGAGCTCGAAGCCCGCCTCCGACTTCAGAAGCGGCGCGCGCCACGCGTAGAGTGCGAGCGCGCTGCCGATCATCACGACAAGGAAGGCCAGGATGAACTCGCCGCGCCCGGGGGCCGCCGCGAAGGAGTGAACGGAGACCAGGACCCCCGAGCGCACGAGGAAGGTGCCGACCAGGCTCAGCGAGAATGCGAGCACGGCGAGCAGCAGCGTCCAGCTCTTGAAGAGTCCGCGCTTCTCGGTCACGGCGAGGGAGTGGATGAGCGCGGTCGCCATGAGCCACGGCATGAAGGACGCATTCTCCACCGGGTCCCAGAACCAGAACCCGCCCCACCCCAGCGTGTAGTACGCCCACCAGCTGCCGAGCGCGATGCCGCACGAGAGGAACGCCCACGCGGCCGTCGTCCAGGGGCGCGTCCAGCGCGCCCAGTCCCGATCGAGCCTTCCTTCGAGCATCGCCGCGCCCGCGAAGGCGAAGGCGACCGCGAGGCCGACATAGCCGGTGTAGAGGACCGGCGGATGGCCCGCCAGGCCCGGGTCCTGCAGGAGCGGGTTCAGGGACTCCCCGTCCGGCCACGGCGGATCCAGGCGCAGGAAGGGGTTGGAGGTGGCGAGCGTATAGAGGAGGAAGCCGAAGCTGATCACCCCCAGCACGCCGATCACTCTCGAGGCGAAGGGCTTGGGCAGCCTCGCGGTGCCGATCGCCGCCGCGATCGACCAGAACGCGAGCAGGAAGATCCAGAGGATGAGCGAGCCGGCGTGCGCGCCCCAGAGCGCCGCGATGCGATAGAAGAGCGGCAGCGCGGAGTTTGAATTTTCCGCGACGTACTTGACGGAGAAGTCGTTGTTGACGAACGAGGTGATCAGGCACCCCATGGAGACCGCCACCATGACGAACTGGCCGGAGACGGCCGGCAGCACGGCGGCCATCCAGCGCTCGCGCTTGACTGCCGGCCCCACGATGCCGAAGAACCCCTGCAGCGCCGAGAGCAGCATCGCCAGGATCAGCGCGAACTCGCCGAGCTCTGGAATCATCTACGGATGCTCCACGGCCGACTGCGGGAGAGTGGCGCTCGCGGTCGCCGGCGGCGCCAGCAGCGCCGGGTCGCGCGGCTCGCCATGGCGGATGTCGAGCTGCCCGTGGATGCCGGGCGGCCGGTAATACTGGTCGTGCTTGGCGAGCACCTCATCGGCATCGAAGGTGCCGTTGGCGAGCATGTGCCCGTGCACGATCACGCCCGCGCCCTCCCGGAAGAGGTCGGGGAGGACCTTGTCGTACACCACCGGGACCTCATGCTTCATGTCCGTCACGGTGAAGTGCACCTCCATGCTGCCAGGCTTGCGATAGACGCTGCCCTTGGCGACGAGACCGCCCATGCGGAATTCCTCGCCCGGACGGACCTTGCCGTCGACCACTTGCGTCGGAACGAAGTAGAAGGTGACGTCTTGCCGGAAGGCGCTCAGCGCGAGCCCCCCGGCCACGCTCACTCCCGCCAGAATGCCGAGCACCAGCACCAGGCGCCGCCGTCGTGGGGTCATTTCTCTGTGCCTCCAATGGTGAGTCTGCGCAAGGCTTCCTTGCGCGAGCGCTTCAGGAGCCGGCGCGCCCAGACGATATTGAGCGCCATGACCGCGAAGGTCACAGCATAGGCCGGCCAGACGAAGGGCCAGTAGCCGCCCATGTCCAGAAAGTGCTTCATGTCCTTACCGCCTCGCGGATCCAGCTGGCCGCCCGCTCGCGACTGAGGACCTCGCCGCGCAGCCGGACGAGCAGCACCGCCCCGTAAAAGAGGGTGAACCCCACCAGCATGAGCAGGAGCGGCACGTACATCGAGGGCGGCATGGTGGGCTTGCCCAGGTACATCAGGGAGGGTGCCTGGTGCAGGGAGTTCCACCAGACGACCGAAAAATGAATGATCGGAACGTTTATCACACCTACCACAGCCAGTACCGCGCTCGCCCGGTCCGCCCGCTGCGTATCGTCAAAGGCGGACCTGAGGCCCATATACCCAAGATACAGGAAGAGCAGGATGAGCTCCGAGGTCAGCCGCGGGTCCCACTGCCAGTAGGTGCCCCACATGGGCTTGCCCCAGAGCGAGCCGGTCACGAGCGCCGCGAAGGTGAATGATGCCCCGACCGGAGCGCTGGCCGCGGCCACGGCATGCGCCACCTTCATCCGCCAGATGAGCCCGATTCCTGCAGCCACGGCCATGGTCGTATACACGAAGAGCGACATCCAGGCACTGGGGGCATGTACGTAGATGATCCTGTAGCCGTCCCCCTGCTGGTAGTCCGGCGGCGCCAGCCAGAGGCCCCCGATGAGGCCGGCGACGATGAGGAGCGCCGCGGGCCACGCCAGCCAGGGCGTCAGGCGCGCCGAGAGGCGATACACGTGGGGCGGTGAGGCGAGTCGGTGAAACCAGGTCCAGGCCATCGTTCTTCTTTCAGCCCTATTCCAGATTGATGCGCACCGCCGCGGCGGCAGCGAGCGGCGCCAGCGTCAGACCGAGCACGGCCAGGGCCCCGAGCAGCTGCAGCGGTACTCCATAGGCTTCGCCGCCGATCGCCAGTTCCGTGGCGCGGGCCCCGAATATGAGGACCGGGATGTCGAGCGGCAGCGTCAGGAGCGAGAGCAGCGCCCCCGAGCGCCTGATCCCCAGGGTGAGCGCCGCCCCGATCGAGCCGATGAGGCTGAGCGCCACGGTGCCCACCGCGACCGAGATGACGATCCCCGGCACGGCCGCGTTCGGCGCCCCGAGCGCGATCCCCGCCAGCGGTGCCATGAGGGCGAGCGGCAAGCCGGTGAGCAGCCAGTGGGCGGCGGTCTTCGCCGCCAGCAGCCACGTCAGCGAGCGTCCCGACAGCGCGTACTGCTCGAGGGTCCCGTCCTGCGCATCGTCCCGAAAGAGCAGCTCCAGGGCGAGGAGCGATGCCAGCAGGGCGGCCGCCCAGAGCACGCCCGCCGCGATGGGCCTCAAGCGTGACAGCTCCGGGCTCACCCCGAGCGGAAAGAGCGTCGTGACGATGGCGAAGAAGGCGAGCGGCTGCACCAGCTGGCTGCGCTTGCGGAACGCCAGCTTGAGGTCGCGCGCGAGCACCAGGTGGGCCGCGCCGAGAGCCGTCACCGCCGGGCTGCCCGCATCGTCTGCCGTATCGAAGCCGCGCCTCACCGGAGGCATCATCGTTCCGGAGTCAGTCAAACGTCAGCTCCATCCGCCGCAGAGACTCCGGCCGCGAGACCGCCAGCTCGTGATGCACCGCCGCCAGGGCCACGCCGCCAGCCTGGACATGCTCATCGATGAACGAGCCGACGAGCTTCTGCCCCTCGACGTCGAGATTGGTCGTCGGCTCATCCAGGAGCCAGAGCGGCACCCGCATCAGCGTGAGCCCAGCCAGCGCCGCGCGTCGCTTCTGCCCGGCCGAGAGCGTCCGAACCGGACGGTCCGCCCACTGGTTCCCACCGACGCGCTCCAGCGCCTGGTCCAGCTCCCGCCGCGGCAGCCGGCGGCGCACCCCGATCCAGAAGTGGAGGTTCTCACGCGCGGTCAGCTCGGATTTCAGGGGCGGCTCGTGGCCGAGATAAGCGAGCTGCGCATGGAACGCTTGCATGTCCGCGCGGATATTCTGTCCCCGCCAGGTGATCTCGCCGCCCTCCGGGTAGGCAAGCCCGCAGGCCGTCCGCAGCAGCGTCGTCTTGCCCGTACCATTGGCCCCGGTGAGCTGCAGGCACTCCCCTGCCCCGACCTCGAACCGCACCCCGCGCAGCACATGGTGATCGCCGCGCCACAGATGCACGTTCTCCCCTTTGAGACGGAAATCGGACATGACCCCATCGGTTCAGGCATGGGCCATCAGGCCCCCAGCGCCAAGTCTTTACCAATTCAGTAGCTTACCACCATAGGTATGGATGCTTACTGCTTCCGCCCGTCCCATCGGGCAGGCGCACTTAGGTAGAATCGCCCCGCACCCGTTGCCCGGGTGGCGAAATCGGTAGACGCAAGGGACTTGAAAACTTGAGCACCCGGGGCGGAAACGCCCGGCGTGAATGGGGTCAAATTCGGTGAACCAGCAGCACGTGACGGTGGCTGCAATACCGAGCTAAGCCGCGGACCTGCGCGGAAAGTGTAGAGACTTGACGGCCCCCGCCTAAACCGCAGCCCGCGAGGCCGCGGCAGGGTGAAGGTAAAGTCCAGACCACAAATGCGCGGACGCGCCAGATCGCAAGGCCGAGCCTCGCAGCAGCGAAAGCTGTAGTGGTAAGAAAATCCCTCGGGGGCAACCCCATGCCGGTTCGAGTCCGGCCCCGGGCACCAGGTGGGTTCAGCCCCCACCTTCCTAACCCGTCCTCCAACATCCCAACATTGCGCGGAAACACCGGGAATCGTAGGGTTTCCGCATCGACACCCGCCGACGCCCGTCTACCGCCATCCAGGGGCATGATAACACGCCTGAGGTGCGAAAAGTGGGGCGGGGCGCCCTGGCGCCGGTGGTGGTAGAGAACCGCGCGGCCATCACGGAGCCGGCGCAAATCGGTGCCCTACTCCGCGCCATCGACGACTACATAGGGCATCCGACGACACTGATTGCCCTGAAGTTGTCCCCTCTCGTCTTTCTACGTCCCAGCGAGCTTCGGGCGGCGGAATGGACCGAGATCGACCTGCAAACGGCGGAATGGCGCGTGCCGGTGGCGCGGATGAAGATGCGGGAGCGGCATATTGTTCCGCTGGCCTCTCAGGCGATCGCCGTTCTCCGAGAGCTCCGCAGCGTGACCGGAAAAGGCAGATACCTCTTTCCGTCGCTCCGCAGCTCGGATCGACCGATGTCAGTGAACACGGTGAATGCCGCCTTGCGACGCCTCGGCTATGCGCGCGACGAAATGACGGGACACGGTTTTCGAGCCATGGCGTGCACGTGCCTCAATGAGCTCGGTTGGCACCCCGACGTGATCGAATTGCAAATGGTGCACGCGGAGCGGAACAAGGTCCGGGCGGCGTACAACCGGGCTGAGCGGTTGGCAGAGCGGAGAAAGATGATGCAGGCGTGGGCGGACTATCTTGACGGGCTGCGTGGCGTCAGTTGTGCGACGCAGGCTACCGACGAAACCAACCAACGCGAGAACGTGAGCGCTTGCCCGCAGGTTCGTGCACAAAGTCAGAGAAGTTTCCAAAACTCTGGCCAAAAGCGGGATACTACTAGCTCGCAACTAGAGTTATTTTATGCCTGCAGCGGCGAGTGACGCCCGCGTTCAGAGAATGTCGCGTGGTTGTCGATGTGCCCGGAGTCGGCGGAGGTGGTCGTAATTTGAAAAGGGCAGTCGAAACGGTCAATGGCGGCAGCGCGACTCTTGCCGAGCTGCGAAGGGTTGGAATTGACGCCCTCGTTAAGGCGCTCGGGCCGGTTGGCATGGCCCGGTTTCTTCAGCTGTTTGAGACTGGACGCGATGACTACACGTCTAATCGAGAAGCGATTCTTGGCAATCCGAGCGTCGACGAACTGATTGCCGAGCTAGAGCGGCGCCGAGGAAGCCCATCCACTGGGTAGCGGTACCGTCAGCTGCGCCTATGCGCATGGGTGCGACCTGTGTCGCAAATGAAGGGTTGCCGTCTATATACTACTGTGTATAATGCCAATCGACGTTCTACCTGGGGCCGAGCGAGACATCGAGCAGCTAAAGGCCATTGATCCCGACGCCCTTGCTGCCGTACTCACGTTTCTCGACGAAGCGGAAGCGGACCCGCAGCTTGAGCAGAAGCTTACGACTGTAGGGGACGTTCAATTTGAAAACGTCCGGGTGAGCATAAAGAGATGGGCACGCGTCCAGTCCGCTGGCAACTTGCTCCGAGTTCGCATTCTCGACACACCAGCCACAGTCTATCGAGTTATATACGGTTACGACTGGCGAAAACGTCGGATTGGCATCCTGGCGATCGTGCATAAGGATCACTGCGATTATGACCCGCAAAGCGAGCTTTCGCGCCGAATCCTCCACGACTGGGACGTTGCTACAGACGGGCAACCAACCTAAGTCATCCGGCGAGGTGCTGTATTTTGAGGCGAAGGTGCCGGCGGACAAGCCGCTGAGCGGCGGCAAGCCACTGGCAGCACTGATTCGAAAGCTTGAAGCCAAGCCGGACATGGCCGCCCGGTTGGAGAAAGCGCGCCGAACGTTCGGCGAGATGCTAGAGCCTAAGTCAAGCTCCCTTCGTGCATTGAGACTGGCCGCCGGCTTGTCTCAGGTGAAGCTGGCCGAGCGAGCCGGAACGACACAGTCCTATATTGCGCGTATCGAATCTGGCCGGCTTGATCCTGGAACTGACATGCTCGAGCGGCTTGCGGCTGCCGTCGGAGTGCCAGCAGTGAAAGTATTCGAAGCGGTGCGAGCGCAGCGTGAGCGAAAGCATGCCTGAAGCAAGATATGTCACGGTACAGTTCTGTGACGATATTCGGCAGGAGGTCGGGAATAAGTACTCGCTCGTGGGCTGCTATGGTCCATCCATGCTTCTGTCAGCGCTGCCAGTAGTTCTGCCAAAACTCTGTGCCTTTGTCAGAATCTACACGCCAGTTGATAGACCGTTTGCGAAGCTATCGATACGCGTTCTACGCGGCGACCAACTCCTGACCGAGCTGGAAATCCCGCAGGAGATCCTTGCGAGTGCCAGTGCCGTAGAGCATTTGGCAGGAAAGAACGTCGCGATGGTTGGCAGCGGTCTTGCGATATCTCCTCTTCCTATAGAAGAGCCTTGTACGCTGCGCATTGAGGTCGATACGGACGAAGGCCCGCTACAAGCCGAGACCCTTCGCATCGAAAGAGCCTAAATGCCGTAAGCGGGGAAGCTCCCGATAACAAACCACAAGTCGGAAATGGCGGACCTGGCGCAGAAAGACATTAAAGCGCTTGCTAAGATCGTAAAGGGCCTGAAATGACCACCGCAAAGAAGCGCGACCTCTTCGAAGAGATCCGCGAGGGGCTCGAGGCGTACCGTGATCGCCGCGATACCCTCCCGCGGCGCAAGCTCTCCGCGCCTGACGTGAAGGCGATCCGGGAGCAGTTCGGCATGTCACAGTCCGATATGGCGACATTTCTGAACGTGAGCAAGCGAACGCTCGAAAACTGGGAGCAAGGCCGACGTGGCCCGACCGGCCCCGCGCAGACGCTACTGCGCATCATGGAACGCGAGCCGAACGCGGTACGACGCGCACTGCGCGACGATCGAAGTACCCCGAGGGCATGAGTCGTTCTGGCCGAAGAATACGCTAGCCGCCACAGACGGTGCTGTCAAAGTCCCGATTGGTCGTCACGCCAATCGGACCGTCATAGCTGTACTCGTCCACTCGGAGCAACGGGTCGTCCAGGAGCATCGCGCGCTTTTTCATCCTGCGCACCGGCCGAAGCTCCGCGACGGGCTTGCCGGCGCGGGCGATGACAATTCGCTCGCCGCGCTGTACAAGGGCAAGGGGCCGTCCGTGATCGTTGCCCTTTTGACGAATTCGGTAAGCGCGTCCTTGGAGATGAAGCGCCGGCATCCGATGACAACGCTCGCGAGCTCACCGGTTCGAAATGCACGAGGCGCCGCGTTCTTCACCGTTCTGGCGGGCGTCATCCTGATCAGCGGGCTGGTCGGTTGCGAAAGCTTCCATGTGAGCGGCGATCCCGGTCATGGCGGAGTGCTCAAAAGGACGGCCGATGTGGTGGCCGTTGCTGCAGCAGACCTCATGACCGATTCCAACGACGGCGCCGTGAGAAGTGCCTGGCAGGATGCGAGCGGGATGTGGCACTGGACCCGCGTCGAACCGGGTGTCGGAACGTTCCGGTGCGAAGGATACCGGCTGGGGGTGCCGAAGCAATGTGAGCGGACCTCATCCTATTGAGTGAGGCCGCCGGACACTTCGCTCGCTTGCAAAGCGGCGGACGCCGCGAGGACCGCCACGGCGGTGCTCGTCAAGCACTGCGCGGGAGTCCTGGATCCCGTCTGCGTTTCGGGCTCGCGGCATTGACGTCATCGAGGGCTGCAAGACCCCGCTGAGACCGGCTCGAGCTGACCCCTCCTCCTGGCCCCGCCCTGGGCGAGGAACCCTCCTCCGGAGGGCCCGTCCAACTGAGGGCTTGGGCTCATCCGGGTGCCGCATCAGCAATGACCGGTTGGCGTCGTCGTTCCGAGCGCGTACTCGCCGCCGCGATGGCCCTGGCGCTGCAGGCGGCGCTCTACCGGTTGCTGCTGCCGCCGCGCCCTTCCCGGCCGGAGGCCGGCAACTCGCCGCCCATGATCGCGATGATTCTAACCGCAGAGCGGCCGCATCGAACGATCGCGGCTCTTCATCGACCCGGCAAGCCCAAGCCGCCGGCGCCGCTCTTCGAGCACATCGCCGTAGAGCCGATCACGCCACCGAAACCGCCGACGCCCGCATCACGGCCCGCCATCGACTGGGAGGCGGCGATGCGACACGAGGTGCGCGCGCAGGCGGTTCGCGCCGGCGTGACGCGCACGCTGCGATTCGGATTTCCACGGATGCCCGCGCACGTGAGAGCGGCCCCGGAGTTCGGGTGGGACGAGGCGCGCATCGATCGCATGCAGAGACTCGAGAACGGCATCATCGATCTGGGCGATCGCTGCGTGATCAAGCTGTCGTTTCCCATTCCGATCTGCCGCTTCGGTCGGATTCCGGCGAACGGTGACCTCTTCAAGCACATGGATGACCCGCGGAACGCCCAGGGCTCCCTGCCGTGATGCCGGACGCTCAGCGCCGCGCGGTTCGGCCGCCCTGCTCCTTGGTCAGCGCCTGGTCGATTCCGGCCTGCGCCAGAGGCGCCATGACGGCGTATCCGGCGGCTGACGGATGCACCCCGTCTGGACTCAGAGTGTGCTTGAGCGCCCCGCTGGCGGTCTTCATGGCGGCGTAGTAGTTCACATACACGTAATGATGCTTACCGGCGTAGGCCTCGAGCCACCGGTTGAGCGCCCGGATCCGGGCGGCGGGGTTGGGCACCTGCGGATGCCACCAGTAGTGCACCGTGGGCAGCAGTGAGCACAGGACCACTGCGATGCCGTTGGCTCTGCCCAACTGGGCCATCGACTCGAGGTTGCCTTCGACCTGGGGCAGCCTCACCGGGCCGGTGTTGCCCGCAAGGTCGTTGGCGCCCGCCAGGATCACGACCACCCTGGGGTGCAGATCGATCACGTCCTGGCGGAAGCGCAGCAGGATCTGCGAGGTGGTCTGTCCACTGATGCCGCGGTTGACGTAGGGCTTGCCGGGAAAGGACTTCTGCAGTTTCCACCCCTCGGTGATGGAATCGCCGACGAAGACCACCCGGTCGGTGCCTGCGGCCGGCGGACCCAATCTCTCATCCGCGGCGCGAAAGTGCGCGAGATCGGCGAAATCCACCAGCAGGCGATGGTCGAAGTCCGCCCAGTACTGACCGGACTGCCACGACGGCGCGGTCAGCTCCACCGGCGCGGCCTTCTTCTGCGGCCGGGAGGGGAGCTTCATGGCCATGGCCGCGAGGGGAATGCCCAGCGCCGTGAGTGCCGCCAGTGCCACTGCCACTGCCAGTGTCAGCCGTCGCTTGCGCATCGCCATCGCTCCCGGTCGCCGAAATGATAGCGATATCATACTGCGTTTCGCAGTGCCGAGGTCATCACCGCGGTCCCGGTCGGCCGCGCACGCCCCGATGCCTGTGTCTCCGGCCTTGATTCCCCGCGCGCCGTCGTCACATGATGGGATCATCCGTACGCGGGAGGAGACCCGCCATGATTCGATGGCTCAAGCTGTGGCGGCTGATCGCGGGCGACCTTCGCCTGCTGTGGTTCGCGCTCCGGCACCAACAACGGCCGATATGGCTCTGGCCGGTGGCGGTGGTCCTGGGACTCTATGCCCTCGACCCCGTCAATTTCGCGCTGCCGTTGGCCGGCATCGTCGATGACCTCATCCTGATCCCTCTCCTGGTGCATCTCGTGGTGGCCTTGCTGCCGGGGGAGATCAAAGCAGGCTTTGCGCTGCGCGCCCGGAACTGACCCCTGACCCGCGATCTCTTCGACGACCCCGCAGCGGGCCACACCCGTAGCCTCGGCCTCACTTATCTGCCGGGGCTCGCCCTGCCCTCCGCCCCGGCGCTGCTCGCCGCGCTCGATGAGGTCGTGGCGAGGGCGCCCTTCCGCAACATGCTGACACCCGGCGGGCAGCGCATGTCCGTCGCCATGACCAACTGCGGCGCGGTGGGTTGGGTCACCGACCGCAAAGGCTATCGCTACGAGCGGCTCGACCCTGAGAGCGGGCACCCCTGGCCGCCGCTTCCGGAGAGCTTCGTCGAGCTTGCGCAGCGTGCGGCCGCGGTGGCGGGGTTTCCCTCGTTCCGGCCGGATGTCTGCCTCATCAATCGCTACGAGCCCGGCGCGCGCATGTCCCTGCACCAGGATCGCGACGAGCGGGACCTCTCGGCGCCGATCGTCTCGGTGTCGCTCGGGCTCGCGGCCACGTTCCTCTTTGGCGGATTGAAGCGCTCCGACAAGCCGTATCGCCTGCCGCTCTCCCACGGCGACGTTCTCGTCTGGGGCGGGGAGAAACGGCTCGCCTATCACGGCGTCGACCCCGTTGCGGATGGGTGCCACGAGAGCATCGGTCGAATGAGGATCAACCTGACGATGCGCAAGGCACAATAGTTCCGGCCTCGACCGGATTTAGTTCTAGTACTACAGAAGTTATACGCTGTATCCGATTGAAAATAATGGATTGCATCTCGTCATTTGACTGGGCTGCGCTCGCCGCACAGCTCGACTCCAGCGGGTTCGCCGTATTGCCGGGGCTGCTCGCCCCTGCCCCGTGCAGGGCGCTGACGGAGCTCTATGCGGACGACAGTCACTTCCGCAGCCGCGTGGTGATGAGCCGGCACGGCTTCGGGCGGGGCGAGTACAAGTACCTCGCCTACCCCTTGCCGCCGCTCGTGGCCGAGCTGCGCCGCGCACTCTATGCGCGGCTGGCGCCGATCGCCAAAGTCTGGAGCGCCCGCCTGCGGGAAGAGCGGCGCTATCCAGAGAGCCTCGAGGAGTTCCTCGAGCGCTGCCACGGCGCGGGCCAGGTGAAACCCACTCCTCTGCTCCTGCAGTATGGCCCGGACGACTACAACTGCCTGCATCAGGATCTCTATGGGGAGTGGGTATTCCCGCTGCAGCTGACCGTGCTCCTTTCCGAGCCGGGGAACGAGTTCACGGGTGGTGAGTTTGTCCTCACCGAGCAGCGCCCGCGCATGCAATCGCGCGCCGAAGTGGTGCCGCTCGGACGCGGCGATGCCGTTGTGTTCGCTGTCCATCATCGACCGGTGAGCGGAACGCGCGGCGATTACCGCGTCAATCTGCGCCACGGCGTCAGCCGGGTGCGCTCGGGCCGGCGCCAGACACTCGGCATCATCTTTCACGATGCGGCCTGATCCGCCGCGGCCCCGAGCAGCTCAGCCTGAGCACGGGCGGCGGGAACCCGACGTGCTCCTTCGTCGTTGATCAAGCCAGGAGAAGTAACTATTGCGGTCACTACTGGCGCCGTGCCTGCTCGCGGCCATCCTCGCCTGCGCGGCACACGTCGCCCACGCCCAGACGCCCTCCCCGATCCAGGAGTGGCAGTACTCGGGCGGGATCGCGCTCGAAAACCTGTTCGCGCCCAAGATTCCGAAGTGGCAGGTCATCCTCGGGCTCGGCGCTGCGACCAAGCCCGCGTACAGCGGGGCAAGCCAATACCGCGCGGCGGGCGGTCCCGTCATCAACATCCGCTACCGTAACCGGTATTTCTTCTCCACCGGTGAGGGGCTCGGAGTCAACTTCTTCGAGGGCAGGAAGTATCGCATCTCGCTTGCCGTGGGTTTCGACCTCGGCCGCGAGATGTCATGGCATTACGCCACGCTCCATGGCCTCGGAGACATTCCGCGGGCGCCGTTCTTCAAGCTGGCCGGCACGTACGTGATCTCCAGGGATCTGCCGATACTCCTCCGTGCCGACGTCCGCAAGATCGCAGGCGGCGCCGCGGGCGTGGTCGGGGATCTCGAGATTTATTCGCCTCTTCCGGGCAGCTCTCACAAGTTCATCATGTTCGCCGGCCCCTCGGTGACCCTGGCCGACCGCACTCACCTGCAGACCGTTTACGGCATCAATCCGTATCAGGCCCGACGCTCGGGCGAGCCGCTCTTCCTGGCGCATGGCGGACTGGAGGCCGCGGGATTCGGGTTCAGCGCGACGCGCTTCGTCACCCCGCACCTGATGGTCAACGGCGATGTGGCGGTCAGCTGGCTGCTCGGGAGCGCCGCCCGCAGTCCCATCGTGGAGCGCAAGACCCAGGGCACTTTCAGCATGTCAGTGGCGTACCGCTTCTGATATGTCAGCGATATGCGGAAGCTCCGCCGCCTGCGAGCGCCTCGCGCATCACGGCGGCATGATGGTTCCTGACTGCGCTCGACAGGATCTGCCGGTTGATGAGACCCTCTCGTGTGTAGGCATCATCGAGGCCGGCGTCGGGCGTGATGTAGGTGGCGCCCGCCGAGATGCCGCCGTCGAGGCCCTTCGCGCCGCTCCACATCACGACTGAAGGCATGCGCGCTATCGCGCAGCGACAGCACCCCCGGGTCGCCCTGGCCGCCGATGAAGTACGCGCCATTGCCGTAGTCCGGTACGACCAGCACACCCTTGGCCGAGCTCGGCAGCGCCGCCATGCCGGGCTCCGCCCGCATGCGGTATACCGCCCCGGTCGTGCCGTCGACTTCCCGCCGGGCCTGATCCGCCGGACTCGCCAATCGCCCGGCGGGCGACAGGCGTATGGCACAGCCTGCGAGCAGAGCCGCCCAGGCACCGATGCAGGCAACCAGGCTGGAGCGGCGGCCCGCGACTGCGAGCCCTCTGTTGCCGATCCACTGGGGCAATGCTGCGGGCCGCCGGTTCCATCGCCCGCGCTCGCCGCGCCGATCCCTGGCGCCGGGCCGCGAGGCGTCGCAACACGCCAACACCGTCTCTCTTTGCCGACGTTCGTATTTTTCCAACATGTCCTCGTCAACACAACTCGTTCATTTCACATTCATTTTCGCGCCAGCGCGAGCCCGGCACGCTTCCTGCGAGGCAACCAGCAGGTTGGGGACACGCGAGGAGGTACAGTGGAGAGATTCAGAACTCTCGAGCATCTCAAGGCGCAGGTGACCGTGGTGCGCTGGCACCTCCATGCCGCGGAGTTGGAAAATGGTGAGAACAGGCGGCGGCACCTCGATAGCGCCAGTCTCACTTATCAGGGCGCGTTGGAATTGCTTGCGCAGCTCGCATTGGCCGACGACGAGCACGCCGCGGTGGTTGCGCAGCTCGGGGAGCTGCGGGAGCGCCTGCGGGCCGCGGGCCAGCCCGTGGTGTGAGTGACTGCGAGGTAACCGCCGACGGCGAGGGCAGACAGGCGTGCTGCGGCGACGACGAAATTGCTCGCAGCGCCATAGCCCGTATCGGTCGCGACGCCGCGGATCACCACGCTGTTGGCTTCGGACACATCCTTCAGGAACCGGTTCTTCTCCACCTCCTCCATGGTGAAGCTGCGCACGATGAGAATGCCGGAGAGCACCTCGTTGAACCGCGAGTAGATCCGCGCCCAGCGCTCGAGCAGCGAGCGCTCGCGCCGCGAGCCGCTTATCGAGCTGGAACATGATGGCGATCGCCATCACCAGGAAGAAGACCGAGGGCAGAACACTGAAGAGGATCTGCGTCACCGCGCCGATCAGGCCCTGGATGCTGCGGTCGAGGCGCGTCATGATCGCCCCGACCCCTTCGCTCCTCTGCAGGCGCAGCGGCATGTTGTGGAGCTTGCCGACCGTCGCCTCGAGCAGCGCGTACTGAAGTCCAATCCGCGTCCGCCAGGCCGCGAGCATGCCGAGGCCCCTGCCGAGGGGGGGGGCAGGGCCGGCCGGGTGGTGAGGCCGTCGAAGATGATCTTGAGCACCAGCGGCTCGGCCGCATTGGCGGCTGCGATGAGGAGGGTCAGCCCGACAATGAGCAGCACCGCGCGCCGCTCCGGCAGGGCAAAGCGGATGGCGCGGTAGAAGCTGCGAAACAGCCTGACGCTCTCTGCCATAGCCCGACCGGTCGAAGTCAACGCGCCGGGGAGCCGGGCCGTTCCCCGCCTGTTGCGGCGAGGCACAGGCTGGAACGGAATTTGCGGAAGACTTCCACACCGCCAGGAGCCCGACCATGCTGTATTACGCCATCGTCTTCCTCATCATCGCACTCGTAGCGGGGATCCTTGGTTTCTGGGGCTTGGCTGCGACAGCCGCCTGGATCGCCAAGATCATCTTCGTGGTATTCCTGGTGCTCGCGCTGATCTCCTTCCTGCGCAGAGCCTGACG
>DASTAC010000062.1:0-2626 GCA_035713045.1 Steroidobacteraceae bacterium
CCCGATTCTCCCGACCTCGTCCTGGTCGACGCGTCCTCCTATCTCTATCGCGCCTTCCACGCCCTGCCGGCCTTGAGCAATTCCCGCGGCGAGCCCACCGGCGCGGTGCTCGGCGTGCTCAACATGCTCGCCAAGTTCCTGAAGGAGTGCCGCCCGAAGCGCATCGCGCTGGTGTTCGATGCGCCCGGCCGGACGTTTCGCGACGATCTCTTCGCCGAATACAAGGCGCATCGCATCCCGATGGCCGATGACCTGCGCGCGCAGATCGAGCCGCTGCTCGCCATCCTGCGCGCCCAGGGACTGCCCCTGCTGCGGGTCGAGGGCGTCGAAGCCGATGACGTCATCGGAACGCTCGCCTGCCAGGCCGCGCGCGCCGGAGAGAAGGTGCTGATCTCGACCGGCGACAAGGACATGGCGCAGCTCGTCAGCGAGTCGATCACGCTCGTCAACACGATGAGCAACACGGTGCTCGACCGCGCCGGGGTCAAGGCCAAGTTCGATGTCTTCCCGGAGCAGATCATCGACTATCTCGCCCTGGTGGGCGACAGCTCCGACAACATCCCCGGGATCGACAAGGTGGGCCCCAAGACGGCGGCCAAGCTCCTCGGCCAGTACGGGACTCTCGACAACCTCATCCGCAACGTGAGCGAGGTGAGCGGCAAGGTCGGAGAGAATCTGCGCGCCGGGCTCGAGACGCTGGAGCTGTCACGCAGGCTCGCGACCATCCAAAGCGGGCTCGAGCTGCCCGTGACGCTGGAGGATCTCGTGCCGTCGCCGCCGGACATCGAACGCCTGCGTGAGCTCTACACCCGGTACGAGCTGCGCTCGCTCCTGCGCCAGCTCGATGGCGGCGGCGGCGACTCCCCGCCGCCGGTCACGGAAGGAGGACAGGCGCGGGGCGGTGCCGCTGTCCAGCCGGGGGGCGCCATGGCGCCGATCGGCCTCCCGCCCGGCGACTCGGCACCCGCAGCCCCGGCCGCCGTGACGAGACACTACGAGACGCTGGCCGACTGGGCCGATCTCGAGCGCTGGATCGCGAAGCTGCGCGACGCGCAGCTCATCGCGCTCGATACCGAGACGACGAGCCTCGATTACATGCGCGCCGAGATCGTCGGTCTCTCCTTCTGCATCGAGTCGGGTACGGCAGCGTATCTGCCTCTGGGCCACGACTATGCGGGCGCGCCGCCGCAGATCGAGCGCACCAGGGCGCTCGAGGCGCTGCGGCCGATTCTGGAGGATCCCGAGCTGCCGAAGCTCGGACATCATCTGAAGTACGACGCTCACGTCCTGCAGAACCACGGGATTCGCCTCGCCGGCATGCGGTACGACACCATGCTCGAGTCCTACGTGTGGAACAGCGTTGGCGCGCGGCACGATATGGACTCAGCCGCGCTCTGCTACCTCGGTCTTCGCACCATCACCTACGAAGAGGTGGCCGGGAAGGGCGCCAAGCAGATCCCCTTCAGCCAGGTGTCCGTGGAGCGCGCTGCGGAATATGCCGCCGAGGATGCCGACGTGACGCTGTGCCTGCACAAGGCGCTCTGGCCGAAGATCGAGAGCATTCCGGCGCTGAAGAGCCTGTACGAGGAGATCGAGCAGCCGCTCGTGCCGGTGCTCGAGCGCATGGAGCGCCACGGTGTGCTGGTCGACCGCGAGCTGCTGCGGGCGCAGAGCGCGCGCTTCGCCACGCAGCTCCAGGAGCTGCTGCAGCAAGCGCGGCGCGAGGCCGGGTGCGACATCAACGTCGACTCGCCGAAGCAGCTGCAGCAGGTGCTCTTCGAGAAGCAGGGGCTCCCCGTGTTGCGCAAGACCCCGACGGGACAGCCCTCGACGGCGGAGGATGTGTTGGAGGAGCTCGCGGCCTCCTACGCACTGCCGCGAATCGTGCTCGACTACCGGGCGCTGGCGAAGCTGAAATCGACCTATACCGACAAGCTGCCGGAGCTGATCAATCCGCGCACCGGGCGCATCCACACCTCCTATCACCAGGCGGTGGCGCAGACGGGTCGCCTGTCCTCTTCCGATCCCAACCTGCAGAACATTCCGATCCGGCGTCCCGAGGGCCGGCGGATCCGACAGGCGTTCATCGCGCCCCCCGATCACGTGCTGATGGCCGCGGACTACTCGCAGATCGAGCTGCGGATCATGGCGCACCTCTCGGGCGATGAGGGCCTGCTTGCCGCCTTCGCGGAGGATCGCGACGTGCACCAGGCGACCGCGGCAGAGGTCTTCGGAACGCCGCTGGCCGAGGTGACCGCCGATCAGCGCCGGCTGGCGAAGACCATCAACTTCGGTCTCATCTACGGCATGTCGCCGTTCGGGCTCGCGCGCAATCTGGGCATCGATCGCGGCGCGGCGCAGACGTACGTGGAGCGTTACTTCCAGCGCTACCCCGGCGTGCGCCGCTTCATGGACGATACCCGGCAGCAGGCGCGCGAGCGCGGCTTCGTCGAGACAGTGTATGGCCGCCGGCTGTATCTGCCGGACATCCGTTCCGGCAATGCCCAGACCCGGCAGTACGCGGAGCGCAGCGCCATCAACGCGCCCATGCAGGGCACCGCCGCCGACATCATCAAGCGCGCGATGATCGCGGTCGATGCCTGGTGTGCGCGCGAAGACGTCCCGG
>DASTAC010000063.1:0-7772 GCA_035713045.1 Steroidobacteraceae bacterium
GCGACCACGCTCCTCAGCGAGCACACCCGGCGCGAGATCGATCATTGGGTCGCCAAGTTCCCGCCCGGCAGGCAGCGCTCCGCGTGCATCGCGGCGCTGCGCGCCGCCCAGGAGCAGAACAAGGGCCATCTGACGCCGGAGCTGATGGATGCCGTGGCCGCTCACCTGAAGCTGCCGCCCATCCAGGTCTACGAGATCGCGAGCTTCTACTCGATGTTCGAGACCCATCCGTGCGGCCGGCACCACGTCAGCATCTGCACCAACATCTCCTGCATGCTGAACGGCGGCGAGGATCTCGTCGCGCATGCGGAGCGCAAGCTCGGCATCAAGCTCAACGAGAGCACGGCCGACGGCCGCATTTTCCTCAAGCGCGAGGAGGAGTGCCTGGCGGCCTGCACCGGCGCGCCCATGATGATGGTGGATCACGTCTTTCACGAGCATCTCACGCCGGAGAAGCTCGATCAGATTCTCGATGAGCTGAAGTAGCGCCATGGCAGTAAGCCCCGACAAGATGAATCTCGTCGTGTTCGAGCCCCTGAAGCTCGAGCGCTCCTGGGAGCTCGCCACGTACCGCGGGATCGGCGGCTACGAGGTGTGGGAGAAGATCCTCGCCGAGAAGCCGCCGCGCGAGCAGATCATCGACGCCGTGAAGGCTTCGGGCCTGCGCGGCCGCGGCGGCGCCGGCGTCCCCACCGGCACCAAGTGGAGCTTCATGCCCCGCAACTCGCCGGTGCAGAAGTACCTCGTCTGCAACTCCGACGAGAGTGAGCCGGGCACCTGCCACGACCGTGACATCCTGCGCTACAACCCGCATGCGCTCATCGAGGGCCTCGCGATCGGCGGCTATGCCACGAACTCCACCGTCGCCTACAACTACATCCGCGGCGAGTTCCTCGGCGAGCCGGTGCCGCGCTTCGAAGCGGCGCTGAAGGAAGCCTACGACGCGGGCCTGATCGGCAAGAACATCCGCGGCACCGGCATCGATTTCGACATTTACACCTTCGTCGGCGCCGGCGCCTACATCTGCGGCGAGGAGACCGCGCTCCTCGACTCTCTCGAGGGCAAGCCCGGAAAGCCGCGCTTCAAGCCGCCGTTCCCGGCCAACTTCGGGCTCTACGGCCAGCCGACCACGATCAACAACACGCAGAGCTTCGCTTCGGTCCCCACCATCCTGAGGAAGGGGCCGCAGTGGTTCGCCTCGCTCGGGCCCGCCAACTCCGGGGGCACGGTGATCTTCTCCGTGTCGGGCCACGTGGAGAAGGCGGGCAATTTCGAGCTGCCGCTCGGCGTGCCCTTCAAGGACCTGCTCGAGCTCGCGGGCGGGGTCAAGGGCGGCCGGCGCCTGAAGGCGGTGATCCCGGGCGGCTCGTCCGTGCCCGTGGTGCCCGGCGAGGTGATGCTCAAGACCAACATGGACTACGACTCGCTGCGCGCGGCGGGCTCGGCCATCGGCTCCGCGGCCGTCATCGTCATGGACGAGACCGCCTGCATGGTGCGGGTGCTCGAGCGCATCTCGCGCTTCTACATGTCGGAGTCCTGCGGCCAGTGCACGCCCTGCCGCGAGGGCACGGGCTGGATGAACCGGCTGCTGAAGCGGATCCTCGCGGGCCAGGCGCGGCGCGAGGAGCTCTCGCTCCTGGTCGATGTGGCCAACCGCATCGAGGGACACACCATCTGTGCGCTCGGGGACGCGGCGGCCTGGCCGGTGCAGAGCTTCATGAAGCACTTCCGGCACGAGTTCGAGTACATGATCGATCACGGCGGCCGCAGCATCGTCGCGGACCAGCTCGGAGCGCGGGCGGCATAACATGGCTGAAGAATTCGTCAACATCGAGATCAACGGCAAGCCGGTCAAGGCCCGCAAGGGCGAGATGATCATCCGGGTGACCGACGCGAACGGCACCTACGTGCCGCGCTTCTGCTATCACGACAAGCTTTCCGTCGCGGCCAACTGCCGCATGTGCCTGGTGGAGGTCGAGAAGGCGCCGAAGCCCATGCCGGCGTGCGCCACGCCGGTCACCGAGGGCATGAAGATCTTCACCGACTCGCCGCGGGCGATCGGCGCGCAGCGCGCGACCATGGAATTCCTCCTGATCAACCATCCGCTCGACTGCCCGATCTGCGATCAGGGCGGGGAGTGCGAGCTGCAGGACCTCGCCGTCGGCTTCGGCCGCGACGTCTCGCGCTACACCGAGCGCAAGCGCTCGGTGCAGGATGAGAACCTGGGTCCCCTCATCGCCACCGACATGACGCGGTGCATCCATTGCACCCGCTGCATCCGCTTCACGGAGGAGATCGCCGGCATCCAGGAGCTCGGCATGATCGGCCGCGGCGAGCAGATGAAGGTGCGCACCTACATCGAAAGCACCGTGCATCACGAGCTTTCGGGCAACGTGATCGATCTGTGTCCGGTCGGCGCGCTCGTCTCCAAGCCCTACCGCTTCACCGCCCGCGCCTGGGAGATGATGTCGGTGCCGCTCGTCTCGCCGCACGATGGCACGGGCAGCAACCTCTTCGGGCACGTGCTGCGCGGGCGGCTCATGCGTGTGGTGCCGCGCGAGAACGAGGCGATCAACGAGATCTGGATCGCGGATCGCGACCGCTTCAGCTACGAGGGGGTGTACAGCGAGGATCGGCTGCAGCGCCCGATGATCCGCCAAGCGATGGGCAAAGGCGGCGCCGAGGACGGGCCGGACAATGGACAATGGGTCGAGACCGACTGGGAGACCGCGCTCGCCAGGGCGGCCGAAGGGCTGCGCGGCCGCGGTGCGGAGCTCGGCGTGCTGGCGAGCCCGTCGGCGACCCTCGAGGAGATGTATCTTGCCGGACGCATCGCCCGCGGGCTGGGCAGCGGCAATATCGACTCCCGGCTTCGTCAGCGGGACTTGCGCGATCAGGCGGCGGATCCCCTCTACCCGAGCCTCGGGATGCGCATCGCCGACATCGAGTCCCTTCAGGGGCTGCTGATCGTCGGGGCGAACCTGCGCCGGGAGGCGCCGATTCTCGCGCACCGCGTGCGCAAGGCGGCGCGGCGCGGCGCCAAAGTGGCGTTGCTCAATCCCGCCGTTTTCAACTATTACTTTCCCGTGGCGGCGTACGTGGAGTCGGCCCCGGCGGCTCAGGTCGCCGATCTCGCGGCGATTCTGCGCGCGGCGGCGGAGGCTGCGGGCGCGACGATTCCCGCGCATCTCTCGCAGGCGGTGGACGGCGCACAGGTGAGCGACGGGCACCGCGCTGCAGCCGCGGCGCTCGCCTCCGGCGAGAAGCGGGCGATCTGGCTGGGCGCGCTGGCGCTGCGCCATCCGCGCTTTGCCGATCTGCGGGCGCTCGCGGCCGCTCTGGCGCAGGTGACGGGGGCCTCCCTCGGTGTGCTGGCGGAAGGCGCGAATGCGGCCGGCGCGCACCTTGCCGGCGCCGTCCCTCACCGGGAGCCGGGCGGCAGGCCCGTGAGCCCTCCCGGCCTCTCGACGGTCGAGATGCTGGCGCGGCCTTTGAAGTCCTATCTCCTCGTCGGCGGCATCGAGCCGTGGATCGATGCGCCGCAGAGCGAGGCCGAGCGCGCGCTCGGACAGGCGGAGCTCGTCGTGGCGGTCACGCCCTTTGCCAGTGAGACCCTGCGCAAGGTTGCCCATGTGCTCCTGCCCGCGGGCACGTTTGCCGAGACCTCCGGCACCTACGTCAATCTCGAAGGAGTCTGGCAGAGCCAGACCGGCGCGGCCGCGCCCGTCGGGGAATCACGCCCCGCGTGGAAGATCCTGCGCGTGCTTGGCAATCTCCTCGGGCTCTCCGGGTTCGAGTACCAGTCCTCGGAGGATGTCCGGGCGGAGGTGGCGGCACTCGTCGGTGCTCCGACCGCTTACAGCGCGCCCGCCTATTCGGGCAGTCACGCGGTTCGCAGGGATGCGGGCGCGCAGCCCGCGCAGAACGTTGTCGATGTCCCGATGTATCAGATCGACGCGATCGTGCGTCGAGCTCCGTCCCTGCAAAGAACACGAGAAGGCCGCACCCCCGCGGTGACGTACTAATGCCGCAAACTCTCGCCACTGCCTGGGCGTCGCTCCCGGGCATCGTCCGCACAACGGTGTGGATCGTGATCATCACGGTCGTGCTCATCCTCTGCGTCGCGTTCCTGACGCTCTGGGAGCGCAAGGTCATCGGGTGGATGCAGCTGCGGCGCGGACCGAACCGGGTGAGGCTCCTCGGCCTGTTCCCGGGGCTCGGGCAACCGTTCGCCGACGTCTTCAAGCTCCTGACCAAGGAAGTGGTCATCCCGACGAACGCCAACAAGCTGCTCTTCTGGGTGGCGCCGATGATCGCGCTCATTCCGGCGTTCGCGGCCTGGGCCGTCATTCCGCTGTCGCCGGATCTCGTCATCTCCCAGGCCAACGCGGGGCTCCTCTATCTGCTCGCGCTGAGCTCGATGGGCGTGTACGGGGTGATCATCGCCGGCTGGGCCGCCAACTCGAAATACGCCTTCCTCGGGGCGCTGCGCTCGGCGGCGCAGATGGTCGCCTACGAGATCGCCATGGGTTTCGCGCTGGTCGGCGTGCTCATGGCCTCGGGCAGCATGAATCTCGGCACCATCGTGCGCAGCCAGGAGGGCGGCTTCCTGTCGCAGAACTGGTTCTGGCTGTTCCCGCTCTTCATCGTCTATTTCATCTCCGGGGTGGCGGAGACCAATCGCGCGCCGTTCGACGTCGCCGAGGGCGAGTCGGAGATCGTCGCGGGATTCCACGTGGAGTATTCCGGCATTGCCTTCGCGCTCTTCTTCCTCGCCGAATACGCCAACATGATCCTGATCGCGGCACTGACCGCGGTGTTCTTCTTCGGCGGCTGGCTCTCGCCGTGGCAGGGCTGGCCCCTCATCGGGGCGACCATTCTCGGTCGGCCGAGCTTCATCTGGCTGGCGCTGAAGATCTTCGCGTTCCTCTTCATGTTCCTGTGGCTGCGGGCCACCTTCCCGCGCTACCGCTACGACCAGATCATGCGCCTCGGCTGGAAGGCGCTGATTCCCGTGACGCTGGTGTGGATCGGGGTGGAGATGGTGCTGGCGCACTATCACGTCGGACCCTGGGCGCGGCCCTGGTTCCATTGAAGGAGGCGAGCAATGGCCAATCCGCTGAAGACATTCCTCATGCCGGAGCTCATCAAGGGACTCTCGGTCACGGCGCGCACCTTCTTCACGCGCAAATACACGCTCAACTATCCGGAAGAGAAGACTCCGCAGTCGCCGCGCTTCCGCGGCCTGCACGCGCTGCGCCGTTACGGCAACGGCCAGGAGCGCTGCATCGCCTGCAAGCTCTGCGAGGCGGTTTGCCCGGCGGTGTGCATCACGATCGACTCGGACGTGTCCCGGGATGGCACGCGGCGCACCACCCGCTACGACATCGATCTGTTCAAGTGCATCTATTGCGGCTTCTGCGAGGAGGCCTGTCCCGTGGACGCCATCGTGCTCACCCGCATCCACGAGTACCACATGGAGCATCGCGGCGAGAACATCATGAGCAAGGACAAGCTGCTCGCGGTGGGGGAGCGCTACGAGTCCATGATCGCCGCCGACAAGGCGGCGGATGCGCCGTACCGTTGAGGCGGCGCGCAAGGCGTAAACCATGCTAGTTGAGATTCTTTTCTACATCTTCGGCACGCTGCTCGTCGCCTGCGCGCTCGGGCTCATCACCGCGCGCAATCCGGTGTACTCGGCGCTGTTCCTCGTGCTCTGCTTCTTCAACTCCGCGGTCATCTGGCTGCTCACCGAAGCGGAGTTCCTCGCCATCGTGCTCGTGCTCGTCTACGTGGGCGCGGTGATGGTGCTGTTCCTCTTCGTGGTGATGATGCTCGACATCAACATCGCGGAGCTGCGGCGCGGCTTCACGCGCTTCGCGTGGCTCGGGTGGATCACGGCGGCGGCGGTCATCGCGGAGATCCTGCTCGTCGTCTGGTCGCACCGGCTCACCGGGCTCGACGTCGGCCGCACTCCGGTGCCGGAGCCGGCGAGCTACAGCAACACGGCGGCGCTCGGCCAGGTCATCTATACGCACTATGCCTACCCGTTCGAGCTCGCAGCGATGCTGCTGCTCGTGGCGATCGTGGCGGCAATCGCCCTCACCATGCGCCACCGGCAGGGGCTGAAGGTCCAGAACGTCTCGCTCCAGGTGGCGGTGCGGGCGGCGGATCGCGTGAGAGTCGTCAAGGTCGAGGCGGAGAAGCGCTCATGATCACTCTCGCGGACCTCCTCACTCTCTCGGGAGTGCTGTTCGCGCTGGCCGTGGCCGGCATCTTCCTCAACCGCAAGAACGTCATCCTGCTGCTCATGTGCGTGGAGCTGCTGCTGCTCGCGGCGAACTTCAACTTCATCGCCTTCTCGCGCGTCTCAGGCGACATCAGCGGGCAGGTCTTCGTGTTCTTCGTGCTCACCGTTGCGGCGGCGGAGTCCGCCATCGGGCTCGCCATCCTGGTCGTGCTGTTCCGCGAGCGGCGCAGCATCAACGTCGAAGACCTGAATACCCTCAGAGGCTGACGCCGAATGAATCCGCACCTGCTGATCGCCATTCCCCTGCTGCCTCTCGCGGCCGCCGTCATCGCGGGCCTCGGCGGGCGCGTCATCGGGCGGGCGGGCGCGCACACCCTGACCATCCTCGGTGTCGCGGCATCCTTCGCCCTGTCGATGTACGTCCTCAGGCAGCTCTACGCGGATGGCGTGCCGGCGTTCAACGGCCCTGTGTACACCTGGGCTCTGATAGACGGCGTTCACATCGACGTCGGGTTCCTGATCGACCGCCTGAGTGCGCTGATGATGGCGGTGGTCACCTTCGTGTCGCTGTGCGTTCACGTCTACACCATCGGCTACATGCGCGACGATCCGGGTTACACCCGTTTCTTCAGCTACATCTCGCTGTTCACCTTCTCGATGCTGATGCTCGTGATGTCGAACAACTTCATGCAGTTGTTCTTCGGGTGGGAGGCCGTCGGCATGGTGTCGTACCTGCTGATCGGATTCTGGTACACCCGGCCGAGCGCGATCTTCGCCAACCTGAAGGCGTTCATCGTCAACCGCGTGGGCGACTTCGGCTTCGTGATCGGCATCGCGGCGGTCTTCGCCTATACGAACTCCCTTTCCTACGATGCGGCCTTCACCGCCGCTCCGCACCTCGCGCAGATGGCGATACCGATCACCTCGGCGACCCACTGGAACGCGCTCACCGTCATCTGCATCTGCCTGTTCATCGGCGCGATGGGCAAGTCGGCACAGGTGCCGCTGCACGTGTGGCTGCCGGACTCGATGGAGGGCCCGACCCCGATCTCGGCGCTGATCCACGCGGCCACCATGGTGACCGCGGGCATCTTCATGGTCGCCCGCATGTCGCCGCTGTTCGAGTACTCGGACACGGCGCTGTCGTTCGTGCTCGTCATCGGCGCCACGACCGCGTTCTTCATGGGCCTGCTCGGCGTCGTCAACAACGACATCAAGCGGGTGATCGCCTACTCCACGCTCTCGCAGCTCGGCTACATGACCGTGGCCCTGGGCGTGTCGGCCTACAGCGCGGCGATCTTCCACCTGATGACGCACGCCTTCTTCAAGGCGCTGCTGTTCCTCGCCGCCGGCTCGGTGATCATCGGCATGCACCACGAGCAGGACATGCGCAAGATGGGCGGCCTCGCCAAGTACATGCCGATCACGGCGATCACCTGCTGGATCGGGGGACTCGCCCTCGTCGCGACCCCGTTCTTTTCCGGCTTCTATTCCAAGGATGCGATCATCGAGGCGGTGGGTG
>DASTAC010000064.1:0-33908 GCA_035713045.1 Steroidobacteraceae bacterium
CGAGCTCGGCACGGAGAAGCGGACGCCGGCGTGGCGCGGCTGGCTCGGGGCGTCCGCAATCGAAGCGACCAACTACGTACGATCGCATGCGCAGCGGGTCGGGGAAGTCATGACGGTGCCGCTCATCGGCGTGACCCCGGAGACTGATCTGACGGAAGTCGTCGCGCTCATGGAGGCGCGCCGGATCAGGCGGATTCCGGTGCTCGAGAACGGCCGCGTCGCCGGGATCGTGACGCGGGCGGATCTCCTGCGCCAGCTGCAGAGGCTGCTCCCCGCGGCGGATGCGCGGCCCGTGGCGGATGCGGAGCTGCGGCGGCGGATCCTGACCTCCCTGAAGGCGCAGCGCTGGGCGCGCAGCGATACCTCGGTCGACCTGAAGGTCGAGGATGGCATCGTCGAGCTCCTGGGCGTGGTGACCGACCCGCGGCAGCGCCAGGCGATCCGGGTGCTTGCGGAAAACATGCCCGGCGTGCGCGGCGTGGTCGATCACCTGCTCTGGGTCGAGAGCATGTCGGGCATTCCGATGGAGGCGCCCACCGGACTTTCCCGGTAGGTCAGCGACCCCGCGCGCCGGGACCGATCGCCGTCAGTATGCCCTGCATGATCCGCGCCGGAGTCGGCGGACAGCCGGGCACGGCGACATCCACGGGGATGAAGTTGGATACTCTGCCGCGCGAAAAGGAATCGGGTGCGCACCGCAGGTCCGGCGGGGAGAGGAGGCCGCCCGTGCAGGCGCAGTCCCCCGTCGCGACGACCAGCTTCGGGTGCGGCGCCGCATCGTAGACCCGTCGCAACGCGGCTTCCATGTTGGCGGCAACCGGGCCGGTCACGAGCAGCAGGTCGGCGTGCCGGGGGCCCGGCCCCGCCGCGAGCGCCACGAACACCGGACCGCGCCAGCCCGCGATGAGCCCCATGCCGAAGGCGCCTTCCGCGGGAGGCCGCATCGGCGCCAGGTGCGGCCCTGCCGGCAGCGAAGCGAGCAACGCCCGCGCCAGGCGGCAGCATTGTGATCACGTGCGGGGAGTAGCGGTGTCTTCCCCCGAAGGCTCGGCGCCTGCGCGGTGGTGCTCACCTGTCATTCGCAGAGTATTATCATACGATGCGAGTTATATGTGAAGCAGATCAAAATCCAATGGCACCCGAAGAGCGCACCGGCCGCCTGACCATCCTGATCGATCCGCGCAAGAAAGCCATCTTCGAGCGTCTTTGCGCCGAGGAGGGCGCGACGCCTTCCCAGGTCGTGCGCCGCCTGATCCGCGGCTTCATCGAGGAGCGCCAGGGCCGCCCCTGGCGGCCGGAACGAGTCGAGGTGCCGTCGGCGAAGCGCACGCCCAGGCGGCGCTGACGGCGGCCCCGGCAGCAGCTTGGGGGCGGCTTGCGCACTGCCGGCGCCCCCGCGCCTACATGCCGGGCTCGATGATCGGCAGCGTGACGAGCTGAGGCCCGCGCCGCGCGCGCGGCACGCGGCTCGTGAAGCTCTTCGGCTTCACCACCAGCAGGTCGCACGGCAGGCTGTCGAATACGCGCTCCGCGGTGTTGCCGAGCGCCAGCCGCTTCAGCCCGGAGCGCGAGATCGCGCCCATGACGACGATGCCGCACCCGATCCTCTCGGCCGCGCCTTCGATCGCGTCGATGGGATGCCGCGGCACGAGATGCCGCCGCGACGCCGGTATCGCGGCGCCGTTCAAAGCACGCGTCAGCGCCTTCTTCGCGCGCGTCTGCGCCTCGGTCGCGATCACCTCCAGAGTGCCCGAAAGCGGCAGTCCGGATTCCGCGACCGCCACCGGCATGGGATTGAACGCGTAGAGGGCATGCAGCGAGCCCTTCAGGGCCGTCGTGATCTCGGCCGCGCAGCGCAGGATCTCGCGGTCGAGCCGCAGAGGCTTGGAGTAGGCGTGGCTCGGATCGACAGCCGCCAGCACGGCGGGGTGATCGTACCTGCCGCGCGTCTTGACGAGGAGCACCGGCATCGGGGCGAGGCGCAGCAGCTCGAAGTCCGTGAAACGCAGCAGCCAGGTGAGGTGGTGCGCGCTCGGATGGCGCTCGGCGACGATGAGATCGGCGCGAAAGCGCCGGGCGGCGCGCACCACGGCCTCATGGGGCGGATAGTCCCACTGCACCGCGGATTCGGCCCGGATGCCCGCCTTCTGCAGCCGTTCGGCGAGGCCGTCCAGCCGCCTGGCGACGCGGTCGTGCGCGGTGTGCTCGAGCGCCGGCAAGGTGACACCGCTCGCCTCCGCCGCATCGATGTACAGAGGCTCCGAGAGCGCATGGAACAGCTGTACCCGCGCGCCGAGCGAGCGGGCGAGCTGCGCCGCCTTCTCCATCGCCGGCAGCGATCGCGCCCAGGGGTCCTTGACCGCGACCAGGACGCGGCGGATGGTGGCCATTGCAGAGGTCTCCGAGGATCGATCTGCTGGCCATGCTCGCCGCGGGCTGGCGGTGCCGCCATTCGTACCTACACGTATGGCGGCGCCGGGGCCGCAATCCTTACGCTGCCCGCGGGCAGACAGGACTCAGGCATGAGCAGCCGCAACCTCGAGCATCTCTTCAACCCGCGCTCGGTGGCGCTGATCGGTGCCTCCGACCGGCCGCGCAGCATCGGCGCGACCGTGATGCGCAACCTTCTGCGCGGCGGGTTCGGCGGACCCGTGTGGCCGGTGAATCTCCGCCACGCCACCGTGGCGGGACGCCAGGCCTATCCGACGGTGCAGAGCCTGCCGGAAGCCCCGGAGCTCGCCGTCATCTGCACGCCGGCGGCGGCGGTCCCGGACCTCATCGCAGCGCTCGGCGAGCGCGGGACGCGCGCGGCGGTCGTGATCAGCTCGGGACTGGAGCAGCCGGCGCCGGCGGGCGGGACGCTCGCCGATGCGATGCTGCGGGCCGCGAGGCCTTTTCAGCTGCGCATCCTCGGCCCCAACTGTATCGGGCTGCTCGTGCCCCGTATCGGGCTCGATGCGAGCTTCGCGCACGTCGGCGCGAGCCCGGGCAGCCTCGCCTTCGTCGCCCAGTCCGGGGCGCTCACCACCGCCTTGCTCGATTGGGCCCGCGGCCGGCACGTGGGCTTTTCCCACTTCATCTCCCTCGGCAACGCCGCCGACATCGATTTCGGCGATCTGCTCGATCATCTCGGCCGCGATCCCGCCACCCGCGCCATCCTGCTCTACGCCGAGTCGATCCGCGCCGCGCGCAAGTTCATGTCGGCCGCGCGCGCGACGGCACGCGCGAAGCCCGTGATCGTCGTCAAATCGGGCCGCACGGCCGCCTCCGCCATGGCGGCCCAGTCGCACAGCGGCGCCCTCGCCGGATCGGATGCCGTCTACGATGCGGCGTTCCGCCGGGCCGGGATTCTGCGGGTGGACACGCTGCGGGAGCTGTTCGACGCGGCGGAGATCCTGTCGCGGTGGCGAAGCTACAGCGGGCCGCGCCTCGCGATCGTCACCAACGGCGGCGGCCCCGCGGTTCTCGCCACCGACGCGCTCACCCGCGGCGGCGGCACGCTGGCACAGCTCGCAACGGAATCGGTGCGCGGCCTGGACAGGTCCATCCCCGGCGCACCCGGCCGGGCGAATCCGCTCGATGTCGGCGGAGATGCGCGGGCGGAGCGCTACCTGGCCGCGCTCGATGTCATCGCGGAGGATCCGGGCGTCGACGCCGTGCTCCTCATGCATGCGCCCACCGCCGTCGCATCGGTCAGGGAAATCGCCGCCGCCTGCGTCCCCAGACTCGCCGGCGCTCCTCGCCCGGCACTGGCGTGCTGGCTGGGAGCCGGCGCGAATGCCCCCGGCGACGGCTTCGCCGAAGCCTCGATGCTGCCGTCGTATTCGACTCCGGAGGAAGCGGTCGGCGCCTTCCAGCACGTGGTGCGCTATCACCAGTCCCAGGCGCTGCTGCTCGAGGTGCCGGCCGTCACGCCGGAGCCGGGCCGACCTGACATTCAGGTGGCCCGCGCCACGGTCGAGCGCGCGCTGGCCGCGAATCGCCAGACGCTCACCGAGCCGGAGTCGAAGGCCATCCTGGCGGCGTACGGAATCCCGGTGGTCGAGACTCGCATCGCGCGCGAGCCGCACGAGCTCGCCGCGGCTGCCCGGGACATCGGCTATCCGGTCGCGCTCAAGATCCTCTCGCCGGACATCACGCACAAGTCGGATGTGGGCGGCGTCGCGCTCAACATAGAGTCGGCGCCAGAGCTGGAACGCGCGGCCGCGGCCATGCTGCAGCGATGCCGCGAGGGCTCGCCCACCGCTCGGCTCGAAGGCTTCACGGTGCAGAAGATGATCCGCCGTGGCGGCGCGCACGAGCTGCTCGCGGGCATCGCCGTGGACAGGACCTTCGGCCCGACGATCGTGTTCGGGCAGGGCGGCACCGCGGTCGAGCTGATCGCCGACCGCGCGCTCGCGCTGCCGCCGCTCAACGCGCATCTGGCGCGCGAGCTCATCGAGAGGACGCGCATTCATCGATTGCTGCTCGGCTACCGCGAGTCTCCGCCTGCCGACATGGCCGCGCTGGAGCGGGCTCTGGTCGGGCTGTCGCAGCTCGCGGCCGATGTGCCGGAGATCGTCGAGCTCGACGTGAACCCGTTGCTGGCGGACCGCGATGGCGTGATCGCGCTCGATGCGCGGGTGCGCCTCGAGCGCACCGCTCTCAAGGGCAGCGACCGCTTCGCCATCCGGCCCTACCCGATGGAGCTCGAGGAATCGGTGCGGCTCGACGGCCGCACGCTGCGGCTGCGCCCGGTGCGACCGGAGGACTTCGCGCAGTACAAGCGGTTCCTCAGCGGATGCTCGGCCGAGGACCTGCACGCGCGGTTCCTCTCGACGTTTCGCGAGCTGCCGGACGCGGAGATCGCGCGCCTGACTCAGATCGACTACGACCGGGAGATGGCCTTCGTCGCGGAAGAGCCGGATGCGCCGGACGGCGCGCCGATGCTCGGCGTCGCGCGCGTCTCGACCGACCCGGACAACGTCGAGGCGGAGTTCGCCATCCTGGTGCGCTCGGACTTCAAGCGGCGCGGGCTCGGACGCCTGCTGCTTTCCAAGCTCATCCGCTATTGCCGCGACCGCGGCACCGCGCGCATGACGAGCAGCGTGCTCAGCGGCAACAGACGCATGCTGGGCCTCGGCGCGGCCCTCGGCTTCACCACACGGCTCGCCGAGCGAGGCATCCTCGAGATGACTCTCGACCTGCGTGCCGCCGCGCCCGAGCCGCGTGCCGACGCGGCAGCGCACTGAGGCGCACGCGAAGAGCGGGCGGCGGTCTGCGTCGACCGTCGCCCGGACCTCGCGGGACGGTCCCTTACTGGATCTTGATCTCCTGGGTCTTGCGCGGCTCGGCCTTGCTCTTCGGCACGTGAACCGTGATCACGCCGTCCTTGCCCTCGGCGCGGATGGCGCCCGCGTCGATGGCGTCGGGCAGCGAGAAGCTGCGCGAGAAGGCGCCGTGCAGGCTCTCGATGCGATGGTATTTCTCGCCTTTCTCCTCCTTCTCCTGCTTGCGCTCGCCGCTGATGGTCAGCATGCCGTCATCGAACGTGATGTGCACGTCCTCTTTCTTCACCGCGGGCAGCTGCGCCTTCAGCATATATTCCGTGTCGGTCTCGCTGATGTCGACCGTGGGGGCCCACTCGACCCCGCTGTCGCCGTCGCCGCTCAGCCGCGGCCAGCGTCCCGACAGACTCGGCATGCGTGCGAACATGTCGTCCAGATTTGCAAACGGATCCCAACGAACCAGGCTCATGGCACTCTCCTCGTGTATGTCGGTCTCTCGATCACGAATCAACATAGCAGCGTCCAACGGCCGCTTCGATCCGTACGAATGCGGATGCCGCCGCCGTGAGCGCGCCTCATCATGCGCAGGATGGCGGCCCAACCGATCGGAATCGACGGCTTTCTCGGGGACTCGCGCGTCGCGTATTTCTCGATGGAAATCGCGCTGCGCAGCGAGATCCCGACCTATGCGGGCGGCCTCGGGGTCCTCGCGGGCGACACGCTGCGCACCGCGGCGGACCTGCGTCTCCCGATGGTGGGCGTGACGCTGGTGAGCCGCGCCGGGCACTTCCGCCAGGAGCTGAATGCGAGCGGCGGGCAGATCGAGCATCCCGCCCCGTGGGATCCGGCGCGCTGGGCCGCGCCGCTCGATGCCAAGGCCGCCGTCAGGATCGCGGGTCGCTCCGTCTGGGTGGCCGGCTGGCTGTATGTGATCGAGAGTCCTCTCGGCGGGCTCGCGCCCGTCATTCTGCTCGACACCGATCAGCCGGAGAACGCGAGCACCGACCGGGAGATCACCCATCGACTCTACGGCGACGGCGAGGAGTACCGGCTCGCACAGGAGATGGTGCTCGGCCTCGGGGGAGTGCGCATCCTGCACGCCCTCGGCTTCAGGATCAGCGAGTACCACATGAACGAGGGCCACTCCTCGCTTCTCGGCCTCGAGCTCCTGCGCCGCAATGCCTACCGCCCTGAGGACGTGCGTCCGGGCGAGCCGGCTTACGACCTGCCCCGGGTGCGCAGACGCTGCCGCTTCACGACTCATACCCCCGTCGAGGCCGGCCACGACCGCTTCTCCTACGATCTCGTCGGCCGGTTGTTCGCCGGCAAGTCTCCGCCCCTCGACCTGGCCCTGCTGCGTGAGCTCGGCGGTGCCGACGTCCTCAACATGACGCGCCTCGCGCTCAATCTCAGCGACTTCGTCAACGGCGTCGCGAAGCGGCACGCGGAGGTTTCCCGCGGCATGTTCCCCGGCTATGAGGTCAGGTCGATCACCAACGGCGTTCATCCCTGCACCTGGACGGCCCAGAGCTTTCGCGCCCTGTACGACCGGTATGTGCCGGGATGGTCCGTCGAGCCCGAGCTTCTGGTCCGCGCGGACGCGATCCCGGCCGATGCCCTCGCCGCGGCGCATGCGAGCGCCAAGAGCGCGCTGATCGAGCGCGTGCGAACCCTCACCGGCGTCGGGCTGGATGCCGCGAAGCCCATCCTGGGCTTCGCCAGGCGGATGACCGCCTACAAGCGTCCCGACCTGCTCTTCTCCGACATGGACCGGCTGCGGCGCATCGCAGCCGGGGCCCCGTTTCAGATCGTGCTCGGGGGCAAAGCGCACCCGCACGATGCGCAAGGCAAGCGCCTCATCGCGCTGCTGCACGACCACGCCCGGGCGCTCGCGGGCAGCGTGCCGGTGGCGTATCTGCCCGACTATGACCTCGGGCTTGCGCAGCTCGTCGTGGCAGGCGCCGATGTATGGCTCAATACACCCCTGCCGCCGTTCGAGGCGTCCGGGACCAGCGGCATGAAGGCGGCCTTCAACGGAGTGCCCAGCCTGTCAGTTCCCGACGGCTGGTGGATCGAGGGATGCATCGAGGGGGTGACCGGCTGGTCGGTGGACGATGCGGCGAGTCTCTACGAGAAGCTCGAGCGCATCGTCCTGCCTCTCTACTACACGCGGACGGCCAACCCGGGCGGCTGGATCGGCGTGATGCAGGGCGCCATCACGAAGAACGCCGCCTATTTCAACAGCCAGCGCATGATGCGCCGCTACGCGACGGAGGCTTACCTGCACTGAGGGCGGCGTCAGAGCGCGTACAGCAGCGCGAGCCCGATGCCCACGGCCGCGAGCAGGAACAGCGCCGATGCCGCCGGCCGCGCGGCGCGGCGGCCGCCGAAGGCGAGCGCGTAGCAGCCCTTGAGGATGTTGTTGGACGATGCCGCGACCAGAATCGCCGCCGCCACGCCTCCCGCCGACATGCCGGCGACGCCGCCCTGGGCGAGACTCAGCACGAAGGGATCGATGTCCGTGAATCCGGTGATGGTCGCGAGCGAGTAGATGCCGCGCGAGCCGAACTCGCGGCTGACCCACGCCGACGCGACGGCGAGGATCACGAACAGCGCGGCGAACGTCGCCGCGGCGCCGAGCTGAAGCGGATTGGCCGCGGGCAGCTTGGCGGCCTGTGGTGCCGATGCGCGGGGCCGCCGCCACCAGCGCCAGCCCGCGATCGCCACCGCCAGCGCGAAGCAGGCGCTCATGGCCGGCAGGAGCAGCCACGCGAGCTGCGGGTTGAAGAAGGCGATCACCGCATCGATGCGCACGTACATGACGGCCGTGGCAACGATGATGCCCACACTGAGATCCGGGCGCGCCGCCGCGAGCGGCCCGAGCCGCCCCTGCTCCCGAGCGAGCGCGACCGTCGCGGCAGTCGAGGAGTAGGCGCCGCCGAGTACCGCCGGCCACAGCGCGCCGAGCCGCGCCGGCGCATACCGCTGCAGCAGATAGCTCGCATAGGAGAGCGAGGAGACGGCGACCAGCGCGAGCGCCGCCTTGAAGGGTGTGAGGGGCGTCCAGGCGCTGATCGGGTGGTCGGGCAGGAGCGGCAGGATGACGCCGACCAGGATCAGGAACTTGCCGAGCGTGTAGATCTCATCCGAGGACACCTGCTGCGCGAGGCGATGCAGCGCATTACGGCTCTCCAGCAGCAGCACCGCGACGACCGCGATGGCGACCACCACCCAGGCTGGCTGCGTGAGGGCGGCCGGCCCGTACGTGTAGGCGAGGAGGTTGGTGGCCGGGACCATCAGGCCGGGCCGGGGCTGGTCGCCCGCGGCGCCGGTGGTCGCGGCGCCGGCACGGATGTGCCCGTACAGCCACAGGGAGATCGCGACGAGGCCCGCGATGTAGGGCAGCAGATACTTCGGCTCGAGGGAATAGAGGACGATTCCCAGCACGGTGAGCAGCGGAAAGGTGCGTATGCCGCCCGGGCTCGTGCGCTCCTCGCGCTTGTAGATCCCCTCGAACGCGAGACCCAGGACGATGGCCAGGGCGACGGCCAGCGCCATCCGCCCGGCCACCGCGAGCTGCGGGAGCAGAGCCGAGGAGAGTTCCTGGATGCCGGCCTTCATGTTGGCTCGCCGGTCGGACGGCGGGCGTCCTGCCCGCCGCGGCGGCATCTGCCGCCCGGGTGGCTCCGCCGCGCGGCCGCGCGGCGGCATGGCTTCCCTACGGAAGCGATTCCAGGTAGTCGGCCACGGCCTTCATCTGCCCGTCGTGCAGGGTGCCCGCGACGCCATGCATGACCGCGACGTTCCGCATGTTGCTCTTGAACGAGGCGAGCTGCTTCAGGATGTACTCGGCGTGCTGGCCGGCGAGGCGCGGATGCATCGAATCGCCCAGCGCCTGCGGGCCGTGACACACGGCACAGGCGGGCAGGCCCTGGGAGGGGATCCCGTGGTCGTAGATCGACTTGCCCTCGGCCAGGACCGCCGCGCTGTGCGGCTTTCCGGGACCGGCCGTCTGATGCGAGAAGTACTCCGCCAGCGCATCGATGGTCGGATCCGACAGCCCGCTCGCCATGCCCCACATGTAGGCGATCGCGTACGGGTCGCCCCGGGTCTCATCCCGGAAGGCCTTCAGCTGCTGCTTCAGGTACCAGGCGTGCTGGCCCGCGAGGCGCGGAAACATCGGGTTGACGCTGTTGCCGTCGGGGCCGTGGCAGATGCCGCAGACGCCGACGGCAATGTCACGGGCATTGGTGATGTCGGCCGCCGGCTGCATCTGCGCGTGGCCGGGGAGGCTCGCCAGACCGAAGACTGTCGCGAGCGCCGCAAGAAGCTGGAATCTGGTGCTACGCATGGCGGACCTCAGTAGGCAAACCAAAGAAGGAGATAGAGAGTGTCATTGTCCGAGGCATTCCGGCCCAGTCCGTCGTAGTTGGTGCTGCCGCCGTTGAACTTCGTGTAATGAGTGTATTGCAGCGACACCTTCACGTTGAGCCAGGGCAGGTAGTTCAGCTCGCCGATGTACCCGTTGGTGTCGGGGGAGCCGTTGGCGCTCGTCACGACTCCGGGGCCGCCGGGAGCGGCTGCCGGATAGAGGCCCGGGTCCGTGCTGCCGGTGGTCGAGAACCAGCCGAGCGTGCCGCCGAACTGGCGCTGGTAGTAGTAGGTGCCCCAGATTCTGCTCGTCGTCAGATCGTCGCTGGGATTGGACGCGACGCCGGCGCCGTAGCTCGCCGCGAGATTCATCTGCTCGTGGATGCGGGTGCCCTCCACGGAGAAGATGTTGTCCTCGCCGATGTACTGATACTGGAAATCCTCCGCCACGTCGTTGAACCGGTTGTCGGGTCCCTGCAGCGGCGTGTTGGCGCCCAGGGCCGCCCCCGGGTGCAGCTTGAAGTTCGCGCCATACATGCCGACCTCCAGGCTGTTGGCGCTCCAGTCGTACTCATAGGCGGCGCGCCAGTACGGGGCGCCTCCCTCGATCACGTTGGACGCGGAACCGTCGAGCGGGCCGGCGGCGCCGGTGAGCACGTTCGTCTGGCCCTGCTGCGCGGAGCGGTATACGCCGCCCTCGAGATAGAGATGCTCGTCCCAGAAGGCGTAGGCGGTCAGGCCCGCCACGCTCTGCGCCAGCGCGCCGTCGATCTCGGTGCCGGCGAGCGGGGAGACCGAGGCACTGCTCGAGGCGTACGGGAAGCCGAAGGCCGGCGTGCTGTTCCAGATGTCCTGCACCGTCGGATTGTTGTTGAGCGAGACGCCGTAGAGAAGGGTCTGATCGTGCGGCAGGATCTTCATCCAGGCGAAGCGCAGATCGGTGTTGTCGATCCCGATCGTGCCGGCATCCTGCGCGTAGGTGAGCTGGGCGAAGGCGCCGAAGTGCGGGGCGATCTTGCCCGCGTAGAAGAGGCTCAGCTGCTGCGGGAAGCCGGCGGTGCCCTTCTGCGTCAGGCCCGGGGCGGCCGGATTGCTGACGTCGGGCAGGCGTGTCTTGAGCTCCGTGTAGGAGACCTGGGCCATGATGGAGAGCGCAGGGGTCTTGGCGAGCTCCAGCATCTCCTGGCGCTTGCTGTTGACGGCCTGCACCTGCTTCATGTTGTCGAGCACGTAGCCGGCGGCCTTGAACATGCGCCCGAAGGGCGTGAGCTCCGGGAACACGGTGTGGCAGGCCGCGCACGCCATGCCGGTCTGCCGCGCGAAGCTCGGCACGGCCCAGGCCGGCGCGGCGACGCCGCAGAGCAGCAGCAGAGCGCAGAATCTCGCCAGCCAGGCCGGCTGGGCCAGTCTCGATAAGCACCAGGATCTCACGGTGAATCTCCCTCGATACGGTTCGAAGTGTTGTTGCTCAAGTATTGGCTCAAGTATTGGCACGGCTGCGATGCTCACTTTGCATGACGGCAGGCGCTATCCGTAGCTACACCTATGGACACGCAATCCGTCACGTACGTCACATCCGCTGCGGGCTAGGGAGCCGGCGTACGCTCGTGCCGCGCCTGCGTTCCGATCAGCGCCGCCAGCTCGCCGAGCTCCCGCGCGACGGCGGGCAGGAGATCGTCCAGCGTGACGATGCCGAGGAGGCGGCCGGCGCCGTCCACGACGGGCGCGCGGCGAACTCCCTTCGCGCGCATGGCCGCAATCGCCTCCGTCACCCCGATGTCGGCTCCGATCGTCAGCGGGTCGCGCGTCATGACGTCTCCCACCGTGAGGCAGAAGAGGTCGGCGCTGAGTCGAAGCTGTCCGCGGACGATGTCGCGATCCGTCAGAATCCCGACCGGCCTGCGGTGCCCGCCTTCCCCGTCCACGGCCACGATCGACCCGACATGGCTTGCGATCATCGTGCGTGCGGCCTCGGCAAGCGGCTGATCCGCGCGCGCGACCTGCGCGCCCGGACTGTAGAGATCTTGAACTCGCATCAGGGGGCTCTCCTTCGGATGCGCAACGTAGGCGGCCGCCGAGCCGGCCGCATCCGTATTGATACGGATGGCCGGATCAGCACACGTACGTATGGCCGGTGCCGCGACTCTGTGGCGTCATCCCGCGCACATCCATCGGGCAAGGGGATCTCAAATGGTGGTCGGAAGCCTCTGCAGCCGCCCCGCGGTCAGCGTTCCGACGGGCGCGCCGGTCGTCGAGGTTGCACGGTTGATGCAGGATCGGCACGTGGGTGCCGTGGTGGTGACGGAGGGGCGGGCGGATCGCCTGCGCCCTGCGGGCATCATCACCGACCGCGATATCGTCAGCGCGCAGCTCGCGCGCACCGCCGATCTGTCACGGCGTGCCGCCGGGGACATCATGACCCGCAACCCGCTCGTGCTCGGCGAGGAGGAGCCGGTCGACGGCGCGATCTCGCATCTGCGGGCCCGCGGCGTTCGCCGGGCACCCGTCGTCTCGCGCGATGGGAGGCTCGTCGGCCTGGTCTCGGCGGATGATCTCTTCGCGCACCTCGCGCGTGAGCTCGTCGCCATGGGCGAGATCATCGCGCGGCAGCGACGGATCGAGCGCGGTTGAAGCCCGCCGCGGGTCTCTCGAGCGAGGAAGCGCAGAGGCGTCTGCGCGAGTACGGACCGAACGCGAGCCCGCAGGAGCGGGTCAGTCCCTGGCGCCGCCTGCTCGAGAAATTCTGGGCTCCCGTGCCCTGGATGCTGGAAGCGGCGATCGTGCTGCAGCTCACCCTCGGGGAGCGCGTCGAGGCGGCCGTCATCGCCGTGCTCGTGCTCTTCAACGCCGCTCTCGGCTACTTCCAGGAGAGCCGGGCGCAGAGCACCCTCGAGGCGCTGAGATCCCGGCTCGCGCTGACTGCATCCGTGCGCCGCGACGGTGCCTGGATCTCGCTGCCGGCCGAGCAGCTGGTACCGGGAGATCTGGTCGAGCTCTCCCTGGGCGGCATCGTGCCCGCCGATGTCCTTCTGCTCGACGGCGAGGTCCTGCTCGACCAGTCGATGCTCACGGGGGAGTCGCTCCCCGTCGAAGGTGCAGCGGGGCGCACGGCCTATGCGGGGGCGCTGATTCGCCGCGGGGAGGCGGTGGCGGAAGTCACCGCAACGGGCGCGCGCACGCGATTCGGGCGCACCGCGGAGCTGGTGCGCACGGCGCACGGGGTGAGCTCGCAGCAGGCGACCGTACTGCGCGTCGTGCGCAACCTGGCCATATTCGACGGCGCGGTCGTGGTGGCGCAGGTGGCTTACGCGGCGGCGCTCGGGCTGCCCACCCGCGAGGTGATTCCGCTCACCCTGACCGCGATTCTGGCGGCCATCCCGGTGGCCCTCCCGGCAACCTTCACTCTGGCGAGCGCGCTCGGCGCGCGCGCGCTGGCGGCGAAGGGCGTGCTGCCGACCCGCCTCTCGGCCGTCGAGGAGGCGGCGACTCTCGATGTGCTCTGCTCCGACAAGACGGGCACGCTCACGCAAAACGCCCTTGCGGTCACCGCCGTGCATCCAATGCCGCAATACGACGAGGCGCGCGTTCTCGCGCTCGCTGCGCTGGCGAGCTCCGAAGGCGGCCAGGATCCGGTCGACGGCGCGATTCGTGCCGCGGCATCGAAGCTCGCCGCTCGAGGAGCCGCAGCCGCCGACGTCGCCTCGTTGACGCTGCTCAGGCTCATTCCGTTCGATCCGGCCCGCAAGACGGCGGAAGCGATCGCCCGCGCACCGGACGGCCGTGAGATCCGGATCGTGAAGGGCGCTTTCCGCACGCTGTCCACGCTCGCGGCGATTCCGGAGGGCGCCGCGCGGGCAATGGATGACCTCGCCGCAAGCGGCTTCAGGGTCCTCGCAGTGGCCGTGAGCGCGCTCCGCGTCCCTTCCGCGCAAGCGCCGCAGGCCGCGCAGGCGCCGCCACCTCCAGCCCCGTCGGCGCCGGCCTCACCGCCCCTGGAGCTTGCCGGGCTGATCGCGCTCAGCGATCCGCCACGAAAGGACTCGGCGGCCCTGATCACCGAGCTGCGCGCGCTCGGCGTTCGCACGGTGATGGTGACGGGCGATGCTCCGGCCACGGCCGCTGTCGTCGCACGGGCGGTCGGGCTCGAGGGGCCGGTCTGTCCGCCGGGCACGCCTCCGCCGAGTGTGCATCCCGAGGATTTCGCGGTCTTCGCGGGCGTGTTTCCCGAGGACAAGTTCCACATCGTCAAGGCGTTTCAACAGGCCGGCCATACCGTCGGCATGTGCGGTGACGGCGCCAACGATGCGCCCGCGCTGCGCCAGGCGCAGATGGGCATCGCGGTCTCGACCGCAACCGATGTCGCGAAGTCCGCGGCCGGGATCGTTCTCACCGAGCCCGGGCTCGGCGGCATCGTCAGCGCCGTGCGCGAGGGGCGCATCGCCTTTCAACGCATCCTGACGTATACCCTGCGTTCACTGACCACGAAACTGAGCCAGATGCTGCTGCTGGTCGCAGGGCTCGCCATGACGGGCCACGCAATACTGACGCCGCGCCTGATGGCGATACTGATGATCACGGGCGATTTCCTCGCCATGTCGGCGACCACGGACAACGTGCGCCCGTCCGAGCGCCCGAACGCATGGCACGTCGACAACGTGACCCTGCTCGGAGTCGCGCTGGCGCTCTGCAACGTCCTGTTCTCCACCGCCGTCCTGGCGGTGGCACATTTCCGGCTCGATCTCGCCCGCCCGGAGCTGCGGACGCTGGCGGCCGTGACGCTCACCTTCGTCAGCCAGGCGACGTTCCTCGCGGTCCGCGACCGCCGGCGGCTCTGGAGCTCACGGCCGAGCGCCTGGGTGCTCCTCTCCATCGCGGCCAACGTGCTGATCATCGCGGCCCTCGCCACCCGGGGACTTCTCATGGCCGCGGTGCCCGCGTGGCTCGTCGGGATCGTGCTCGGCGCCTCGGTGGCGCTGGCGCTGATCCTCGATGAGGTGAAAGCCCTGATGAGCCGATCGCTGCAGATGCAGTAGGCTCCGCCGGCGGCCGCATCCGTACAACCCCCTACTCATCCCCTGTTGCCACGCCAGTAACATTGCAGGCCTCGAGCGACCTCCTGGGAGCAGGTGGCATGATCAATGGGACGGTTGTCGATCTTTCCCGCATACAGTTCGCGGCCACCGCGCTCTATCACTTCCTCTTCGTGCCGCTGACGCTCGGCCTCAGCTTCCTGCTCGCGGCCATGGAGACCGTCTACGTCACGACCGGCAGGCCGATCTACAAGGACATGGCGCAGTTCTGGGGCAAGCTGCTCATGATCAACTTCGCGCTGGGCGTCGCCACCGGGTTGACCATGGAATTCCAGTTCGGCACCAACTGGTCGTTCTATTCCAGCTTCGTGGGCGACATCTTCGGGGCGCCGCTCGCCATCGAGGGGCTGATGGCCTTCTTCATGGAGTCCACCTTCATCGGGCTGATGGTGTTCGGGTGGGAGCGGCTCTCCAGGGGACAGCACCTGGCGGTCACCTGGCTGGTGGCGCTGGGCTCGAACCTCTCGGCGCTCTGGATCCTGGTCGCCAACGGCTTCATGCAGGACCCGGTGGGCGCGGCGTTCGACCCGATCACCATGCGGATGCAGCTCACGAGCTTCCCCAAGCTGATCTTCAGTCCGGACGTGCAGTCGAAGTTCGTCCACACCAGCATCGCCGGTTATGTCACCGCGGCGCTCTTCGTGGCGGGCGTGAGCGCCTTCTACATGCTGCGCCGGCGCCACATGGCGCTCGCGAAGCGCTCGTTCCGCATGGCGGCGCTCTTTGGGGTGCTGGCGACCATGGGCGTGATCACCCTCGGCGATGCCCTCGGATTCGTCGCCGCGAGCGTGCAGCCCACCAAGCTCGCGGCCATGGAAGGCTTGTGGACGACGGAGCCCGCGCCCATGCCGTTCAACCTGATCGCCTTCCCCGATCAGGCGAAGCGCGTGAACCGCTTCGAGGTGCAGCTCCCCGACCTGTTGTCGCTCCTGGTGACCCATTCGCTCGCGGGCAAGGTCCCGGGCCTCAACGGGCTGGAGCGTCAGGCCCAGGGGAGGATCGAGAACGGCATCCCGGCGGTGCAGGCGCTGGAAGCGCTCTCGAAGAACCCCAGGGATGCCGCGGCGCTCGCGCAGTTCGACGCCCATCGGAGCGACCTCGGCTACGGATTCCTCGTGCAGCGCTACGCGCCCGATCTGAGCAACGTGACGCCGGCAGAGGTGAGCGAGGCGGCGCGCGATTCCATCCCGCCCGTGGCGGCGGTGTTCTGGTCCTTCCGCCTGATGGTGGCCTTCGGCCTGCTGATGCTCGCGTTCTTCGTGCTCGCCGCGCTCTATACGCTGCGCAACACCGTGCAGGAGCACACATGGCTGCTGCGGGCGGCGCTGTGGATGATTCCGGTGCCCTTCCTCGCCGACGAGTGCGGCTGGCTGGTCGCCGAGCTCGGCCGCCAGCCGTGGACGGTGTTTGGAGTGTTGCCGACCTGGATGAGCGCCTCGACGCACAGCGTGACCTACATGGCGTTTTCGCTCATCGGGTTCGTCGCGCTCTACTCGGTCTTCATCGTGATCGAGATGTACCTGATGGTGCGCGCCATCAGAGTGGGCCCCATCGAGCATGGCGGCCCGGGCGAGCACCCGGCGCAACCGCGTCCGGTGCTGGTCGGCCACCCGATTCCCGCCGCCGCGCACGGCACACGGCTGGAGGATTGAGTCATGGACCTCTACGCGGTCGCGCAGGTGATCTGGTGGCTGCTGCTCGGCGTGCTGCTCATGGGTCTCGCGGTGATGGTCGGCATGGACATGGGCGTCGGCGCGATTCTGCGTTATGTCGGCCGGACCGATCTCGAGCGGCGCGTCGCGCTCAACATCATCGGGCCGCATTGGGACGGCAATCAGGTGTGGTTCATCCTGGGCGGCGGCGCCATCTTCGCGGCGTTCCCGCTGATCTACGCCACGGCCTTCTCGGGCTTCTACGTGGTGATGCTGCTGCTGCTCTGGACCATGATCATGCGCCCGCTCGGCTTCGAGTATCGCAGCCAGATCGAACGGGCCGGCTGGCGGGAGGCCTGGGACTGGGTCCTGCTGGTGAGCGGCGCGGTGCCGATGATCGTGTTCGGCGCGGCATTCGGCAATCTGTTCCGCGGCGTGCCGTTTCACTTCGAGTGGAACATGACCTCCTTCTACACCGGCAGCTTTCTCGGCCTCCTCAATCCGTTCGCGATCATGACCGGCGTGCTGTCACTGGCGCTCGCCGTCATGATGGGCGCCCTGACGGTGATGAATGGAGCCGAGGGGGTGATGTTCCAGCGTGCGCGCGGACTCGCCCAGGCGGCTGCCGGTACGAGTCTCGCGCTCTTCGCGCTCGGCGGCTTCTGGGTCCACACGCTTCCCGGATATCGGCTGATCGGCGGCCCCGGCGAGGGCGTGCCGCAGACCCCGCTGCAGCAGACCGTGATCACGGCGCCAGGAGCCTGGCTCACGAACTTCGGCACGCACCCGATTCTGTGGCTCGTGCCGCTGGCGGGCTTCGCGGGCATGATCGGCGCGTGGCTCGCGGCGCGGGCCGGGCGCTCGCACCTCGGCTGGTGGTCTGGAGCCCTGGCCTGGATCGGGGTGATCGGCACCGCCGGCGCGGCGCTCTTTCCCTTCATGCTGCCTTCGAGCACGGATCCCTCGATGAGCCTGACGCTGTGGAATTCCAGCTCCAGCGAGCCGACGCTGTGGTGGATGGCCGGGTTTGCGGCGGTATTCGTTCCGCTGATCCTCTGGTACACGGGCTGGGCTTTCTGGGTGATGCGCGGCAAGGTGAGCGCCGACAGGATCGCCCGCGGCGACGAGCACGCCTATTGAGGGTACCGACATGCGGAGCTTTTTCCACTTTCTCCTCTTCATGATCGCCGCCGCCGCGGTGATCATCCTGGCCGCGATTCTCGGCAACGTCGGCGCCTGGTACTTCGCCTGGCTGGTCGGCACCACCATGATCGTGCTGATCAGCGCCGCCGGCGCGGCGCTGCTCGATGCCCAGGAAGATCACGCCCTGCGTGGATCGGGTGACATCGGCGGCTCCGAGCAGCGCTGACGGAGCGGCGGCAGGTGCGGCCCACGGGGCCTGATGCGGCTCCGGCGCGGCCGCGCGCCGGAGCGACGGGCGCAGATTGGCTGCGAGGAGAGATCCGGCACGTCCGCGCGCCGCTGCTGCGAGCCACGCTCTTGAGCGGACTGGCCGCGCTCGCGCTCGTGGCGCAGGCGTGGCTGCTGTCCGGCATCCTTGCGGCGGCCCTGTTCGCCCATACGCCGCTCGGCGGCCTCTGGCCGCAATGGCTGGGGCTGTTGCTTCTCGCGCTGCTTCGGTTCGCGTTGAACGTCGGCGTCCGGCACACCGCATTCGCCGCGGCCCAAAGCCTCACCGGACGCTTGCGCGCGCGCCTGCTGCGCGCTGCTCAAGGCCTCGGGCCCCAAGCCCTGCGTGCGCATGCGAGCGGAGATCTCATCACGCGGCTCGTCGACGGGATGGACGCCGTCCTCGCCTATTTCGCGCGTTACCTGCCGCAGCTCGGCAACGCCGTGCTGGTGCCCCTGCTGCTCGCTGTTTTCGTGTTTCCGGCGGATTGGGTCTCGGGGCTCATCCTGCTGGCGACGGCGCCCCTGATTCCCCTCTTCATGGTGCTGGTGGGCAGGGCCGCGGGGCGTGCCAGTGAGCGCCGCTACGCGCAGCTGACGCGTCTCGGTGCGACTTTCATCGAGGCGCTCGGCGGACTCGTCACCCTGCGTCAGCTCGGGGCCGCCGACCGCTTCGCCCAGCGCCTGGAGGTCGAGAGCGAGGAGTATCGCGCGCTCACCATGCAGGTGCTGCGCGTCGCATTCCTATCGGCCCTGGTGCTGGAGTTCTTCGCCACGGTCAGCATCGCGATCGTGGCGGTGCTGATCGGATTCCGCCTCCTCTGGGGCGAGCTGCACTTTCGCGCCGGTCTTTTCGTGCTGCTGCTCGCGCCCGAGTTCTATCTGCCGCTGCGCGCGCTCGGTGGCTTGCGCCATACGCGAATGGATGCCGTGGCCGCCGCGCAGCACCTGGCGGCCCTGGACGCGGCGGCACCGGCGGCCGCCGGCTCGCGGGTGGCCGGCGTGCCGGCGCCGTGCGCAGGACCGCCCGAGATCCGCATTGAGCACGTGAGCTATGCACACCGCGGACGCGCTGCGGGACTGCTCGATTGCACACTCGCGCTGCAACCGCGCCGGGTGACGGCGCTGGTCGGCGCCACGGGTGCGGGGAAGAGCACGCTGCTCAATCTGCTGCTCGGCTTCGCCGCACCCGACAGCGGCCGCATAAGCGTCGACGGCCGCGACCTCGCTGCGCTCGATCCGGCGCAGTGGCGCGCCTGCGTGGCCTGGGTGCCGCAGCAGGCGCACGTCTTCGAGGGCACGGTGCGCGACAACTTGCTGCTGGCGGCGCCGCACGCCGACGCCGCTGCGCTGCAGCGAGCGGCCGAGGCCAGCGGTCTCGCCGCGGTGCTGGCGCGCCACGCGCGAGGTTGGGAAACCCCGCTCGGGGAGCGCGGCTTGGGCCTCTCGGGCGGGGAACTGCAGCGCCTGGCGCTGACGCGCGCGCTGTTGCGTGAGAGCGCGCGGGTCTGGGTGCTCGATGAGCCGACGGCGCACCTGGATGCCGCCGGCGCAAGAGTGGTGGAAAGCGCCATCCGTGCCGCGGCCGCGACCCGCACGGTGCTGGTGGTCGCGCATCGGCTGAGTGCGGTGCGCGCGGCGGATTGGGTGGCCGTGCTGCACGAGGGACGAGTGATCGAGCAGGGGCCCCCGCGCGAGCTGTCGGAGGCAGGAGGCGCCTTCGCCACCCTGCTGGAGGCGCAGCAGTCGTGAGGCGATCGCCACGGCCTCCCGTACTGCGGCGCCTGATGGTCCTGCTGCATCCTTATCGGACGTGGCTGGTCGGGGGCGTTGCGTTGGCGCTGCTCGCGGCCCTCGCGGCGATCGGGCTGATGGCCATCTCGGGGTGGTTCATCGCGGCAATGGCCCTCGCCGGTGCCAGCGGCGCGGCGATCAACTACTTCACCCCGGCGGCGACGATCCGCGCGTTCGCAATCCTTCGCAGCGGCGGGCGTTATGGCGAGCGTGTCGTCACCCACGATGCGACGCTACGCGGACTGGCGGGATTGCGCCCGTGGTTGTTTCGACGCCTGATACCGTTGGCCCCGGCCCGATTGTCGGCGCTGCGCAGTGCGGACCTGTTCGCGCGGCTGCGCGCGGATATCGACGCGCTGGAGCACTTCTATCTGGCCGTGCTCATTCCTGCGGCGGTGGCGCTAGCGAGCGTCGCCGCCGCCCTGCTCCTCTGTCTGATCGTGTTGCCTGCCGCGGCGGTGGTATTGCTGTCAGGTGCCCTCTCGGCGGGTGTGCTGCTGCCCGCGTGGATCCAGCGGCGCGCGGCAGGTGACGCCGGGCAGGCGGTGCGCGAGGGGGGGCAGCTGCGAGGCATGCTGCTCGATGCGGTCCGCGGCCACCCGGAGTTGCTCGCGTGGGGCGGTGTCGCCGAGCATGCTGCACGGGTCGATGCGCTGGCCGCGAGGCTGGACGCGCGCCGCACCCGCGTCGAGCTGCTGCAGGCGGTCACCGGGGGACTCGTCTCCGTCCTGGCGCAACTGACGCTGCTCGGCGTTCTGGCGCTCGGGCTCGCGGCGGTGCATCGCGACACACTGGCGCCGGCGCTCCTGGTGATGTTGTCGCTGATGACGCTGGCCTCGTTCGAGGTGATAGCGCCGCTGTCGGAGGCTCTGGCGCAGTGGCAGGCGACGCGCACCTCCGGTGGGCGCGTATTCGAGCTCGCGGACGCGTCACCGGCGTTCGTGGAGCCCGGCAACTCGCCGCCCCTGCCGCCGGCCCCCGCCATCGTGTTCGAGAGCGCGCGCCTGCGTTATGCCGAGGATGCGCCCTGGGCGCTCGATGGCGTGGATCTGACGCTGGCCCCCGGGGCGCGCATGGCGGTGGTGGGTGCTTCGGGAGCGGGGAAGAGCTCGCTCCTCGGGGTATTGCTGAAGTTTTATCCGCTGCAGAGCGGGCGCGTATGGTTTGGCGGCTGCCTGCTGCAGGCCTTGCAGGGGGATGACCTGCGCCGCCGCATCGCGGTGATAGCGCAGGACACACTCCTCTTCAATATGTCGCTGCTCGACAATCTCCTGCTGGCGGCACCGGAGGCCGACGCCGCAAGGATCGAGCGCGCCGTTCGATTGGCTCAGCTGGAATCCTTCGTGGCGTCCCTGCCGCAGGGTTATGACACGGTGCTGGGCGAGGCCGGCGCGCTGGTCTCGGGCGGCGAAGCCCGGCGCATCGCCATCGCGCGGTCGTTGCTGCAGGACGCGCCGGTGCTGGCTCTCGATGAGCCGACGGAGGGTCTGGACGCGCGCACCGCTCGCGATCTTTATGCGGGATTGGACGCAGCCGCGCGCGGCCGAACACTGCTGCTCATCACTCACCGACTGAGCGGTCTGGCGAGTCTGGTGGATGAGGTGGTGGTGATGGAGGCCGGGCGAATCACCCAGCGCGTGCCGGTAGATGACTATCTCGCCCGCGAGCACGGCGCTTGAGCGGGCGTCGCGGCGGCGGGGGGTCAGGACTTCTACGCACGGCGCCTGCGGCGGGCGCGCTGCAGTACTCATCGTGCAGAACGCTCAGCAGCTTCATGACCGGTCCCGGCGGCAGCGAATAGTGCACGCTCTGCGCCTGGCGCTCCGCCTGCACGATGCCGGACTCGCGCAGCACCGCCAGATGCTGCGACAGAGCCGACTGGCTCAACCGCACGCGGTCGTTGAGCTCGCCCACCGTCAGCGGTCCGGGCACCAGATGACAGAGGATCATCAGCCTCTGCTCGTTGGCCATCGCCTTGAGCAGGCTCGCCGCTTCAGCCGCATGCGGTGACAGCTCGCGGGCTGCGCGGCTGAGCGTGCCGGGGCACGAGGGGCTCTCGGCTGTGCGGGTCATGAAGCGGGCACTCCTCTTGGAGGCGGACCGCGCTGAGTATAATCGCCTATTGCTAATTTAGAAATTACTAATATAAGATTCGCGTCCAGTGAAATGCCGGACGGCCTGCGGGCCGCCGGTTCGGGAGTGCCGCCATGACCATCGATCGCATCGTTCTCGCCTTTGCCGGGACCGTCGTGCTGCTGGGCCTGCTGCTCGGGGTTCTCGTGAGCCCCTGGTGGCTGCTGCTCGCCGGCTTCGTGGGCCTCAACCTGCTGCAGTCCGCCTTCACCGGCTTCTGTCCGCTCGCGCGGATCCTGAAGAGGCTCGGGATCAAGCCGGGCGCCGCGTTCTGCTGATAAGTACTTGTGCGGAGTCTGCTGCATCCGCTACGAATGGGGCGGCGGCTGCGGATTGCCGAAACTGCTCAATGCGCGGGAGAGAGTCCCGCGGGTAGGAGTGTCGATGAGAGTCGTCTCGAGGTTCGCGACCTGCGCCGCCGGCGCGCTGCTCATTGCGGCCTGCGGCAGCAAGCCTGCCCCGCAGGCGCCGGCCGCCGCGCCCGGGCCGCCGCTCAAAACGACGGTCGTGGAGCCGGTGCGGGCGGCGGCGGAATGGCGGCTCGACGGCACCGTCGAAGCCATCGATCATGCCACGGTGGCGGCTCAGATCGCGGGACGCGTCGCAGCAGTCTATTTCGATGTCGGGAGTCATGTTCCCGCAGGCGCCGTCATCGTGCGCCTGCGCGCCACCGAGCAGCATGCCGCGTTGCTGCAGGCAAAGGCGGCACTGCGGGCCGCTTCAGCCCGTGCGGCGGAAGCCGAGACGCGCTACCGGCGCATTCGCGACATGTTCGACCGGCAGGTCCTGCCCAAGGCGGATCTCGACCGCGCCACCGCCGAGCGGGATGCGGCCGCCGCGCAGCTGAGCGCGGCGCGGGCCACCGTGGCGAGCGCCCAGGAGGGCGTCGACTATACCGAGGTCCGGGCGCCCTACGCGGGCGTCGTCACACAGCGGCTGGTGCAGGTGGGCGAGACGGTCGCGCCCGGCACTCCGCTCATGAGCGGCGTCTCGCTGCAGCATCTGCGAGTAGCGGTCAACATTCCCCAGTCGGTCGTCGACGCGGTCCGCCGCAACATGCAGGCGTCGATCTATGTCGACGGGCAGCGCATCGAGGCGACCCGCGTGACGGTCTTTCCGGTAGCCACCACGCCGTCCAACACCTTCCGGGCGTGGCTGGATCTGCCGGAGAACATCCGGGGCGTGGATCCCGGCATGCTCGTCAGAGTGGGCCTCGTGGTCGGCCGGCGCGAGCGCCTTCTCGTTCCCGCGTCCGCGATCGTGAGGCGCAGCGCGGTGACGGCCGTCTATCTCGTGGAGCAGGGCGGCTGGACGTCGCTGCAGCAGATCCGGCTCGGAGAGCCCTATGGCGATGAGTTCGAGGTACTCTCGGGACTGAGGCCCGGTGACCGGGTCGCCCTCGACCCGCTCGCCGCGATGCGGCGCCTCGGGCCCATCGCCACCGATACGGGCGCGGCGCAATGAGCAAAGGGCTCGGGGTGAGCGGGCGCCTGGCGCACCGCTTTCTGCACAACCAGCTGACGCCGCTCCTGGCGATCGCCGCCCTCGCGCTCGGGCTCTTCGCGCTCATGGTGACGCCCCGGGAGGAAGATCCCGACATCAACGTCACCTTCGCCAACATCTTCATTCCGTTTCCGGGCGCCTCGCCGCGGCAGGTCGAAGCCCAGGTCGCCACGCCCATGGAGCAGGTGCTCGCGGAGATCTCCGGCATCAAGCACATCTACGCGGTGTCGCGGCCGGGGTTGGCGATTCTCACGGTCCAGTACAAGGTCGGCGAGCCGCGAACCCAGTCGATCGTGCGGCTCTACAACGCAATCTACTCGCATCAGGACTGGCGGCCGGCGGGCTCGGGCATCCTGCCGCCGCTCATCCGGCCCATGGGGATCGACGACGTCCCGATCGTCACCCTGACCTTGTGGACGAACGATCAGACACGCGGCTCCTACCAGCTGGGCCAGGTCGCCCGCTCGATGGAGACGCAACTGTTGCGAGTGCCCGGAACGCGCAAGGTGCAGACGATCGGCGCGCCGCAAAGCGTCGTGCGGGTCGAGCTCGATCCGCAGAAGCTCGCAGGGTACGGGCTCACCGCCTCGGGACTGGCCCGCTCACTCGAGGCGGCCAATCTCGTGCGTCACGCGGGCTCGCTGATCGATCACGACCGCGACGTCCCGGTGCAGGCGGGCGAGTTCCTGGCCGGCCGCGACGACGTGGCGAACCTGGTGGTCGGCGTGTATCAGGGGCGGCCCGTGTACCTGCGGGACGTCGCCGATGTCACGATGCGGCCCGATCAACCGGACTCCTATGTCTGGTTCGGCACGGGCCCGGCGGCGGCCGCGCGCGGCCTGCCGTCGGTTCCCTACGCGCCGGCGGTCACCATTGCCATCGCGAAGAAGCCCGGCACCAACGCCATCACGATCGCGCGCCAGGTGATCCAGCGCGTGAACGAGCTGCGCGGCACGTATATCCCTGCCGGCGTGCACGTCACCGTGACCCGCGATTACGGCGTGAGCGCGAACCAGAAGGCGATGAAGCTCATCGAGAAGCTGATCTTCGCCACCGTCTCGGTCGTGCTGCTGGTCCTGCTGAGCATGGGAAGGCGGGAGGCGGTCGTGGTCGGAACGGCGGTCACCGTGACGCTCGCCGCCACGCTGTTCGGCTCCTGGGCGTGGGGTTTCACGATCAACCGGGTGTCGTTGTTCGCGCTGATCTTCTCGATCGGCATACTGGTGGACGATGCGATCGTGGTCGTCGAGAACGTCCATCGGCATATGCGCATCGGCGGCGGGACGCTGAGCGAGCTGATTCCGCGCGCGGTGGACGAGGTCGGCGGTCCCACCATCCTCGCGACCTTCACCGTCATCGCCGCGCTCCTTCCGATGGCGTTCGTCGGCGGACTGATGGGCCCGTACATGAGTCCCATCCCGATCAACGCCAGCACGGGCATGCTGATCTCCCTCGGCGTGGCGCTGATGTTCACGCCGTGGCTGTGCCGCAAGCTCCTCGGCGGCAGCCACGTGTCGGCAACCGAGCACTCGCAGACGCCGCCGCTGCTGCCGCTATTCCAGCGGGTGGTCGGACCTTTCCTCGCCGGCGGCAACGCGCGCAAGCGCCGTCACCGGCTGTACTGGGGTCTCGTCGCGGCGATCGTGGTGGCGGTGGGCCTGGTAGTGACCGAGTCCGTCGTGCTGAAGATGCTGCCCTTCGACAACAAGTCGGAATTCGAGGTGATGGCGAACCTCCCGGCCGGCAGCACCGTCGAGACGACCGCACGGTTGCTCAACGCCCTGTCGCGGGTCCTCGCGCGGGTGCCGGAGGTGAGCGACTACCAGGCGTACGCGGGCACGGCCGCACCGACCACCTTCAACGGCCTGGTGCGCCAGTACTATCTGCGCCACAGTCCCGAGCTCGGCGAGATCGAGGTGCAGCTCACGCCGAAGGACATGCGCCACCGTGAGAGCCACGCGATCGCGCTCGCGGTGCGGCCGGCGCTCGCGGCCGTCGCGCGCCGCTATCACGCCGCCATCCAGGTGGTCGAGGTGCCCCCGGGACCGCCGGTGCAGGCGCCCATCGTGGCGGAGATCTACGGGCCCGACTACCCCGAGCAGGTACGCCTCGCGCAGCAGATCAGAAAGGTGTTCGACCACACGCCGGGCATCGTCGATGTCGACGATTCGACGGTTGCGGATTCGCCCCGGCTGGTGGTCTCGGTGGACCGGCAGAAGGCGGCGCTCCTCGGCGTCTCGCAGGCGCAGGTCACGCGCGCGCTCGATATCGGCCTGTCCGGTCTCGATGCCACGTACGTGCACGTGGGCGAGGAGCACGAGCCCATCCCGGTGAGGCTCGAGCTGCCCGTGGCCGATCAGGCGCGGATTCAGAGCCTGCTCGCGCTCGATGTGCGCTCCGCGAGTGGCGAGCTCGTGCCGATCGCGAGCCTCGTGCACGTAAGCCGCAGCAGGCTGCAGCAGCCGATCTATCAAAAGGACCTGCTGCCGGTGACCTATGTCACCGGAGACATGGCCGGCCGGCTCGACAGTCCGCTCTACGGGATGTTCGAGATCGTCTCGCGGCTGCGGCACTCCCCTCCGGGGGGCGTGCCGATCGCGCAACACTTCATTCGCCAGCCCACCAATCCCAACGTCTTCGCCATCAAGTGGGGCGGGGAGTGGCAGATCACGTACGAGACCTTCCGCGACATGGGCATCGCGTACTCGGTGGGACTCGTGCTGATCTACCTGCTGATCGTGGGGCAGTTCGGCTCGTACTTCGTGCCGGTCATCATCATGGCACCCATTCCGCTCACCATCATCGGCGTGATGCCGGGGCACGCGTTGCTCGGGGCGCAGTTCACGGCGACCTCGATGATCGGCATGATCGCCCTCGCCGGAATCATCGTGCGCAACTCGATCCTGCTGGTCGATTTCATCGACGGGGCGGTGCGCGACGGCTTCACGCTGGAGGAGGCGGTGGTGCGCGCCGGCGCGATCCGCGCCAAGCCCATCGCGCTCACCGCGGTCGCCGCGATGCTCGGGGCGCTCTTCATCCTCGACGACCCCATATTCCAGGGGCTCGCCGTCTCGCTGCTCTTCGGCATCTTCGTCTCGACGCTGCTCACGCTGCTCGTGATCCCGGTCCTCTATTACGCCTATCTCAGGCGCAAGGAGGCCCGTGCCGCGCGCGTGGCCGGAGAGCTGGCCCATGAATGACGGGCGCATCCCCGAGGTTGCCGTTGGGTTGGTCAATCGCAGGAGAGGTTCCCTCTCCCGGAGGCTGTCATGGCACGGGTCATAGTCATCGGAGCGGGGCTGGGCGGCGTACCCTGCGCGTTCGAGCTGCGCAAGCGGCTCGGCAAGGCGCATCGCATCACACTCATCGGCTGCTCGCCCTATCACGAGTTCACACCCTCGAATCCGTGGATCGCCGTCGGCTGGCGCAACCGCGAGCAGACGCGCGTGGCGCTGACCGGTCCGCTCGCCGCGAAAGGCGTCGAGTGGATTGCCGAGCCGGTGACCGCCATCGACCCGGAGGCCCGCAGCCTGACGCTCAGCGGCGGCCGGGTCGAGCCTTACGACTTCCTGGTCATCGCGACAGGACCCAAGCTCGCCTTCGACGAAGTGCCCGGGCTCGGGCCCGAGGAGGGCTGGACGCAGTCGGTGTGCACGCAGGAGCACGCGGCCCGCGCGTTCGAGAATTACCAGGCGCTCCTGGCGAGCCCGGGGCCCGTGGTCATCGGCGCGGCGGCCGGTGCGAGCTGCTTCGGTCCGGCCTACGAGTTCGCGATGATCCTCGATGCGGATCTGCGCAAGCGAAAGCTGCGGGACCGGGTGCCCATGATGTTCGTGACGAGCGAGCCCTACATCGGCCACATGGGGCTGGGCGGCGTCGGGGACAGCAAGGGGCTCATGGAGGCGCAGCTGCGCCAGCGGCACATCAAATGGATCACCAACGCGAAGATCACGCGGGTCGAGGACGGCTCGATGGCCGTAACCGAGCACGACGATGAGGGAAAGCCGCGCAAGGAGCACGCGCTGCCGTTCAAGTACGCGATGGTACTGCCTGCCTTCAAGGGCGTGGATGCCGTCGCCGCGGTCGCCGGGCTCTGCAACCCGCGCGGTTTCGTGCTCGTCGACGAGCACCAGCGCTCCAGGAAGTATCCCAACATCTATTCCGCCGGAGTGTGCGTCGCGATACCGCCGGTCGAGGTGACACCCGTGCCGACGGGAGCGCCGAAGACCGGCTACATGATCGAGTCGATGGTCTCCGCGATCGCGGAGAACATCGCCGCCGAGCTCGCCGGCAAGCCGGCGACCGCCGAGGCCACCTGGAACGCGATCTGTCTGGCCGATTTCGGCGACACGGGCGCGGCCTTCGTCGCGCTGCCGCAGATCCCGCCGCGCAACGTCACCTGGGCGAAGACGGGCAAGTGGGTGCATCTCGCCAAGATCGCCTTCGAGAAGTACTTTCTGCGCAAGGTGCGCACCGGCTCCGTGACCCCGGTTTACGAGAAATACGTGCTCAAGGCTCTGGGCATCGTGTCGCTGAAGCGGGTCGCGTCATGAGGGTGAGCCTGCCGTTGCGCCGCAGCGCCGCCTGCCTCGCGCTGGCGGCCGCCGGCCTGGTTGCCCGCGGCGCCTCCGCGGAGACGCTGAAGCAGGCCTGGCGGATGGCGATTGCCCACAACCAGACGCTGGCCGCGGCCGCAGCGGACGTCAAAGGCGCCCGGGCGAGCCTGCGCGCGGCGGGGGACGCCCGCTGGCCGACGGTGGACACCAGTGCCGGGTATACGCGCTTGAATGCTTCGCCGGCACTGGATGTCGTCACCCCGGGGTTTACGTTCCGCTCGGGACCGATCTTCAAGAGCGATCAGTACGTCAGCGGAACGGTGCAGGTGAAAGTGCCGCTCTACGCGGGCGGGCAGATCACCGCTGGCATGCATGCCGCGCGTCAGGCGCTCACCGGGGCCTCGGCGCAGGAGCGGGCCACGCTGGCGAATCTGAAGCTGGCGGTGGCGCAGGCCTACGTGGGTGTGCTGCGTGCGCAAAGTCAGCTGGCGGTGGCGAATGCCAGCGTCAAGAGCCTGAGCGCGCACGTCAGCGACGTCAAAAGCATGTTTCAACGGCAGATGGTGGCCAAGAGCGACGTGCTCGCCGCCGAAGTGGCTCTGGCCAATGCCGAGGAGACGCAGGTCAGCGCAGCCAACGCCGTGCAGGACGCACTCGGCAACTACAACCGCCTGCTCGGCGAACCGCTGGGGCGCACGCCGCATCTGGACGCGCGGCTCGGGGTTGATCCCGCGCTGATCGGCGAGCCGCTGAGCGCGCTGGTGCGGCAGGCGCTCGCTTCCCGCAGCGAGCTCAAGGGGCTTGCCGCGCAATCGGGCGCCCTCGCCGCCCAGGCGCGCGCGGTCACCGCCACCCGGCTGCCGCACGTCGCCCTTACGGGCGGGTATACGCATTTCGACAACCAGATTCTCGACCGGCAGAATTTCTCGATGGTGGGCGTCGGCTTCACCTGGAAGCTCTTCGACGGCGGCGTGGCCCGCAACGAGGCGGAGTCGCTGCGCAGCGCAAGCCGCGCGGCCGGGAGCCGCCTCGCGGACCTGCGCGGGCAGATCGAGCTTCAGGTGCGGCAGGACTGGCTTGCCGTCAAGGCGGCGCAGGCGAGAGTCGCCGCCTCGCGCCGGGCCACGGCGCAGGCCGCGGAGAACCTGCGCATCTCCCGCGAGCTCTATGGAGTGGGGCTCGCCTCCAACACTCAGGTGCTCCAGGCCGTGACGCTCGAGATCCAGGCGACCAGTAATCACGACAACGCCGTGCTCGATGAGGCGCTGGCGCGGATCGAGCTCGCGTACGCCGTAGGAGCGCTGTAGCCGCCGCGCCGGACCCGGCCTGCAGCGGCGAAGCCGGGCCTTGGCTTTGTGCAGGATCTGCCCGACGAGGTAGAGTCCATGCGGCATGCTCGAGAGAAGCTCTCCATTCGCCGCTCTGCTGCCGCATCGCGACACTCCCCGCGCGGGGGTGCGGCGCCTGGCCGCACGGGCCGAGACGGCTGCGCCAGGCTCACTGCTGCTGCAGTATGTGCTGGAGGCGGACCTGGAACGGGTGCGCCTGCCGGCGCCCGTGCCGGGCGCCGGCAGAGCCGATCGTCTGTGGACTCATACCTGCTTCGAGGCATTCATCGGCCGCGCCGAATCGCCGCAGTACCTGGAGCTGAACTTCTCGCCCTCGGGCGAATGGGCGGCGTACCGGTTCGAGTCCTACCGGCAGGCCATGGCGCCGGCGCCGCTGGCGCGGTCTGCGCGGCTCGCAGTGCGATGCTCCGGGGAACGCCTCGAGCTCGAGGCCGAGGTCGATCTGCGCGGGGCGCTGCCGCAGCCGGATCGCGCCGCGGTGGGGCCTCAGGCCGGGAGCGACAGTCTGCGGGTCGCCCTCAGTACGGTAGTGGAGGACAGGGACGGCGGGCTGTCATACTGGGCACTGCGCCACCCGGCCGGGCGGCCGGATTTTCATCACCCCGACAGCTTTACGCTCGAGCTCGCCTTTCCCTGGAACCCCGCCTCATGAAGTTCGGCATCGATCGCCTGCTCGAGGAGCCGCAGCTGCGCAAGCCGCTCGCCGGCCGGCGCGTGGCGCTCCTCGCCCACCCAGCCTCCGTGACCCGCAACCTGGTGCACTCGCTCGATGCGCTGGCGACGCTCGGCGATGTCCGGCTGACGGCTGCGTTCGGGCCGCAGCACGGGCTGCGCGGCGACAAGCAGGACAACATGGTGGAGTCGGCCGACTTCGTCGACCCCGTGCATCAGATCCCCGTGTTCAGCCTGTATGGGGAGGTGAGGCGGCCGACGGAGCGCATGATGGACAGTTTCGATGTCCTGCTGGTCGACCTGCAGGATCTCGGCTGCCGCATCTACACGTTCGTGACGACGCTTCGATACGTGCTGGAGGAGGCCGCGAAGCGGCGCAAGACGGTATGGGTGCTCGACCGTCCCAACCCCATCGGCCGGCCGGTGGAGGGTTTGTCCCTGCTGCCCGGCGCCGAGAGCTTCGTCGGCCCGGGCCCGATGCCGATGCGCCACGGCCTCACCCTCGGGGAGCTGGCGCGCTGGTTCGTCGCGACCCTGAGGCTCGATGTCGACTGCCAGGTCATCGCGCTCGATGGCTGGGAGCCCCACGCGGCGCCGGGGTACGGCTGGCCCATCGGGCGGCGCACCTGGGTCAACCCGAGTCCCAACGCGCCGAACCTGTGGATGGCGCGCTGCTATCCCGGCACGGTCATGTTGGAAGGAACGACGCTCTCGGAGGGGCGCGGGACCACCCGTCCGCTGGAGCTCTTCGGTGCGCCCGATCTCGACGTCTCCGCGCTGCTCGCGGCCATGCGCGAGCTGGCGCCGGCGTGGATGCGCGGCTGCCGCCCCCGGCCGTGCTGGTTCGAGCCGACGTTCCACAAGCACTCCGGCAGGCTCTGCGCCGGCGTGCAGTTTCACGTCGAGGACGCCATTTATTACGACCACGAGACATTTCGTCCGTGGCGACTCATCGCGCTCGCCTTCAAGGCGCTGCGGCGCCTGGCGCCCGACTATCCGTTGTGGCGCGACTTCCCCTATGAGTACGAGCGCGAGCGTCTCGCGATCGACGTGATCAACGGCAGCGAGCGGCTGCGGCGCTGGGTGGACGACCCGGCGGCCGCTCCCGCAGACCTCGAGGCCCTCGCGGCGAAGGACGAGGCCGCCTGGAGCGCCGAGCGCCAGGCTTTCCTTCTGTACTGAGCCGCCATGGACCCCGCCCGCGACATCACCGGCTACCGCAAGCACTGGGCTGCCCGTTTCGGTACGGCGCCCTTCCTGCCCATGTCCCGGGCCGAGATGGAAGAGCTCGGCTGGGACAGCTGCGACATCATCATCGTGACCGGCGATGCCTACGTCGATCATCCGAGCTTCGGTATGGCGATCGTCGGGCGAGTGCTCGAGGCGCAGGGCTTCCGGGTCGGCATGATCGCACAGCCGGACTGGCACAGTGCGGACGCGTTCGCGGCGCTGGGCCGTCCCAACCTCTTCTTCGGCATCACCGCCGGCAACATGGACTCCATGGTCAACCGCTACACCGCCGACCGCCGGCTGCGCAGCGACGACGCCTACACGCCCGGAGGCGTCGGCGGCAAGCGGCCCGATCGCTCGGTGATCGTCTACGCGCAGCGCGCGCGGGAAGCCTTCAGGGACGTGGCCGTAGTCATCGGCGGCATCGAGGCCTCGCTGCGGCGCATCGCGCACTTCGATTACTGGTCGGAGAAGGTGCGCCGCTCGGTGCTGCTGGATGCCAAGGCGGACCTTCTGATCTACGGCAATGGCGAGCGCCAGATATGCGAGATCGCCCACCGTCTGGCGGCCGGCGAGTCGATTCGTGATATCACGGACGTGCGCGGCACCGCGTTCGCGCGCAGGGCGGTCCCGGAAGGCTGGATCGAGATCGACTCGACGCATCTCGATGCGCCGGGGCCGGTGGCGCCACCCCCGGATCCCTACGCAATGGAGTCCGAGCGAAAGCGGCCGGTGGCGGAGCCGCATGCCGCGTCCAGCGCCGCGCCTGGCGACTCCGTCGTGCGCTTCGTGCGCCGTGTCAAGAACGCCGACCGCGGCCGCAGCGTCATCCGCATGCCCTCGTACGAGCAGGTGCTGACGGACCCGGTGTTGTATGCGCACGCCTCCCGCATCCTGCACCTGGAGGCGAACCCCGGCAACGCTCGGGCGCTGGTGCAGCGCCATGGCGACACCGAGGTATGGCTCAACCCGCCCCCCATCCCGCTCACCACGGCGGAGATGGATTGGGTGTACGAGCGGCCGTTCCGCCGCCGCCCGCATCCGACCTACGGCGACGCCGCCATCCCCGCCTACAAGATGATCCGCTTCTCGGTGGCCATCCAGCGCGGCTGCTTCGGCGGCTGCACGTTCTGCTCGATCACGGAGCATGAGGGACGCGTCATCCAGAGCCGCTCGGAAGGGTCGATCCTGCGCGAGGTGGAAGCGATCCGGGACGAGGTGCCGGGCTTCACCGGCGTGATCTCGGATCTCGGCGGCCCGACGGCCAACATGTACCGCCTCGCCTGCCGCAGCCGCGAGATCGAGAGCGCCTGCCGCCGGCCCTCGTGCGTGTACCCCGGGATCTGTCCCAACCTCGACACCGATCACGGGCCGCTCGTGCGCCTGTACCGCAAGGTGCGCGAGCTGCCCGGCATCCGCAAGGTGCTCATCGCCTCCGGCGTGCGCTACGACCTGGCCGTGGAGTCGCCCGAGTACGTGAAGGAGCTCGCCCAACACCATACGGGCGGCTATCTGAAGATCGCGCCCGAGGCGATCGCCGAAGGGCCGCTGTCCATGATGATGAAGCCGGGTATCGGCGCCTACGACCGCTTCAAGGCATTGTTCGACCGGTACTCGCGCGAGGCCGGCAAGGAGCAATACCTCATTCCCTACTTCATCGCGGCGCATCCGGGGACCACCGACGAGGACATGCTGGAGCTCGCGCTCTGGCTGAAGAAGAACGGCTTTCGCGCCGATCAGGTGCAGGCGTTCCTGCCCTCGCCCATGGCGACCGCGACGGCGATGTATCACTCGGGGAAGAACCCGCTGAAGCGCCTCAGCCGCGCGGGGGGCGAGGTCAGGATACCCAAGGGGCTCAAGGTGCGCCGACTGCACAAGGCGTTCCTGCGCTATCACGATCCCAACAACTGGCCGGCGCTGCGCGAGGCGCTGCGCCGCATGGGGCGTGCCGACCTCATCGGCAACGGCAGGCAGCAGCTCGTTCCGGCGTACCAGCCCGCCGGGACCGGGGAGCAGAGCGAGGGCAGCCGCGCGCGCGGTCCGCGTCAGACCTTCCGCACCCAGCACACCGGCTTGCCGCGCGACCCGCGAGGCAAGCGCCCGAGGTAAGCGAGGCAGCCAGATGAGGAGGCCGACATCGATTCGCGCCCCGATCGCCGGCGCGCTCATGGTCCTGATGGCCGCGGGGGTGGCGGCTGCGAGCGCGGGCCGCGGTCCCGCGCCGGCGCTCGGCCTCGAGGTCCGCGGGGCGATCGGGCCGGCCATGGCGCAATACATCGGGGACGGCCTCGACGCCGCGCGGCAGCGCGGCAGCCCCTTCGTCATCCTGGAGATCGACACGCCGGGCGGCCTGGAGAGCTCCATGCGGCAGATCATCAGCGCGATCCTGGCATCGCCGGTGCCGGTGGTGGGCTACGTCGCGCCGCCCGGGGCGCGGGCCGCTAGCGCCGGCACTTACATCCTCTATGCATGCCACTTCGCCGCCATGGCGCCGGCGACCAACCTCGGCGCGGCGACCCCCGTGTCGATCGGCGGCTCCGAGCCGGCCCCGCCCGCGAAGGGGCCCGCGACCGCCGGCAAGGACGCGGACACCACCGATTCCGGCGCGGCGATGAGCGCGGAGCAGCGCAAGGTGCTCAATGACTCGATCGCCTACATCCGCGGCCTGGCGCAGCTGCGCGGCCGCAACGCCGATTGGGCGGAGCAGGCCGTGCGCGGCGCGGCCAGCCTGCCGGCGACGCAGGCCCTGCAGGAGCACGTGGTCGACCTCCTCGCGCCCGACCTCGCGAGCCTGCTAGCGCAGTTGAATGGCCGCGAGACGCGGATCGGCAACCGCACGGTCCGGCTCGACACCCGGGGTGTGCGGGTCGAGTGGCTGCAG